>DATLHR010000047.1:0-2579 GCA_035539815.1 Kofleriaceae bacterium
GCCCATGCCTGCGTCGTCGACGAAGTACCACCGCCCGTCGAGCGCGACGTTGAGGCGGCGCGCCTTGCCGGCCGACTTGTGCTCGAACGGGTAGTAACCGACGCGCACCTGCGCGAGCGGACCGTTCGGGCGGTTCAGCACGCCGTAGCCGCCGCCACCGCCGACGAACAGGCGGAACGGGAACTGGTACTCACCGATCGCGGCCGCCGCGAAGTTGCCGGTCGCACCCGAGCCTCCGCCCACCGACGCATTGCCGAACGAGAGGTGCGTGCCGAGATACACCGACAACGACTCGTTGATGCGCGCGCCGATGCGCCAGTCGACGCCGAACAGCTGGCCCGAGATGTCGGCGCCACTCGCCGTCGTCCCGAACTCCTGCCCCGCCGACAGCGAGAAGCCATTGCGCAGCGTCGGCCCGCTCGGCTCCGCCGGCGGCAGCGCGGCCGGTGCGGGGGCCGGTGCTCCAGCACCGAGGCTGGCGTCGGGCTGCGCGGCTGCACCGTCGGTGGCTGCGTCGGAGCCCTGCGCGAACGCGTTCGAAGCGACGAGAAGACCAAGCGAGACCAAAGCGAATTTCATCGTGGTGTTCCTCCTGGCCAGCTGCGAGAGCAACCGAGGTGCCATGCGGTTTCTGGCGGTGCCCGAGAGGTTCGCCGTGACAGTGAAAGGCTGTTCGCACAACACAGTGCCGAGGCAGCCCGGAGGACATGTGCGTCAACGCAGCTGCTCGCGACGGGGTATGGTTCGGGTAATGGCTCGCTCTCCCCTGATCGAACTCGGTGCTCTCAACGGTGCGCTCGCCGTCGCGGCCGGTGCGTTCGGCGCTCACGCGCTGCGCGCGCGCCTCGAGCGGCCCGCGCTCGAGATCTTCGAGACCGGCGCGCGCTACCACATGTATCACGCGCTCGCGATGATCCTGTGTGGCGTCATCGCGACGCGCAGCGCGACGACCGCCGGCTGGGTCTTCCAGGCGGGCATCGTCGTGTTCTCGGGCTCGCTGTACGCGCTCTCGCTCTCGGGCGTGAAGGCGCTCGGAGCGATCACGCCGCTCGGCGGGCTCGCATTCCTCGTCGGCTGGGCGCTCCTCGCGTGGAGCGCCTGGCGCGGTTAATTACCGCGCTCGAAGTGGACGATATCGATCAGCACCGTCGCCGCGAACAGCAGCGCACGGAGCTGCGGGTCCTGCACGTTCTCGTAGCTGACCCAGAAGTTGTCGGCCTCGGTGAACATCTCCTTGAGCAAGCCGCTCCACTTCTTCTGCACGAGCGCGACCTGCGTCTCGGTGCCCGGCAACCGCACCTGGAACGTCCACGGCTTCCAGAACGGACCGAACAGGGTCGCGATCTCCTGTCCGTCCGGGCCTTCGACGATGTACTTGCGTCGCACCCACGTCCACTTCTTCTGGATCGCGCCGATCAGGTTGCCCTCGGAGTCGCGCACCTCGAGGCGATGAAAGATGAAGCGGAACGGGCGGCGCAGCACCAGCATCGGCCGGTTCTGAGCGAGGTCCTCGACGTGTGAGGTGAACGGGCGCCACGCCTGGAGGAACACCCGCTTCATGAACGCGCCGAAGCCGCTCCCTTGCTCCTCGACGTTGAACACCGGATTGCCCATCTCGTCGTAGACGACGTAGATGTTGCGTGCGTCGAACGACGTCAGGATCTCGAGCCAGCGCTTGCGCTGACGTACCGAGAGCTTCTCGGGGCGCGCGAAGACGGCGATGTCGGTCGAGCCTTTGACGAGGGAGCTGTCCATCGCGGCGCAGCGTACACTCACGGAGTGCTTGCCGTGCAGCGAACCCACCGGTTACGCGCCGACCGCGACTGGCTCCCGACCGGCGTCCGGCGTGCGAGCAAGCTCGTGCGCGGTGCGGTGTGGACCGGCGCGGGCGCGGTGGTCGCCAGCGCCGTGGCCGCCGTCCCCGCGACGCTGTTGCTGTGGAAGGCCCTCGTCATCGGCGGCGCCGGGCTCGCGGTGGCGGGCGACCGCGCCGCGCGGGCGATGTTGCAGCGGCAGGTCGCGCGCATGACGCGCGGCGAGATCGAGCTCGCGTCGCTGTCGAAGCACGCGGAGGGCGAGCTCGTCGTCGTGCGCGGTACGATCGCGGCCGACACGCCGTTGCGCGGTGTCCTCGTCGAGACCGAGGGCGTCTACCGGCGTCTGGTCCTCGAGGCGCGCGGCACGTGGGTGCACGAGGCCGCGGTCGACTTCTCGCTCGTCGACGACACCGGCCATCACATCCTCGTCCAGGCCGCGGGCGCGCGCTGGATCGTCCCGCCGCGCGAGCGCGTCATCTATCCAGGCATGCGGTTCCGGGCGGACCACGTCCCGCCGCAGGTGCGCGCGCTCGTCGAGGGCCGCGACGAGATCGAGGCGTTCGAGCAGGTGCTGCCGATCGGCGCTGCCGTGCAGGTGATCGGCTACAAGACGGCGAGCGCCGACGTCAGCGGTGATGTCGCCGGTGACTACCGCACGCCGCCGACGCGCGCGACGCTGCGCTCGGGGCCCGAGCTGCCGGTCGTGATCACGGCGCTCGCCGTCTTGTAGCGGATCAGCTGCACGGCGGCGCCGAGCGGCAG
>DATLHR010000048.1:0-6198 GCA_035539815.1 Kofleriaceae bacterium
GGTCACCGGAATGGGCGACGGCGGCGCCTCGGGTCCCGCCGCGTTCTGCGTCACCATGCTGACGCTGTCGAGCTCGGTCTGGCCCTGGAACACGGCGATCTTGCCGTCGATGGTCACGCGCGCGCCGACGTTGGCCGCGGCGAGCGCCGGCGTCATCGGGCCGGTGAACACGAACAAGCCGGAGTGATCGGGCCCGATGTAGTCGGCGTCGGTCTCCTTCACCTGGACGAAGAAGCCGTTCGAGCCCTTGCCGGTGACCAGCGCATTGGAGACGCGTACGGTCGAGCCGACCGGGACGCTGCCGTTCTTGATCGCGTAGATCGAGACCGCGCAGCCGGCGCTGCCCGGGTTCGGCTGCTGGGGGCACGCATCGCAGACGTCGCCCTTGCCGTCGTCGTCCGTGTCGGCCTGATCGGCGTTCCCCTTGTCGGGGCAGTTGTCATCGGCGTTCTGCACGCCATCTTGATCGCGGTCGTTCGGATCGGCTGTGGTGCACGTCGCGGTGTTCGCGTCGAGCGGGCACGGGTCGCACGCATCTCCCTGGCCGTCGGAGTCCACGTCACCCTGCGTCCCCTCGTCGAGCGGACGCACGGGGTTGAACACCATCGGGCAGTTGTCGCTGGCGTCGGGGATGCCGTCACCATCGGCGTCGGTCCCGGACGGTGCGCCGGTGAAGATCGTCGACCCCGCCGTCGCGGTCGGTCGCTTCGGCGTACACGTGGGCTCGTTGGGCGGCGCGCCGCACGTGAACGCGGGATAGATGTTCGCGCCGGCTGCCGTCTTCAGCGCGGCGTACGTCTTCCCGACCTCGTCCATGAGGCACAGCTTCTTGTTCGTACCGCAAACATCGACGATGTCGCACGCCGCGCTCACCAGCCCGGTGACCGTGGGCTCGTCGCCGTAGAGGGTCTTGCCACCGCGCATCACGAGCGCGACGTCCTTGGGCTCCGCCTCGATCACCGCGCGGTACGGGTCCTTGCCGTTGAGCTTGAACACCGCGATGTCGGCGACGCGGCCCGGCGCGAGCACGCCGATCGCGTCGTCGGTCGCCGTCACGGCCGCCGCGTTCGCGGTGACCATCTGCCACAGCTGCACGTCCGAGAAGTAGCCACCGAGGTACGTCTTGTTGAAGCTGTCGGCGCACGCGAGCTCGCGCAGCAGGTTCATCGAGCCCGTGGGCATCCAGTCCGTGCCCAGAGCGATCTCGACGCCGAGCCGCGCCGCCGTCGACACCCGCGCCGTCTCGCCGTACAGCGTGATGTTCGAGCGCGGCGACCAGATCAGGGCGGTGCCGGCCGCGGCCATCGCGGCGTAGTCGGCGGGCTGCAGGCCGATGGCGTGGATCATCGCGGTCTGCGGCACGACGAGGTTGTTCGAGACCCCCGGCGTCATCGTGTCGTAGTCCATCGAGCTCTGGCACAGGAACTCGTTGCGCGCCGACTTGTCGACGCCCTCCGAGGTGTGCGGCTCGTACGCGCTCTTGCTCGCGATCGACGCCGCGGTCGTGGGGTCGCCGCCGTAGTTGCAGTCGCTCGTGCGTCGAGTCCCGCCCGAGTCGTCGAGCGGGAACGTGTCGAAGTCGACCGGTGGATGATCGAGCCCTTCCTGGTTCGCGCTGTCGAGGTTGCGGAGCAGGCCCTTCTGGCCACCGGAGCCGACGATCGACGTCGCGCCGCCCATCAGGAACCGCAGCTCGCCCCACCGGATCTGATCCGCGCTCGCGCCACCCGACGACGAAATCTGTGGCTTCTGATCCTGACCGCGCCGCCACTGATGGCGATGGTCGTAGCGAACGCCGGTGTCCGTGTACGGCTGGTTCTGCGTGAAGGTGATGTGATCGTGCGTATTGATCAGGCCCGGTGAGATCGACGCGTCGGGGCACGTGATGACCGTCTGGCCGGTCGCCGCGCAGTCACATCCGACGCACGTGATCTCGCCGGACGCATCGATCGCGACGCCGCCGCCATGGAACAACGTCGTCGGCGTGAGCACCTCGCCGCGCAACAGCTTCGTCGCATCACCGGCGGTCACCGAGCAGGTGCCTTCCGTGACCGGCGGTAACGTCTCGCACGTCACCTCCATCAAAGGAGGCGCGTCGGGCGGCAGATCGCTACCGTCAGGGTTCGTCGGGGAGTCATCCCCTCCGCAGCCGGAGCACGCGGAGAGGAACAGCGCGAACACAGCGAGACATCGCAGCATCGGGGGCCGCGACCCTAACACGCGGCCCGCAGCGCCCGTCGACGAAATTGTCAGTCGAGCGGCTGGTCGAGGCTATCGGCGACGAAGCCCATGACTTCCTGAAGCATCTGCCCGAAGTCGTCATAGAACTGTTGATCGAGCGCGTTGTCGCGCGCGTCATACATGAGCACGGGGTACTCCCCGTTGGGCTGCGAACGGCTGACGTCCAGGCAGAACCACTCCTGGTACTGGGCGCCCATGCCGACGACGACGAGGTGATCGGCGAGCTTGCGCTCGGCGCGCGCCGCGAGTGTGCGGTTGACCACGTCGGCGGCGACGTCGGCGGCGACGTCGGGGCCTTCCGGCGCGGAGCGAACCCCCACGAAGTCGTGGACGATGCCGAGGTGCGGAGGGATCGCGATCCCACCGAAGGTGCGAAGGAACGTGCGGTACGACGGTGGGAACGTCACCCCGAGGGCTTCCTCGGCGGCGGAGATCTGTGACTCCGACACGGGACCCGTGATCTGGCAGGGGTTCTCGTTTTCGCGGAGCCGCTTGCGTACGCGTTCGACGAGCTCGATGGTGTCCGAGTTCATGGCGTGCGCTCCCGATTATGCACGGGAGCGATCGCGTTGCACCGCTCGTGTTCGATCACGCGAGGTGCGACGCTGCGTCGATCCGATCGCCGCACCTCGAGGTTGACATTCAACAGGGTCGCGGAATCGCCGCCGGAAATGCGAGCGCGTCGACGACCGCGAGCTCCATGTCCGTATCGGTGATCTGCAGCGCCGCCTGCATGACGCCGAGGAATGGGATCACGCGCCAGCTCGCGAGCGTCGCAGGCGGCTCGGCGACGAGCGTGTAGACGAGCATCCAGTAGCGATCGACAGGCTCGGGCAGCGACTGCGCGACGCGCGAGAGCTCGCCGAACACCTGGGCTCCGGGCGCGCGCGGCCGGCGGAACGCGCGGTACAGCTCCGCGTCGAGCTCGTCGGAGGTGAGCTTGAGATCCGGGATCGCGGCGAAGAAGTCGCGCACCTCGAAGCGATGGTCATCGGCCACGATGGCGGACGCGAGTGCGCGAAGTGCGAAGATCTCGCAGGCGGCAGCGATCAGGTTGCGGATCCGCAGGTAGCGATCGTCGAGATAGGGGCCGAGCTGGCCGGCGCGCGCGTAGCGGATGATCTGCTCCGCCTCGAACGGACCGATCCGAAGCGCGATGCGCAGCGCCTCGAGGAACGAGATCTCGCCGGCGTGGATGCGCTGATCGGCGGCCGCGACCTCGGCGGCCATGCCGTACGCGGCGAGGCGATGGATGCGCGCCGGGAGGCCCTTCGCGATCGACGGCGCGCGCGGCACCGGGCCACCCGCGAACTGGATCGCGTCGTTCGACAGCTCGATCAAGGTGCGGGAGGCGTTCGCGCCGAGTCCTTCGAACAGGGGATGGCTCGCGACCTGCCGCTCGAGCACGGCCTGCTCGCGCGGATCGATGGAGCCGTCCGCCGTCATCGAGCAGATCATCGCTTCGACCAAGAACCTGCGGGGGTCATTGGGCTTGAGCCCACCACCGAGCAAGTTCTTCACGTGCTGCATGGCGCGCCGATCTTAGTGGAACGCAGCATCGATCGCGACCACGAGCGCGACCGAACCTGCGGCGAACGCGGCCGTGACCGCGAGGAGACGTGGCGACAGCACGGCCGGCGGTGCGGCTCGCGATCGCACGGCACCGAGGAGGATCGCGAGCAGCGTGCAGCCGCCGAGCACGTACGCGAACGGGAACGTGCGGTGCGTGCGCTCGAGCGTCGCCTGCCTCTCGCGCAGCGCCGCCGGCGATGGCTCCGCACCCGCGCGCCGCTGCTCCTCGGTCCACGTCGCGAGCTCGCGCGCGATCACGCGCTCGCGCTCGGGGCGCATCGCCGCGGTGTAGACGGCGTCGCGCCGCAACGCGACCTCGCCGACCGCCGCGCCGAGCTGCACGCCACCCGCGAGCGCGATCGCGAGGGCCGCGCCGCCGATCCGTGCACCACGCCCGCCGGGGATCGTCGATGCGAGCGGCCCGAGCACCACGCGCGCGCCGGCGTACGCCGTCACGCACGCGAGCACGCCCGCCGGCACCGCGACCAGCCACGCCCGACCGCCGAGCGCGCGATGCAGCAGCAAGCCATCGCCGAACCCATGCCACGTGCCGACCGCGAGGTACCAGGCGGCGTGGATCACGAGCGCGCAGCCGATCGCGCGCACGATCCGCGCCGTCAGCAACGCACGGCGCGCGAGCACGATCAGCGCACCACCGACCACGAGCTCGATCGCGATCCCACCGAGCAAGATCGCCAGCGCGCCACCCGGGGCGCGGTATCGGATCCAGCCGCCCGCGAAGTAGAACAGCCACACGTCCGTGACCTCGCCACCGGCCGCGATCGCGGCGCCGCCGTGGCCCACGAGCTCGTGGACGACCAGGCCGAGCCGGCTGGTCGCCAGTCCGCAGCAGGCGAGGAGGGCCGTGAGCTGCGCTACGGCGACCATCCAGGCGCGCGACACGCGCGGAGCATAGCCCCGTCGCTGGGGTCGCGATATGCTCGTCCCATCGTGGTCCGGCTCTCGCTCGCGCTCGTCCTCGCCGCCGTCGGCGTCGCGGGCGCCGAGACCAAGCGCAAGGTGCGGATCGAGACCACGCCGCCCGGGGCGACCGTCTACCTCGTCGAGAAGGAGGCCGGCCCCGCCTGCGAGCCGACGCCGTGCACGGTCGAGGCGCCGGTCGGCAGCACCCCGATCATCATCGAGCTCAAGGATCACGGCCCGGTGTTCGACAACCTCACCGTGCCCAGGCGCGGCAAGGTGCCGGCGGCGAAGTTCACGCTCGAGGCCGCGATCGGCAAGATCGTCGTGCGCGAGCCCAAGGGCGCGCTCGTGTTCGTCGACGAGGAGGAGCAGGGCAAGGCGCCGCTCGAGCTCGACGTCTCGGCCGACGCGCACCACGTCGTGGTCAAGGACGGCGGCAAGAAGGTCTACGACGCCTACGTCGAGGTCACGGCCGGCAACGAGACCCTGATCAGCGCCGAGGAGCTCGGCGATGACGATGAAGATGACGACGAGGAGGACGAGGTCCCCGACGAGGACGGCGGCAAGGTCACGAAGAGCGCCAGCTCCGGCGCTCCGCGGGCTCCGCTGCTGCGCGGCACCGTCGCGGTCGACATCGGCTTTCGCAAGTTCTCGTACAACGCGGGCTCCAACCAGCGCCCCGAGAACGAGGGCGGCCAGATCCTGATCGGCCCGCTCGTCGAGGTGTGGCCCGGTCGCCTCCTCGGCGTCCCCGCCCTGCGCGGCATCTCGGTGCTCGGGCGGTTCCAGTTCGGCGCCAACCAGCAGGCGGTGATCGCGGACGACCTCGGCCCCAGCACGGCGACGTTCTGGCAGAGCTTCGAGGCGAGCCTGCGGCAACAGTTCATCATCAAGAACAAGGTCGGCCTCGAGCTCGGCCTCGGCTACGTGCGCGATCAGCTCCAGTTCTCGGGCACCGCGCAGGACGTGGCCAAGCTGCCGGACGTCACGTACTCGTCGGTGCGCATCGGCCTGCGCGCGTCGCTGCCGATGGGTAAGGTCGAGCCGTACGTCAGCTTCGAGCCGCGGTTCGTGCTGTCGGGCGGCAAGCTCGAGGTGCGCTACGACCCGGGCACGAAGGCGAGCGGTCTCCGCGCCGGCGCGGGTGCGCTGTTCACGTTCGGTCGTTGGGTCGGACGCGCCGAGGTGTCGACGACGCGCTACTCGTGGACGTTCGTGACCACCGACCCCGAGGTCATGAACACCAATAGTGGCTCCGACGCGGTCATCCAGATCGGGCTCGGCGCCGGCTATCAGTATTAGTCACAGGCCAAGCGCGGCAGGAGCCTGTCGCCGATCCGGCACACGTACGGATCGATGCGCGCGAACACCGCATCCGAAACGTCGTCCGCGTCATCGTCGACCGACCATGGGCGCTCGCGCTCTTCGTCCGTCATCACGCGTCGCGAGATCGAACCGCCG
>DATLHR010000049.1:0-14453 GCA_035539815.1 Kofleriaceae bacterium
GTTCGGCGGCCGCTAGCTGCTTCGCGCTCTCCGTCTGCTTGCCGGACTCGGACACGCCGGGCAGGATATACGCGTGTCGGCCGCCGACAACGGGTCGGTGCCCGGAATCTGGGAGCGCCTGCGTCGGGGGCTGCGCGGCGGCGCCGGGCCGGGTGTCCTTCCGATCGGAGAGGCCCTGCACCCCGTCGCCCTCGCCGCGATGGCGGTCCTCGTCGTCAATGACTGGGTGCTCAAGCGTGTATGGCCAGGTGCGGTCACCGGCAAGCTCAGCGATCTCGCCGGGCTCGCCGCCGCCCCCGTCGTGCTGACCGCGCTCGTCGGCCTCGCGCTGCTGCTCGCCCGGCGGCTCGGCGCGCGCGTGGATCCGTACCTCTCGCACCGCCGGCTGGTCGTGGCGACGCTCGCGACCGGCGCCGGATTCGCCGCGATCAAGCTGTCCGGGCAGGCGGCGCGGTGGTTCACCGACGTCCTCGGGCTCGTGCGCCCCGCCGCGGTGGCGCTCGACCGCAGCGACCTCGCGTGCCTGCCGATGCTCGCGGTCGCCTACTGGATCGGGCGCGACGAGCTGCGCCGGCTCGGACGTTAGGACGCGAAGAACAGCTCGCGGAGCTTCTGGACCAGGCTCTTGCGCGCATCGTGGCTGTCGATCGCGCCCTCGATCACCTGCTCGAGCTCGCTGCTATCGAACCAGATCAGCTGGTCGCGATCGCACCGATCGCCGCGCACACCGTGCAGCGACACCTGCCGCATCGGCTGCACGCACACCGGGCACGGAAGTCCCGGTACCGCATCCTCGATCGTGGGTGCGTCGATGTCGTTCGAGCTGCGGTCGACGAGATCCGAGGAGAACCGGAGGAGGATCCGCAGCAGCTCCGCGAGCTCGATCGCGACGCCGTTACACCCGCTGCACGACCACGAATCCCGGCGCGCCGGCCGCTCGAGCGGAACGCCGCACCGAGGACACGCGAGCACGCGATCGCGATAGGTCATCACGTCCCCCGCGAGTCCCACAGCGGCTCGGGCTGGCCGTCCTTGAAGGCACACCATCGCCCCCACACGAACAGCGCGTCCGAGAGGCGGTTGAGGTACTGCACCGGCAGGTCGCCGCCGATGTCGGCGTGGCGCGCGAGCCCGACGACGAGGCGCTCGGCGCGCCGGCACACGGTGCGCGCGAGGTGAAAGGACGCCGAGGCAGCGCCGCCGCCGGGCAGTACGAACGACGTCAGCGGCGGCAGGTCGTCGTTGACCGCGTCGATGTCGCGCTCGAGGCCGTCGACGTGGCGCGCCGCGATCGCGGGCAGCTTCGCGCGCCGCTCGGGATCCGGCGCGGCGAGCACGGAGCCGAGGTTGAACAGCTCGTTCTGCACGCGCGCGATGATCGGCAACAGGTGCGGGCCGGCCGCGGAGCTCGCGAGCGCGACGCGCACGAGGCCGAGCGTCGCATTGAGCTCGTCGACGGTGCCGTAGCAGTCGAGCCGCGCGTCGTCCTTGGGGACGCGCTCGCCGCCGATCAGCGACGTCTCGCCCTTGTCGCCGCCCTTGGTGTAGACGCGATCGATTCGCATGCGGGCGGCATAGCACGGCCGCGGATCACCCAGAAGCTCCCGAGGATCGCGTCAAGGCGCCGTGCAGCAGCCCGACTGATCGGCGCAGCACGCTTGACCTCCCGGGCAACAGCAGCAGGTGCTGCCGCAGGAGTCGCCGGTCTCCTCGGGACAACCGTTCGTCGCCATGCAGCAGTTCTGCTGGTCACCGCAGATCGCCGGATCCTCGTCGGCGCCATCCGGGCAGTTCGCGGTCGTGTTGCACACCGAGCTCGCTGGCACGCACGAGCCGTCGCTGCACATGAAGTCTCCGCCGCTGCACATGCACGACATCAACAGCGACTGACAGCTGGGCTCGTCGCAGTCGCCGCACGCCATCGCGATCTGACGGATGTTGCTCGCCGAGACCTGACCGATCGCAGTGACCGCGAACTCGTTGCAGATGATCGAGTGGCAGATGCCGCTGAGGTCGTTGCAGACGCTTGCCGGCACCGTGAAGTCGAACGACAGGGTTCCGCTCGTCTGTCCCATCACACCGCTGATCGGCACGACATGGATCGGCCCCGTGCTGCCAATGCGAATGCCAGCTCCGATCACGTTTCCACCAGGAGCGGTGAACGGGATGGAGACGCCCAACGGCATTCCAGGCCTCACGTCGCCCTCGCCACCCGACGAGCCGGTCGTCATGATCGTCGTGTCGGTCCCCGGCTGCCCCGGCAGCGTATACGAGCCCGGCGGCAGGACGAGGTTGTCATTGATGAGCTGCTCCGCCTCCGACGTCGTAAGCCCTCCGCCGCTCGGCGTGAAGCCACCGCGATCACATGCGACCGCGAGGGTCGCGCACACAGCGATCGTGCCGATCGTATAGACCTTCATCAGAACGAACCTCCACCGCCAATCATGAAGTGATCGAAACCGATCGCCGTCGGCACCCCGTTGGCGTCATCGGGGTGCCAGTACGTCAGCTCCAGGTTGATGAACTTGTAGTCGACGCTTCCGCGATGCGCGGCGTACGTCGGGAACAGCAGCTGCAGGAGCGGTCCGTGCGCGACGCCCGTGAAGGTGAAGTCGCCTGCCTCGAAGTACGCGCCCATGCGCTGGTGGCTGAGCCGCCACGTCGCCGCCACGCCGATGCCACGCTGCTTGTAGTCGAGGTCGATGTCGCGAAGCCGCAGATAGCTGTAGCCGACGCCGATGCCGCCCCGACCGACATAGAACCCGCCGGCCTCGCTGGCCGCGCCCTCTCCCACGAAGATCGCGCCGCCCTGGGCCTGTGCGAACAGGTCGACGCGCACACCATGCCAGCCCCCTCCTTGCGTGGACGGAAAGGAGCTCGTACCGATCACGCCCTGCAGCGAGACCTCGACGCCGGCACCGCCGAGCGAGATCCCATCACCAGCGGAGATGTAGGAGCCGAAGCCGCCGGCCGCGAAGTTGACCGCGAACTTCGGGGGCGGCGCGAGGGTGAACGTGAGCCCTTCGCCCGTCGACGTCCGCACGGCTGGCGTCGACGTCGTGCCATCCGTCACCGCTGCGGCAGCGACCACCGGTGGCGTCGCGGGAGCCGGCGCGCGCGCACTCGCGGCCCCCGCGGTGGTCGACGGGCTCGTCGCGGCCGTTGCGGCGGGCGGCGCCGATGTGATGGGCGGCGGCGATGCGCCCGTCGGTGGTTGCGGCGCCGGGGCGATCGAGCGACAGGCCGAGACGACCGTCGACGGCTGCTTGCCGACCCGGAAGGGAGCGAGCGCCGCGTTCGCCATCTCCGTGCACTCCGCGCAGGTCTGGTTCGTACAGCGCGCCCACACGCGTTCGCCGGACTTGACGAGCTCGAGCGCGACATCGCTGCACGTCATCTCCACACGCCGCATCGCGACGGGCTCTGCGGAGGCGGCCCCGGGCACGCGCGCACGTAGATCGGAGATCGTTGCGCGGCAGGTCGGAGGGACCGGCGTACGAGCGAGGATGTCCTGCGCCGCAAACGACGCGGCTAATTGATATTCGATGACCTTGGGCGCCTTGCGGTCCTGCGCGATCGACGCTCGCGACGCGATCACCTCGATGCTCTTCGCGCGCAGCTGCTCCTCCTTCTGCCTGCGCGCGGCCTCCAGCTTGGCGGCAGCCTCGGCCTCCGCAGCCGCACGACGCGCCGACGCGGCCGCAGCTTCTCGCTCGCGGCGCATCTCATCTTCTCGCAGCTTCGCGTCGCGCCGGCGTTGCTCCTCGGCCTGGGCGAGCTCGCGCCGTTCACGTGCCGCGCGCAGTGCCTCCTCACGCGCTTGCTGCGCGGCAACGCGCCTGGACTCCTGCGCCTCGGCGCGCTGCCTCGCCGCCTCCGCGCGCGCCTCGGCATTGGCTCGCTCGCGTTCTCGCGCCTCCTGTGCGCGCTCGGCAGCGCGCATCGCCGCCTCGATCGACGACCGCTGTCTGTGGAGGTCGTCGCGCGGACCCGTGATGCCTTCGACGCGCGCGAGCTCGCCCAGCGCCTCGGTGTACCGGCGCTGCTTGGCGAGATTGTCGACGGCGACGCGCGCAGCACGGACGAGACGAGCGCGGTTGCGCTCGATGGCTCTCGTCACCTCTGACGCGGTGGGCGCCAGCACCTTAGCTTCCGCTAGCTTTGACTCGGCCTGCTCGGGCGGGAGCGTCAGTGCATCGCGGGTCATCGCGAGCGCGACCGCCTTCTTCGCGATCGCCAGCTTCGCTTCGAGCTCGACGAGCTTCGTCTCGTCGGAGCCGCTGGTACGCGCATCCTCGATCGCCTTCCGCGCCCTGTCGATCGCCGCCGCATCCGCATCAGGGCTCGCCGCTCGGGCGACCGCATTCGTCGCTGCCGCGAGCGCCTCGCCGCTTCGAGCTCCGCGCTCCAGCTCGGCCAGTGATTGTGCGTAGGTCTCGAACACGCTGGCTGGAACGCGACCCTTGAGCGCCGCCACGGCCGTGCGCGCGGTCACCAGATCGCGCGCACCGAGCGCCTGTTGTGCGGCGACGAGCAGCGCCCCGCTATCGGCGGTGCCGGCGACAGCCTGGAGTCGCGCGGCGAGGGCATCCCCGCGGTACCCTGGAAATCGCGAGCGGAACCGCTCCAGGTCCTCCTTCGTCGCCGCTTCACCGAGTGCACTCCACGCCGCCTCGGCGTGAGCTTGCCGCCCTGGGGTGAGGTCGATCACTCCGAGCATGTGCGTGTCATTGCCGACGAGCTCGGCGGTCCCAGCGACCTCCCGGCCTTCGAACAGCGCCGCTGGGAGCTCGCGCCAGCCCACCGAGATCTCGCCATCGGCGCTCGTGCGTCCGAGCGCGAAGTGCTGCGCCTCTCCGAGGCGGCGAACGCCCACCACCACGCTGGGAGCCGCATGTGACCCGCACGCCACGGCGCGCGCCGATCCCTCGACCTTCTCCTCGACCCGAACCGACGGCTGTGGCCGATCGACCGCGGCGATCATATCGACGATCGTCGCGATCCCGCCGAGCGCTCCCAGGCCCAACGTCGCACTCGAGATGAGACGTTGCTCGCTGCGGTCGAACACGGGCATGAGCAACAGCTCGGTGTCCGGGGTCTCGTCGCGAGCGTCGAGGAACCACACGCCCCCCGTCACCAGGCCTGCGATGCCGATCGCTGCCTCGAGTGCCAGGACGGCCTTGTTCACACGCCGATTCTGGGTCGGCGTCCGCTTGACCAGCCGGGCTTCCCACGCCTCGCACGCGAGCTCTTCGACGACGCGCACCCGAAGGCCATCGGTCGATGTTTCGAGCGTCGCCGCCAGCTTGTCGATACGCGGTGCTCCCCGGCGCTCGACCCGACCCGTGACGACCTCCGAGCTCGTCGTCGTGGTCGTGATCGGAGCACACGCGGTCAGCGAGAGTGCGAGACCGAGGGCGAGACTGATGTGGCTAAAACCACGCACCGGCACCCATCCCGAGTTGGAGGAAGTCCACGCCGACGGTCGCCTCTCCGCCGCTCATCGCGAGCCCTACGCCCGCCGACGAGTAGCCGAGCATTGCCGTGGCGTGCCACCGCGGACCGACTGGGACATCGAGCCCGAGCGCGAACAGGAACCCGACCCCGGTCCCGGAGACACCGACCCCGCTGTCCTCGATCGAGAGGTGGACGACGCTGAGCATCCCCTCGGCGACGAGTGAATGGGTTGCGCTCTCGCTGATGACGAGGCTCAGGCCTCCAGACAGCGAGTAGGTATCGACGGACCGCGTTGCGGTGATCTCGGTTTGATTCATCCCGCGCACGTAGTCGATCGATGCCGCGAGCCCGATCCGATCCCGAAGCTGCCTGCGCCCGTGGATGCGAATGCCTGGGCTCGACCGAAGCTGTTGCGCGATCCCATCCTTGGGGACCGACAGCACGAGCGCGGCGCTGACGATGGAGCGGTTGCTCGTCATCGCCGTCGCCTGCGCGTTCGCCTGTACATCGGGCTGAGGCGCGTGCGCGGTTTCCACGGAGCGCGGCGGCGGCGGATCCCCCTCTGGCACCGGTGTCGGCGTGGGACTCGCGGCCGAAACCGGCACCGGGAAGCCTCCCGGATCCGACGGAGCAGGCGCAGGGGCGGGCACAGGCACCGTGTCCGCCGGTTGCGGCGCCGGGGCCGGCGAAGGCGACGGCGTGGGTACCGGCACCGGCGTCGGTACCGGTACGGGCGTCGGCACCTGCGCTTCTGCGGCCTGCACGAGCGTGATGACGATCGCGATGCCTCGTAGGATGGAAGTTGCTTGCACGCAACTTCGAACATTAGTGGTCGCGTTCACGCGTTGGAACTTCGGTTTCCCGAAGGTCCGCAAGAGGACATGACGTCGGCGAGCGACGCAGCGCGGCGCTCAGCGCGGAATGCGGGAGAGCACCGCGCGCGCCGTCGTCGATAAGCCGTCGGGATCGAGCGCCGCCTCGGCGGTGCGCAGCGCTCGGGCGCGATCGAACGCCTTCATGCGCGCGGCTTCGCCGAGGTCGTGCCATGCCTTGTGATAGGTGAGCGTGTCGTCGGTCGGCGCCGGCCGCCACGCGCCGGCGACCTGCTCGATCAGGAGATCTTCATCTTCGGGGGTCATGCGCCGAGCTCCTGATCGATGACGATGCCGCGCCTGCCGAGGCACTCCGCGAGGAGCTTGCGCGCGCGCGTGAAGTTCTGGAGGAACGTGTTGAGCCGCATGCCGAGCGAGGTCGCGAGGTCCGCGTCGTCGCTGCCGCCGCCGCTCGCGAGCCGCGCGTCGAAGGCCTCGCGCGGCTTGGCGGGCAGCTTGTCGCGGCACTCGGCGATCGCGGCGCGCAGCATCGGATCGGGCGCGGCGACGGTGGCGTCGGGCTCGGCCTCGAGGTCCGCAGGCTCGACAGGACGCGCCCGGGTACGGCGGACCTCGCTGACGGCGAGGTTGCGCCCGATGCGCACGGCGAGACGCACGAGACCATTCGCGCCGCCGTCGGGAACGAAGCGAGGCGCGACCTGCCACACGCGCAGGAGCGCCTCCTGAAGGACGGCCTCGACGTCGACCACCGCCGCGAACGAGCGCAGGCTCGCGCGCACGGACGGCTCGGCGTCGGCGAGCCAGCGGCCGAACGCGACCGTATCGCCGCTCGCGATCGCGGAGAGGTAGACGTCGAGATCCATCAGCGCGCCAGCCACCAGAAGATCGCCGCGAGGATCGCGAGGAGGAGGATCAACGGCAAGATCAAGTCGAGGCGCTCCGGCTGTTGCGGCCGGCGCGGCTTCACCGATGGACGGGGCACGCCGGCGCCTGCGTCCTGCTTCGCCGTCGGCGGCACCTTGCGCGGCGCGGGCTGCATCCGGCCCAGACTCGGGTGCTCGCTCGTCTCCGCGGGCGCCTCGAGCTCGCTGGTGACCGCTTGCGGCTCGCGTGCGACCTCCTGCAGCGCGCGGGCTTCCTTCTTCGCGAGCGGTGCCGGTGCCGGCGGGCCACCCACCATCGCGTTTCCCGTCGGCGTGGCAGCGCGCGCGCGCGGCGGCGCGCCCGGGTAGCTCATGCGCGCGAGCTCCTCCTCGGGCTCCGCGAGCACGGCGTCGAAGCCCGCGAACGACTCGAAGGAGGCCGCCGCCCCGCCCTCGCCGGCGTCCATCATCATCGGCATCGGCGGGTGCCCCGCGCGCAGCCCGAACGCCTGCGCGCTCGTGCCGTGCGGGACCTCCTGCGGGATCACGACCTCGCGCCCCGGCGCGCCGGTGACCACGCGGGTCTCGTCGACGGCGATCCACGACGTCAGCCGCGTCGCGAGCTGGTACTCGAGCCCGAGCGCTTCGATGCGTGCGTCGACGGTCTCGAGCATGGAGCGCGCCTCGAGGTCCGCGATCAGCTCGCGCGCGTACAGCGCCCGGATCGCCGCGTTGCCCTCGCCGACGCGCTGCGCCGGCACGCGCACGGTCTGCACCCACGTGCCGTCGGCGTGCTCGCCGCGCACGATCAGCTCGCCGCCTTCGGGGCGCAGCACGAGCCCGGCGACGAGCGGGGCACCGGCGAACACATCGGGAAGCTGCTCGGGCGCGTGGCGCACGAGGGCCGAGCCCGCGACCTCGACGTTGACGAGCATCGGCGCGCGCGTGCGATCGAGCAGGCGCTTCGCGCCACGCTCCGCGTCGTCGTTCGAGCCGACGAGCACCTCGACGCCGCGGCCCGCGCGCGACAGCTGCGTGGCGAGCGAGCGGTTCACCGCGTCACCGACGCCGAGCACGTGCAACCGGCACGAGCGCGGGAGGTGATCGTGCAGCGCCTCCAGGATCTGCTGCTCGCCTCCGACGTACCCGTCGGTCACCACGATCACCTGGCGCTGTGCCCCGACGCGCAGCGTGTCGAGCGCCTCGAGCACGCCCTCGCGCATCTCGGTGCCGCCGCTCGCCTTGCGCGCGCGCACCCATGCGATCGCGGCGTGCTTCGCCTGTGCAGTCGCCTGCAGCGGCTCGCGCTTGTAGCGCGACGGGCGATCCGAGAACTCGATCAGCTCGAACCGATCCTGCTCGGCGAGCGAGTCGAGCAGCATGCACACGACCTGCTTCGCCTTGGTCAGCGGCACGCCGTCCATCGAGCCGCTCGTATCGAGCAGCACCGTCAGATCGCGCGCGACCGGTGCGCGATTCACGCTGCGCGCGGGCGGCACGATCGTGACCAGCCCGAACGCATCGCCCTCGACCGGCCTCGCGAGCGCGAGCGCGACGCCGACCTCCGGCGCCGCGACCGGCCAGCGCACGACGAGATCGCGGTCCAGCCGCGCGCCCGGCGCCAGCGCGATCGTGGCGCCGGCGGCGCCCGCAGCGGTGCGATAGGGCTCGCCGGCGTCGCCGTGCACGAGCGCGTGCGTCGGCGAGCTCGGCTTGCTGCCGCCGAGGATCGCGTCGCGGATCGTCAGCGCGAGCTGGACGTTCACGCGCAGCGGCTGCGCGGAGACCGTGAGGTGCGTCGCGCGCACGTCGTCGGCGGTCTCGACGGTGCCGCAGTAGCGCGGGCCGATCACGGTCGGGAACCGCAGCTCCCACTCGCCCTCGGGCAGCCACGCGAGCCGCTGATCCACAGTGATCCGGGCGACGATCGTCTCGCCACCCGGCACGTTGCCGATGCGCTGCGTGAAGATGTCCGCCCGCTCCTGCTCGAGCAGCGCGGCGGTGTGGCCCTTCACGATCGCCTCCTCGAATCGCTCGCGCGCGGCGCGCTTGCGATCGACCACGCCCTTGATCACGCGGCCGCCGATCTCGAACGCGTAGCCGCTCACGGCCCCGTCGGCGGGCAGCGGCATCCGATAGACGACGTGCAGCGTCTCGTCGTACGCGTTGCGATACCGCTGCTCGAGCACGTACCGCGCGAGGCCGCCCTGCACCTCCGCGTGCAGCGTCGTCGCCTCGAGCGGCAGCGCGCGGCCGTCGCTCGTGACGAGCTCCGCGCCGGCGCCGGCGCCGTGGGCGGTGGTGGGGAACATGGCGGGCACGCGAGACGGGGAAGGTAGCGTCGTGATCATCGGGTTGGCGTCCTTTCAGCCGACCAACGCGAGGCCCCGCGGTTTGGTGACAGAGTTTCTTCGCGCCGCCCAAGGCGCGCGGAACCCTGCGCAAGCACAGGCTTTCCGCGCCCGTACGATGCGCCATACTCCCAGCGATGTTCTTCGTGTTCGTGATCGCCGGGCTGGCGCTGCTGGTGGTCTGCGGCCTCTACGTGCGGCGCCGGCTCACCGGGGCGCTCACCCAGCTCGGCGTCGGCGCGCGCCCGGTGCGCGTGGTGCGCTGGGTGATGGTCTGGTTGCTCTACGGCTATCCCGTCCTCCTGATCGGCGCGATCGCCGGTTCGCGCTTGCTCGGTCAGGCGACGCTGCCTCGGTTCGACGGCCTGATCGCGTCGTGGCTGCTCGGGATCCCGTTCATCCTCGCGGTGCTCGTCGTGTTCCAGGCCGTGCCCTGGCTGCTCGCAGTCGATCTCGCATATCTCGCCACCCGCCGCCGCATCGCCTCCGCCCCGCGCGTGCGCGCACTCGTCGTGCTGGCCGTGCTCGGCGTGTTCGCGCTGTACACGCCGATCCGCATCCTCGCCGAGCGCGGCGACGTGCGCATCCGCCACCACACGATCACCGCGACGCCATCTCCGGCCGCACCTCCGTTCCGCATCGCGTACTTCGCCGACCTCCAGCAGGACGTCCACACCGACGGCGATCGCGCGCGCGAGCTGTTCGCCGTGATCAACGCGTGGCAGCCCGACGTCGTGCTCTCCGGCGGCGACTGGATCAACACGGGACCGGACTACATCGACGCGGCGGCGGCCGCGGCCTCGACGCTGCACAGCCGCCTCGGCACGTTCTCGGTGCGCGGTGACCACGAGCACTTCGCGTACGTCGATCGCAACCGCAGCGTCGCCGAGGTCGAGCGCGCGATGCGCGCGGCGCACGTCGACATGGTCGACAACGAGGTCCGTTGGTTCGAGCACGCGGGCAAGCGCATCGGGGTCGCGTTCCTCAACTACAACTACATCCATCGATCGGATCGCGAGACGATCACCGCCTTGGTCGCGCAGCTCGCGCCCGCGGACTACTCGATCGTCATCACCCACCAGCTCGACAACAACCTCGCCGCCCTCCTCGAGGACAAGGTCGACCTCGTGCTCGGCGCGCACACGCACGGTGGACAGGTGAACCCCGTGGTCGGCATCTGCCACGTTCCGCTCGCGCGGCTCGAGACCGACTTCATCGACGGCCGCTATCAGCTCGGGAGGACCACCGTGCTGGTGACCGCCGGCATCGGGTACTCGATCGTCCCGGTGCGCTACGCGGCGCCCGGGTCCATCGAGCTGATCGAGCTCGCGCTGTGAATCATTTCGCAGACTTCCGCAGCGCGCTCAACATGCTCGATCTTTTTGTCACCTTTGAGATGCTGTCCCGCACTCCTCGGCGATGGCCCCCACGTCACGGTGCGATGCGGATCTGGTAGCGGCGGCGCGCGACGAGCGCGACCTCGCTGCGTTCGCAGAGCTCGTGAGCCGCTACCAGCACGCGGTGTTCGGCATGGCGATGTCCGTCGCGAGCGATCGCGCACTCGCCGAGGATGCGACGCAGGAGACATTCCTCCGCGCGTGGCAGAGCCTCGACAAGCTGCGAGATCCCTCGCGTCTCGCGTCATGGCTGTGCGGCATTGCGCGCAACGTCGTCCTCGCGCAGCTGCGCGAGCGGCGTCGTGAGATACCCGACGAGGACGAGCCCGAGCCGGCGTCGAATGCCACGCCGCTCCATCACATGATGGAGCGCGAGGCCGACCGAGCGCTGTCCGAGCTCCTCGGTCGCGTGCCCAAGCGCTACCGCGCTCCGCTCGTGCTGCACTACGCGAGCGAGCAGTCGGTGACGCAGATCGCGGAGTGTCTGGGACTGAGCGAGCCCAACGTCAAGAAGCTGCTCTCGCGCGGGCGCGAGCTGCTTCGCGATCGGGCGCAGCGGTTCACCGAGCTCTCGAGCGCGTGTCGCGTACCGACCACCTTGGCGGTCGCGATCGTCGCTGCGGTCGGCGCGCGATCCGCGGCCGCGCAGAGCGCCACGACGGCGGGTGCCATCACCACCCTTGTCACTGGAGCTCTCGTGAAGAAGAAGGTCGTCCTCATCGGCGCACTCGCGTGCGTCCTCTCCGTCGTCGGATTCCAGCTCTCGCGCTCCGACGATGATCACCAGGTCGATGCGGCCGCGACGAGCGCGCCTGCGAGCTCGACCGCGGAGGCGCCCAGCCGCGCCGCCACCGGCCGCCCACGGCTCTCGGGCATCGTGCTCGACGATCGCAGCGGCCGCGCGCTGCCCGGTGCGACGGTGCTCGTCACACGCGTGGCCGGTGACCTCGTCGCCGACGTCCGCGCGCACGAGGCTCCGCCCGCGATCGCGACGACCGATGCCGCCGGGCGGTTCTCCCTCGAGCTCGCTGCCGGGCGGTTCTCCGTCGACGCGAACCTCGCCGGCTACACGTCGATCCGCCCGGAGACAGTGGCGATCGGCGATGCGCGCGCGGACCTCACGCTGCGCATGCTGCCCGGCGGCGTTCGCCTGCGCGGCATCGTCACCGACGTACAGGGCGGACCGATCGTCGGTGCGGTGGTCACCGCGTCGGCGGGCCTGCAGGTGAGCGCGCCCGCGAAGGCGGCGCTCACCACGAGCGACGGCACCTACGAGCTCACGCTCTCCGCCGGCGAATACGAGCTCGAGGCCGCGCACCCGGAGTACGCACCCGCGCGCGGCCAGCTCGCCATCGGCACGGCGGAACGCAAGCACGACTTCCAGCTCGTCCCTGCGTCGTACGTCGAAGGCACGGTCCTCGACCGCCGCAACGGCGCACCGGTCTCCGGAGCGATCGTGTTCGCGGAGGGCAAGACGGATACGACAACGATCAGCGACGAGCACGGCAAGTTCCGCCTGCCACATCCCGCGTCGAGCACGTTGGCGCTGAGCGCTCGCGTCGACCACCGCGCCACGCTCGGCCCCGAGCTCGTCGAGCTGAAGGTCGGCGAGACGCGGACGGATCTCGAGCTCTGGCTCGACCGCAGCGCGAACGTCGCGGGCCGCGTCATCGACGGAGACGGCCGGCCGGTCGCCGGCGCGGCGGTGGCCGTGGTGCGGTGGAGCGATCAGACGCCGTTTCCGGCGCAGGCCGCTACCGACGAGGAGGGCCGGTTCGTCATCGTCGGGCTCGCGCCCGGTGTCTACGGCACGACCGCGTTTCTCGCCGATCACACGATCTCGCTGCAGACGAACAACGTCGAGGTCAGCACGCAGGACGTGAACGACATCACCGTCGTCGTGAAGCGCGGGCTCGTCGTGCGTGGACGCGTGAGCCCACCGCGGCCCGCGACGATCCGCCTCGCCCGCTCCGCCGAGGGTCCGCTCGCACAGCTCGCGCTCGCGGGCGGCGCCTTGTTCGGCGATCTGTCGGACCTCGCCACGCTGATGACTGCGACGGTCCGCACGCGCGCCGACGGCAGCTTCGAGCTCACCACCGCCGCGCCGGGCAGCTACCTGGTGCAGGCGCTCGCGGACGACGGCAGCCGCGGCGAGGTGAGCGTCGAGGTCGAACGCGATCAGAGCGTCACGCTCACGCTCGATCCCACGCCCAGCGTGCGCGGCACCATCGTCGACGAGCGCGGCGCGCCGATCGCCGACCTCGTCGTGCATGCGGAGGCCACCAGTGTGTTGCCGGCGCAGGAGAGCGAGGTCCTCACCGACGCGAGCGGACGCTTCGAGCTGCTCGGGTTCGCGCCGGGCGAGCTCGAGCTGTCCGTGGTCGACCAGCGCTGCCGGCGTCAGCTCGTCGAACGCGCCGCGCGCATCACGAGCACCAAGCTCGCGCTGACGAGCGCGCCGGCCGACGTGCGCCTGAGGGTGACCAGCTGTGATCACGAGGTCCGTGGCGTCGTCATCGACGCGAACGGCGCGCCCATCGCGGACGCGTGGATCCACATCAAAAGCGTCGACTTTGCCGCGGCGCCAGTCCTCAGCGATGCGCACGGCCGGTTCGCCGTGGCGGGGCTGCAGGAGGGTCCGTTCACGCTCACCGCGTCGCACCCGACCGCCGGCGACGCCAAGCTCGATGGTGCCGCGACCGAGCGCGATCATCGCATCACGCTGCGCAAGGCCGATGCATCGCTGCGCGTGAGCGTGCGCGACAGCGGGGCTGTGGTCGCAGGCTTCGAGCTCACGCTTGCCGGCGCGAGCCGACGCAAGCTGCGCGCTCCCACCGGCGACGGCAGCGTCGTCGTCGACAAGCTGCGCGATGGTCGCTACACGCTCTCGGTCACCTCCGACCCCGGAATCGGCACGGCCGAGGTGACACTCGAGCCCGGCGCGTCGCGCAGCGTCGAGCTGAACGTGCGCCGGTGGGCGGTCGTGCGCGGCAGGCTCGTCGATGCCGACGGTCGTCCGCTCGCCGGCCTCCAGGTCCTGTCGTTCGCGAACGGCGGCAGCGTGGATTTCGGAACGCAGCGCATCGCGACCACCGATGCCGACGGCCGGTTCGAGCTCACGCGCGTCGATCCGCAGTCCAACTTCCTGCTCGTGAAGTCGCCCGCGTCGACGATGCAGACGCTGGCGCTGCAGGCAGCTCCGGGCGAGCAGCGTGACCTGGGCACGGTGACCGTCCGGCTCGACGCAACGGTGAGGTACGAGAGCCCCGGCAGATAACAGTGGCGGTAAGATCCGGCGGATGGTGCGAAGCGCAGCGGTCCACTGGGTCTGTGCCGTCACGGTGCTCGCAGGCTCGGCGTGCGGCTTCAGCGTCTCCGGTAGCGCGCCCTCGGACGGGGCACTCGACGACGACGCGAGCGCGGATGCAAATGCGGACGCTGCGATCGACGCCGGCGTCGATGCGGCCATCGATGCGCCCGTCGACGCACCGGTCATCCCGTTCTGCGATTCGACGGACGCGACGCTGATCGGGTGCTGGGAGTTCGAGGGCA
>DATLHR010000050.1:0-29033 GCA_035539815.1 Kofleriaceae bacterium
CCCGCTGCAGTCGCGATCGCTGCGATCGTGTCCGCGCGGGTCTCGTGGCCAGGTCCCGAGGTCGACGAGGTGCTCACCCTTCGGCGGCGGCGGCCGGAACGATCAGGATGTGGCGATCCTCGCCCTCACCCTCGCTGCGCGTCGTCAGCCCCGCGATCTCCGAGATCGCCATGTGAACGATGCGGCGGTCGTGCGCCGTCATCGGCTGCAGCTCGACGATCTGCTTCGTCTCCAGCGCCTTCTCCGCCATCCGCTGGCCGAGGGCGCGGAGCCGCTCGATCTGCTTGTCGCGGAACCCACCCGCATCGACGACGAGCGGCTTGGTCTTCTCGTCGCGCCGGTCGCGATAGACGACCTTGTTGACGAGGTGCTGGAGCGCATCCATCACCACGCCGCGCCGCCCGATCACCAGCTCGGTGTCCTTGGTCTGGATCTCGAGGGTGGTGCGCTCGTTGTCGTCCTTGATGTCGATATCCGCCGAGATCCCCATTCGCTCGAGGACGCCGAGCAGGAACTCGCTCGCCTTCTCGGCGAGGTCTTCACGATCTGCAGTCGCAGTTTCAGCCATGTCGGTCTCCCAAAACCTTCGCGCCTAGCGGCGGCGCTTCTTCTTCTTGCCCTGGTTGGGGCGTGGGCGGGCTGGTCCCGACGACGCCGGGGCCGCTTCGCTCTCATCATCCTCCTCGCCCGCCTCGCCCGCCTCGGTCGCGGTGGTGTCGATCACCGGCTTCGCCGCCGCGGCCTTGCCGCCGCCCTTGCCGGCGTCCTTGTCCTTCGCGGTCGCGGCCTCGTTGGCCGCCTTCATCTTCGCGGCGAGCTCGAGGCTCTTCTTGTCGAACTTGTTCATGTAGATCGAGTGCAGCGCCGAGAGGACCGTGTTCGTGAAGATGTAGAGCGTGAGGCCCGACGGGAAGAAGAACGACATCACGCCGAACATCAGCGGCATGCCGTACTGCAGGAACTTCTGCTGCCGCGAGTCCCCGGTCTGCGGCGTCAGCCGCGCCTGCATGAACATCGTGACGACGAGGACGATCGGCAGGATGTAGAACGGGTCCGTCGACGTCAGGTCGCCGATCCAGCCCGGGATGAACGGCTGCTGATACAGCTCGCCCGCCGACGACAGCATGCGGTACAGCGCGAGCCAGATCGGCATCTGCAGCAGGATCGGCAGGCAGCCCGCGATCGGGTTGACGTTGTGCGTCTTGTAGAGCGCCATCGTCTCCGACTGGAGGCGCTGGCGGTCGTCCTTGTACTTCTCCTGCAGCGCCTTCATCTGCGGCGCGAGCGCGGCCATCGCCTTCATCGACCGCATCGACTTCGTCGTCCAGTACAGCGTCGCGGCCTTGACGAGGAACGTCAGCAGGATGATCGCGATGCCCCAGTTGCCGAACGCCGCGTAGAACTTCTGCAGCAGCCACAGCAGCGGCTTGCCGATGAAAGCGAACCAGCCGAGGTCGATCGTCGACGTGAAGCTCGTCGAGAACCCGGCCGCGCTGTCGGCGGCATCGAGGCTCGTGTAGTTCTTCGGCCCGAGGTACGCGACGATCTCCTTCGTGATCGGCGCATCGCCCGGCTTGACGACGGTCTTCTCGAACAGCAGGTCGGTCCGCATCAGGCCCGAGGCCTCCGCCGACGAGAACTTGTCGACGGTGCTCTGTCCTTCGAACCTCGGCGCGTACGCCGCGAGCAGATACGGGTGCTCGAAGCCGGTCCACTTGATGCCCTGCTCGAGCCGCGGCGCCTTGATCAGCTTCTTGATCGGCGTGTGATAGATCGTGCCGCCGCGCAGCGTCGACGAGTGCCAGGCGCGCGCCTCGGCGCCCTGGCCGCTGCCCTTCTGGATCTTGTTCGGATCCTGGAACGCGTACGACGTCACCGCGAGCTGCTGCTCGGCCATCTGGCCCGCCGGCACCTTCACCCGCGCCGTCACCACCAGCTTCACCAGGTAGACGTCCGGCAGGATCGTGTACTTCTTCTCGAGATCGACCGTGTCCGTCGACAGCGTGTAGACGACCTCGGTGTCGGACACCTTCGTGCCCTTCCATTCCGTCTTCGCGGGCAGCACGAACGTCGACTTCGAGAAGTTGACGCCGAACGCACCGGTATCCACCGTCGACGGCAGCAGCTCGCCCTTGGTCTGGTCCTTGTCGAACCGCTTGTCGGCGAGGTGCCACGAGCTCAGCACGCCGCCGTAGCTCGAGAACGTCGCGCTGACGTTCTTGAACGACAGCTCGATCTTCTGCTCGGGCCCACGCGGCGCTTCCGCGGCGGGGGCGGCGACCGGGGCGGCAGGGGAGGGCAGCGTCGACACGCCGACCTTCGTCGTCGCCGGCGCGAGCACGGCGGCCGAGCCTTGCGACGTGGTCTGCGGTGGTGGTGTGGAGTCCGGCTTCTTCGACGGGAAGATGACGTTCCACAACAGCATCACGCCGAGCGCGAGCGCGACCGCCAGCAGCAGCCGCTTCCCTTGATCTTGCATCTAGTGCTGCTCCTGAGCGTGGTGGTGAGCGCAGCGAGGACGGCGCGCCGGCACCGGGTGATAGCCGCCGTGGAACAGCGGGTTGCAGCGCAACAGGCGCGCGAGCGCGAGCGCACTACCGACGATGATGCCGCGCGTCTTGACCGCCTCCATCGCGTACTCGGAGCACGTCGGGAGGTAGATGCAGCTCGGCGCCCGCTTCATCGGCGACAGCACTCGTCGGTAAAACACGACCGGTAGCAGGACCACCGTGACGAGGAACGAGTGCAGAGCGCGGGTCATGAAAACCGAGAATCGAAGTGGCGCAGGATCCGGGTCAGATCGTCAGCGAAGTCGCCTGGGTGAAGCTGGCGCGAGGCGGAGTCCTTGGCAACCAGGACCATGTCCCAGCCTGTAGGTACCCAGCCATGGTGGCGCAACCACTCCTTGAGCAATCGCTTGATCCGATTTCGTACGACCGCGTTTCCCACTTTCTTGGTGACGGTGATGCCGAGCCGCCCGGCGAGCGTGAGCTCGGAGCGTCTCCGAGCGATCGCCAGGACGTGCCGGCCATGCACCTTGATGCCGTTCGATTGAACGGCGACGTACTCGGCGCGTCGTCGCAGACGTTGGTCCTTGGAGAACCCCAAGGGGCCGCGCTGCGACGCCACCGGCTACTTCTTCGCGGTGGTCACCGAGATGCGCTTGCGGCCCTTCGCGCGACGACGGCGCAGGACCTCGCGGCCACCGCGGGTCTTCTTGCGGGCGCGGAAGCCATGGGTGCGCTTGCGGCTCTTGTTGTGGGGCTGATAGGTGCGCTTCACGGGGTATCTCCAAGGTCCGGGGCTACAGCGTCACGAAAGGCACGAGCCTCGGGCGCGACGGACCGGGATCGATACTCAAGCATCGGTATGAAGTCAAGGCGCGGATCCGTCGTGCGATGTGTGGTGACGACGGTTCGCTAACGCGTTCACGAACCGAAATTTCACCCGGATCCACGGCCACGTAGTCCACGGGATCCGGAGTTCACTTGGAGGCGTTTTCGGCTTGCAACAAGAATTCGGAAGCTGATACCAAGCTGTCTCTTCGCCTGTGGATAACCGTGAAGGTTGGCCACCGGGTGAGCCTCCAGAGGGGTTGTGAATAACCTCTGGATTGGTTGTCCTTTGCCTGTGAATCGCCACGCGTAACCACATGACTACGCAGGACAAAGTCCTGGAGACAGGGGAATGACAGTACAAGGACTCTGGGACGAAGCGGTCGGACGTATCAAGTCTCGGCTTTCCTCCTCCAAGAACGTAGAGATGTGGCTCGAACCGATCGAGGTCCGGTCCTTCGATGGATCGATCCTGCGGCTCCGCGCTCCCAACAGCTACGTGCGTACCTGGTTCGAGTCGAACTTCCAGGCGACGCTGCTCGAAGAAATCCGGAGCCTCGGTCATCACGAGGTCCGCTTCGAGTTCGATCCCGACTCCGAGGATCGGCCGGCCCCGCCGCCACTGACCGTATCCGTCCCCGCGCCCGCCACGGCGCCCGCTCCGGTCATCGAAGTGGCGACCTCGACCGGCTCCGGACCGATCCTCGACGAGGATATCGTCGCGCCCGAAGCGGCGTCGCTCAACCCTCGCTACAACTTCGACACGTTCGTCGCCGGCCCCTCGAACCAGCTCGCGTTCGCCGCCTCGCAAGCCGCCGCGTCGAGCTACCCGCCGAAGTACAACCCCGTGTTCATCTGCGGTGGGGCAGGGCTCGGCAAGACGCACCTGCTGCACTCGATCGGTCATCAGCAGCTCGCGAACCGCCCCGGCGCCCGCATCGTCTATCTCTCGAGCGAGCGGTTCATGAACGAGTACGTGCAGGCGATCCGCGCCGGCAAGATGCACGAGTTCCGCCGCAACTACCGCGAAGGCATCGACGTCCTCCTCATCGACGACGTCCAGTTCCTCGCCGGCAAGGAGAGCACGCAGGACGAGTTCTTCCACACGTTCAACGCGCTCCACGAGAATCACACGCAGATCGTCCTCACCGCCGACCGCAAGCCGCACGAGATCTCGGACATCGCCGACCGGCTGCGCTCGCGGTTCGCGTGGGGCCTGCTCGCCGACATCGAGCCACCGGAGCTCGAGGTCCGCATCGCGATCCTTCGCAAGAAGGCGGCCAGCGAGTCGGTGCACCTGCCCGACGACGTCGCCCTCTACATCGCGTCGGCGATCAAGAGCAACGTCCGCGAGCTCGAGGGCGCACTCATCCGCCTCGCGGCCTACGCCTCGCTGTCCAAGCGCCGCATCGACCTCGAGTTCGCGCAGGAGACGCTGGGCACGGCGATCACGAGGCCGCGCGAGGTCATCACCGTCGACGGCGTCATCAAGAGCGTGGCGAGCTACTACGGCCTCAAGCCGAGCGACATCAAGAGCGAGCGCCGCCACAAGAGCGTGGCCACGCCGCGCGCGGTGGCGATGTACCTGGCGCGCCACCACACCAAGGACAGCTACCCGGACCTCGCGAGGGCGTTCGGCGGCAAGCACCACACCACCGTCATCTCGGCCGTACAGAAGATCGTCGAGCGCCTGAAGGACGATGCGTCCCTGCGCTCCGAGATCCACGCGATCGAGTCGATGATCCTCCGCTGAGCCCACGGTCGTCCCCTGTGCGAAACCCTGTGCTGCCGGCTGTGGAGATTCCGTGGACGTCCCGCGCCTCTCGGGTTGTCCACACGTTTGGTGCATGGCATCCACTGCGCGACGCGCACGATGTCCTCACGGCGCGCCACCGTGCTCCCGTCGGGGATCCGCGGACTTGCCGACTTGCCCACACCGTCCACAAGGCCTACTGATCTCTACTTCTACAAAGATCTTTTCATACTGATCAGATAAAGAGAGAGCCCAGAGAACGAAGACACGAAGGTCGAGGGTCAGCATGGAGTTCCGAATCGCAAAGAACGAGTTCCTTCGGGGACTGCGCCTCGCGCAGGGCATCGCCGATCGCAAGAGCACCATGCCGATGCTCGCCAACGTCCTGCTTCGCACGCAGGGCAAGAACCAGCTGCTCGTCGCAGCGACCGACCTCAACGTCTCGCTCACGGCAGAGCTCAAGAGCACCAACGCGAGCGACGGTGGCATCACCCTCGGCGCGAAGAACCTCTACGACCTCATCGCGAACGCGCCGGGCGACGAGGTCACGCTCAAGAAGGCGGACAACCACTGGGCGGAGATCAAGAGCGGCAAGGTCTCGTATCGCATCGTCGGCATGCCCGACCGCGACTTCCCGAAGGTCCCCGACCATCGCGAAGCGACCTACGCGACGCTCGAGAGCGCGGTGCTGCGCGAGATGATCGAGCGGACCCTGTTCTCGGTCTGCAACGACGAGACGCGCTTCCACCTCAACGGCGTGTTCTTCGAGAGCGACGGCAGCAAGAGCCGCATGGTCTCGACGGACGGCCACCGCCTCAGCAAGGTGGAGCGCACCATCGCCAACGGCCCCAAGCTGTCCGCTGGCATCATCATCCCGAAGAAGGGGCTGCTCGAGATCCGCAAGGTCCTCGACGCCGGACCGTCCTGCAAGCTCGCCATCAAGACGCCGCACCTGTTCCTCGTACAGGATGACATCGCCATCGCGGTGAAGCTCATCGACGCGCAGTTCCCGCCGTACGAGCAGGTCATCCCGAAGGACCACAAGCGCGTCATCACCGTCGACCGCGGGCGCTTCATCGATGCACTCCGCCGTGCGCAGCTGATGTCGTCGGAGACGCGCGGCGTGAAGGTCGCCGCGACCAAGGACGGCGTCACCATCACCAGCGACAACCCGGACCTGGGCGAGGTGCGTGAGGAGATGGAGGCCGAGTACAACGGCGAGCCGATCGCCATCGGCTTCAATCCGAAGTACGTCGTCGAGCTGCTGTCGCAGATGTCGAGCGACCAGGTCACGTTGTCGCTCGGTGGCGAGCTCGACCCGGGGCTCATCAAGCCGCTCACCGGCGACGAGTACCTCGGCGTCGTGATGCCGATGCGCATCTAGCGAGCGACGAGTGGCGTACTCGTACACGTGCACGTGTCACGTGCACCTGCACGTCCAGGAGAACCTGCAAGCTTCGCCCGCGGGCCGAATCGAGGCCGCAGGGTCTCCGATCGCGCTCGTGGAGCTAGCTGCGAGCTCTCCGTGAAGATCGTCGCGCTCACCGCGCACGGCGTGCGCAATCTCCAGCCGCTGCAGCTCGTCCCGCGCGAGCGGTTCAACGTCTTCATCGGCGACAACGGGCAGGGCAAGACGTCCGTGCTCGAGGCGATCTACGTCACCTCGACGCTCCGGTCGTTCCGTACGCCCAAGCTCTCCGACCTCATCGCCTTCGGGCAGCCCGAGGCCAAGCTCGGTGCGCGCGTGGTCAAAGACGAGCTGACGCGCGTCTACGAGCTCGAGCTGGCGCCTGGCTCGCGCAAGGTGCGGCTCGATGGCAAGGCGGTGCGGCCGCTGTCCCGTTACTTCGGCGGCTTCAACGTCGTCGTGTTCACCCCCGAGGATCTCGCACTACCGCGCGGCTCGCCGGGTGACCGGCGGCGGTTCCTCGACCGCGGCGTGTTCAACTTCTCGTCGGGATATCTCGCGACGGCCACCGACTACGACAAGGTGCTGCGGTCGCGCAATGCGGTGCTCAAGCAAGCAGGGGAGGGCAGGCTCGGCGGCACGCAGGTCGACGACATGCTCGCGATCTACGACGCGCAGCTCGCGCAGCTCGCGGAGAAGATGGTGACCGCGCGACTGCAGTTCCTCGCGGCGCTCGCGCCCGAGCTGTCGCGCGCGTTCTCGGCGATCACGCGCACCGGCATGCAGGCCACGGTTCGGTATGCCTCCAAGCTCGTTGCCGAGACGTCCGCGGACACGTGGCTCGTCGAGGGTGCCCCGCGCTCGGAGAACGCGTCGCCGCGCCTCATCGATGATGCGTCGCACGCAGCGATCGCGGTGAAGGGGCTCGACCGCGTGGTTCCGTCGGCCGAGATCGAACTGCGGTTGCGGCAGGGCAGGGCGCGCGATCTCGCATCGCAATCGACGCAGCTCGGGCCGCATCGCGATGACATCGTGCTCGAGCTCGACGGGCGCGAGGCAGGGAGCTTCGCGTCGCAAGGACAGCTGCGCGCGATCATGCTCGCGTGGAAGACCGCCGAGCTCTCGGTGCTCGGCGCTGCGCATGGCGATCCACCGATCCTGTTGCTCGACGACGTGTCGAGCGAGCTCGATAGCGCGCGCAACGAATACTTGTTCCAGCACCTCGCGACGCTCGCCGGGCAGTGCTTCATCACGACGACGCACGGAGGTCACGTGCTGCTCCGCGAGCACCGCGCGGACTACGCGATTCAGGGGGGACGAATCGTGGCGTAAACGCGGGGATCTCGGTGCCTGAAAACCGCCGTGATCTCTGTGGGTTGAGGTCCAGTTAATCGCACTTTGCAACGCTTCCCGTACCCCCCTGGACATGGTACGAAAGCAGCCGGTCGAAATGGCAGATCCCACAGCAACTTCGCAGGGTTCCGAGGGCTCGTACGATGCCAGCTCGATCGGCGTCCTCAAGGGCCTCGAAGGCGTCCGCAAGCGCCCCGGCATGTACATCGGCGACACCGATGACGGCACGGGGCTGCACCACCTGGTGCACGAGGTCGTCGACAACTCGGTCGACGAGCACCTCGCGGGACATTGCTCGCGCATCGACGTCGTCATTCACTACGACAACTCGGTGACCGTCGAGGATAACGGCCGCGGCATCCCCGTCGCGATCCATCCGCAGGAAGGGCGCTCCGCCGCGGAGCTCGTGATGACGTCCCTGCATGCCGGCGGCAAGTTCGGCGGCGGCGGTTACAAGGTCTCCGGTGGTCTGCACGGCGTCGGTGTGTCGGCGGTCAACGCGCTCAGCGACTGGCTGAAGCTCGAGATCCGTCGTGACGGCGGCGTGTACTACCAGGAGTATGCGCGGGGCGTTCCGGTCGCGGATCTCAAGCAGACCGGCGTCACCGATCGTCGCGGCACGAAGACCACGTTCCATCCCGACCCGACGATCTTCAAGAACGTCCTCGAGTTCAGCTTCGACACGCTCGCGCAGAAGCTCCGCGAGCTCGCCTATCTCAACAGCGGGCTCACGATCGTCATCCACGACGAGCGCACCGACAGGAAGCTCGAGTTCGCGTTCGAGGGCGGGATCGCGACCTACGTCGCCGATCTCAACGCGAACAAGACCACGATCTCCGATGTCATCTCGTACTCCGGCGTCCACAAGGAGAGCGAGGCGGAGTGCACCGTCGACGTGGCGATGCAGTGGAACGACGGCTACTCCGAGCTGACCACCTGCTTCACCAACACGATCAAGAATCGCGACGGCGGCACGCACCTCACCGGCTTCCGGCAGGCGTTGACGCGCACGATCAACAACTACGCGACCGAGAACAAGCTGCTCAAGGACGCGAAGGGCGCGACGCTCTCGGGCGAGGACCTGCGCGAAGGCCTCACCGCCGTGATCTCGGTGAAGGTCGGCGACCCGAAGTACTCCAACCAGGCAAAAGACAAGCTGGTCTCGTCGGAGGTCGCGACCGCGGTGTCCGCCGTCGTCGCCGACAAGCTCGGCCAGTACCTCGAGCGCAACCCCAAGGACGCGAAGTCGATCATCTCCAAGGCGATGCTCGCATCGCGGGCGCGCGAGGCAGCGCGCAAGGCGCGCGAGATGGTGCAGCGCAAGGGCGCGCTCGAGCTGTCGTCGCTACCAGGCAAGCTCGCCGACTGTCAGGAGCGCGATCCCGAGAAGAGCGAGCTGTTCCTCGTCGAGGGTGAGTCTGCAGGCGGCTCGGCCAAGCAGGGGCGCAACCGTGCGTTCCAGGCGATCCTTCCGCTGCGCGGCAAGATCCTCAACGTCGAGAAGGTGCGCTTCGATCGCATGCTGTCGTCACAAGAGCTGACGACGCTGATCACCGCGCTCGGCACCAGCGTCGGCGACGAGAAGGATCTCGGCAAGCTCCGCTATCACAAGATCGTCATCATGACGGACGCCGATGTCGACGGTAGCCACATCCGCACGCTGCTGCTGACGTTCTTCTTCCGCCACTTCAACGAGCTGTTCGAGAACGGCCACATCTTCATCGCGCAGCCGCCGCTGTACAAAGTGAAGAAGGGCAAGCACGAGCTCTATCTGAAGAACGAGCAGGCGCTCGAAGACTTCCTCCTCGACAGCGTGTGCAAGGAGACGGTGCTCCACCGCAACGGGCACGATCCGCTCACCGGGGATGCGCTCGCGTCGGTCGTCAAGCGCATCAACCAGGCGCGCCGGCTGCGCGCGCAGATCGACAAGCGCGGCGACGTCCGCATCATCGGGCAGTTCGTCGACTCGGGGCTGCACGAGGACGCGCTCAAGGACAAGACGAAGCTCGAGCTGCTCGAGGCCAACGTGATGGCGAAGGTCTCGCAGCGCTACCCCGAGCTCGCGTCGGCCGCGGCCGAGTACAAGCAGGACTCCGAGCACGGCACGTGGGAGCTGCGCTACGTCGCCGGCATGCACGGCGTGCGGCGTCACACCAACATCAACTCGGAGCTCGTGCGCTCGGCCGAGTTCACCGAGCTGCGCAAGATCAGCAACGACCTCCGCTCGGGCCTCACCGAGCCACTGTCGCTCGTGCACGACAAGGACGCCCCGCGCGAGATCAAGGGCTGGGACGAGATCGCTCAGGTGATCGAAGACCTCGGTCGCAAGGGCCTTCAGATCCAGCGCTACAAGGGACTCGGCGAGATGAACGCGGAGCAGCTGTGGGAGACCACGATGGATCCCAACAAGCGCCACCTCCTGCGCGTCAAGGTCGAGGAGATGGAAGAGGCCGACGGCATCTTCACGAAGCTGATGGGCGACCTCGTCGAGCCGCGCCGCGAGTTCATCGAGGAGAACGCGCTCAACGTCCGGAATCTTGACGTCTGAGTTGCGCAGCCGTCGCTGCTTTCGAGGATGCGCCCGCGGAGCAGATCTCGCGTGAACGCCCGGCTACGCGAGCGCGCGCGCTGATTCGAGCGTCGACCCGTCGGTGAGCAGCGCGGCGAGCCGCTTGCGCGCGGCGTGCAGGCGCGACCACACGGTGCCCTCGGGCACGCCGAGCACCTCGGCGATCTCGGCGTGGGTCAGGCCTTCGATCGCGAACAGCGAGATCACGGCTCGCTGCTCGAACGAGAGCTCGGCCATCGCGCGTGCGAGCGCCCACGATCTCTCGCTGTCGACGCGCGGATCGCGCTCTCCCGGCAGCTCGGCGGCGGGCAACGGCTCCGGCGCGCGCCTGCTCTTCGCGCGGATCTTGAGCGCGCAACGGATCGCGATGCGGTGCACCCACGTCTTCACGCTAGCCTCGCCGCGGAAGCCCGGCAGCGCGCCCGCGACGGCGAGGAACGTCTCCTGCGCGGCGTCCTGCGCGTCGGCGGCGTTGCCCACGAGGTGCCGGCACAGCGCGTAGACGTCGCGCTGGGTGGCTGCGTAGACGGTGTCGAAGGTGGGTGGCACGGCGAGGGCGCGAACGAGAGCGAGAGCGAGAGGCGCGAGCTCAGCGATCCCCGAGCGCGCGCAGCTCGCGGCGCGCGTCGAGGCCGTGCTTGACCAGCAGGGCCACGAACACCAGGGTGCCCGCCGTCGTCACGACCCGCAGGAGGCTGTCCCGCGTGATCGCGTTGTAGGCGCTGTGGGCCGCGAGGGCGAGCCACAGCGGAGCGACGATCGACGTCATCCGGACGCGCTTCGCGAGCTCGCTGCGACGCGCCGCCAGGATCTCGGTCGGCCGCCCCGCGAGCGCCGTCCAGTGTCGGTACCGCGTGCGGCGATACGCGAACGCGGCGATCCCGAACACGGTCATGCCGCCCAGCATCCCGATGAACCGCGGCGTGATCATCTCCGGGCGACGGACGCAGACGAACACGACGAGCGCGGTCATGACCGGCACCACCAGCGCGACGAGCTTCCACACATCGTGCTTGCCCGGCAGCTCGGCGAGGGTCTTCTTCAGCAGGGCGTCGGAGTCGAATCCGTCGCGGCGGGCGAGATCGGGGCTGGTCATCATGGCGTCGGTCTCCCTCAGCGTCGCGGCGTAGGCCGCGCAGGTGGCGCAGGTCGCCACGTGTGCGGCGGCGACGTCCGGCGCCACGGTCGAGGTGGCCCCCATGCGGGTCATCTCGAGGCCGAGCTGGACGTCGTCACACGTGGTCATGGCGATCCTGTTGCCTGCTTGGTGCGGGCGACCGGCGAGAACCTTCGACCCGGGATGTCGATTTTCTCAGCCGGGACGCCGAAGGTCCATCACCTCGACCTCCCGAGCAGCCTGCGTGAGCTCGAAGCCCACGGGATCCTATCGCCCACGTCGGCGACGCCGACCGGGGTCAGCGCTGCTCGTAGAGCTCCTGATAGCGCGCGGCGACCTCGGCGATCGAGTAGCGACGGGAGATCAGCTCGTGGCTCGCGCGGCCAAGGCGGGCGGGCAGCGTCGGCTCGCGCAGCATGCGCGCGATCGCGGTGCGTAGCGCGGTGACGTCGTTCGTCGGGACCAACAGCCCGGTGCGCTCGTCGTGGACGAGCTCGCGGTTGCCGCCGACGTCGGTCGCGATCACCGGCACCGCGCGCGCCATCGCCTCGAGCATCGCCATCGAGAGCCCCTCCATGCGCGAGCTGACGACGAGGACGTCGACGTGGCCGTAGATCGTCTCGCGCTCGAGCACGGTGCCGTGAAATACGACGGGGACGCCGTCCAGCTCGGTGCGCGCGTGCTCGGCGAGGGAGGCGCGCTCGGGCCCGTCGCCGAACAGGTGGATCTCGACGCGGCTCCTCAACTCCGGCGGGAGCTGCGCGACGGCGTCGAGGAGCAGGTGCTGCCGCTTGAGCTCGACGAGCCGGCCGACCGAGCCGAGGCGCAGCCTGGTGCCGCGCGTACGGATCGGCGGCTCGTGCGCGACGGGGACGCCGTTGCGGATCACGGCGTCGGGCCAGTCGTTGCCGTGTGTGTTGCGGAACGCGAGCCGCGCATCCTCGGTCACGAACGTCACGCGATGCACGAAGCTGCGCGCGACGCGGTGCAACGTCTTCCACTTCTCCGCGGCGTACGGGCTCGGGCCGTGGCGCGTGTACAGCACCGGCCCGCCGACGAACGGCAACAGCGGCAACACCGCCCGCAACGCACCCGGGTTGTGGATGTGGACCGCCTGCGCCGGCCGTGCGACGAGCGTGCGCGCGAGCACGAGAAAACGCCCGAGGCGCGAGCGTCGGCGGCCGACGCGCACCACCTCGATGCCGAGCGCGCGGGCGGTCTCGCCGAGCGGTCGCTCGTCACGACCGAGGTCGAGGAGCATGACGGTGAGACCCTCGCGCCGCTGCGCGTGCGCGAGATCGACCACGAGGCGCTCCGCGCCGCCGACGCTCAGGCTACTCACGACGTGCGCGACGCGCGTGACGCGCGTCATCGGAGGCTCCGGTCGATCCAGCGCTCGTGCCACATGTTGAGCACGAGCGCTGTCCACAGCCGCGTGCTGAGGTCACGACCACCGCGCTTGTGCTCGGTGATGAGGTTCGACAGTGCGTCTCGGCGGAGCACGCCGGCCGCGGTCATCCCTCGGTCGAGGATGATCGGCTTGGCCCAGTCACCGAACGGCCCACGGAACAGCTCGGCGAGCGGCGTGCGGAAGCCCTGCTTGGGCCGGTAGATGATGTCGTGCGGCAACAGCTCGCCGATCGCCGCCTTGAAGAACGACTTCACCTCGCCGTCGCGCGTCTTGAACTGGGAGGGGATGTTGTAGACGAAGTGAACGTACGCTGGCGCCGTGTACGGGCAGCGTGCCTCGACGCCGAGGCGCGACGAGAGATGCTCGAGCTTGCCGAGCATCAGATTGCCCAGGTAGTGGTCCTGCATCATCGTGGCGATGACGTAGGCGAGATAGTCGTGCCGGCTGTGGCCCTGGGCGCGCAGGGCCTGCGCACGCTCCGCCACGATCGAGCTCGCGCGCACCTCGCGCGTTCGATCGAGCGCCGATGGTGTGAGGATCTGGTCCTTGTCGCGATCGTTCCATGCGATCTCGAAGTTCCAGAAGTACTCGCCGTCGTCGGCGGCGCGGGCGAGCACCTCGGCCCGTGCAGGTGCGATCACCGGCGCGATGGCGGCAGCGATCCGGCGCACCACACGCGGCATCTTCATCAGCGGCCGCCAGCGCTGGTAGTAGCCGTCCCGGATCCGCACCATCTCGCCGTGGCCACACGAGATCTCGTCGTTGGCCTCGCCGGTGATCACGGTGCGTAGCCCGGCCTCGCGGACCATGCGCAGCGCGTGGTGCAAGAACACGCTCGACGGCTCGGAGACCAGATCGTCCTGCGCGTCGATCACGTCGGACATCGACGCGATGAACTCGTCGAGCGTGAGCACGCGCTCGTGGTGCTCGGAGCCGACGAGCTTGGCGACCTTGCGCGCGTGGATGAGGTCGCTGTAGCGATCCTGACCTTCGAACTCCGCCATCCCGACGGTGAACGTGTGCAGCGGTGCGACGCCGAGCTTCGCCATCAGCGCGACGTTCGCGCTCGAGTCGTTCCCGCCGCTGAGCAGCGCCGCCATCGGTCCGGTCGTCACCCGGCTGGCGACGGCGTCGAGGTGTAGCTTGCGCACGCGCTCGACGTAGTGGCCCATGTTGTCGACGGCGGGCAGCGGGTCGTCGACGATCGTCCAGAACTTCTCGGTCCGCTCCACGCCACGCGCGGTGGCGACCGCGAACGAGCCGGGGGGCAGCTTCGAGATCCCGCGGAACAGCGTGTGTGGGGCCGGGACGTTGAGGAACGTCAGGAACAGCGACACCGCGCGCTCGTCGACCGCGCGCGGCACGCCGGGGTGGCGCAGCAGTGCTTCGATGGTCGACGCGAACACCAGGCCGCTCGCGCTCGCGTAGTAGAAGATCGACCGCACGCCGAGCGCGTCGCGCGCGAGCGTCAGCCGACCCCGGTCCGCGTCCCACAGCGCGAACGCGAACTGCGCGTCGGTGCGCCCGAGCTCGCGCGCGGTGCGGTCGCTCCAGCGCTCGAGCAGCCGCTCGTCGGTGTTCCAGCCTGCGCCGCGGTCGAACACGTGGCCGTCGCACACCGCGGCGAGGTTGCCGCGCTCGAGCACGCGTGGCTGCGCCGTCGAGCCATACCGATCGGTGATGCCGAGCCGGCACTCGCCCGTTCGATCGGACCACGTCGCGGTGATTCGATTGCCGGTGCCGCCGAGCACGGCGAGCATGTTCTCGAGGTTTGCGCTGGCGTCGCGTGCGCGCGCCCATTCTCCGACGATGCCGCAGATCGCTGTCACGATGGTCCCTCCTTCATCACGTCGTCGTAGAGCGACTGATACGCCGCTACGGAGACCGAAAGGCTGAAGCGCTGCATCGCGATCGCGCGCGCGGCGCCGGCGAGGTTCGCGCGCAGCTCGACGTCCGCGGCGATCCGGCCGAGCGCCGCCGCGAGATCCTCGGGACGCTCGGCCGGCACCAGCATGCCGCCGCGTCCACCGTCGAGGATCTCGGGCACCTCGTTGACCTCGGTCGCGACGATCGGCAGCCCCGCCGCCATCGCCTCGAGGAGCGCGACGCCGAACGGCTCGAACTTCGACGCGAGCACGAACGCATCGAACGCACGCAGCAGGGTCGCGATGTCCGAGCGCTCGCCGAGGAAGGTCACTCGATCCTGGATCGAGAGCTTGGCGGCGAGCGCCGCGAGATCCTTCGCGAGCGGGCCGGCACCGACGATCGCCATCCGAATCGGCGCGTGACGGGCGGCGAGGGCGAGCGCGCGCAGCTGGGTCGGATAGTCCTTCTGCTCGACGAGCCGGCCGATGCTGCCGAACACGACGTCGCCGGGCTGACCACCGATCTCGCGGCGCACCTTCGCGACGGCCTCGTCGGTCACGCGATCGAAGCTGTCGATGTCGACCCCGTACCCGATGACGTGCACCTTGTTCGACGGGATCGCGTTGGTCTCGCAGAACGACTCGCCCGCGCGGCGCGACACGACGGCGAACTTGCGCATCAGCCGCCCGACCACCCGGTTGCGCAGCCGGTTGGTCTGCGACGACGTGTGCAGTGGCTGCGGCAGGAACGTGTACGTGCGGTCGGGGCTCATGCACGCGAACGCGCTGAGGCTGCCGACGGCGGGGCGCGACGTGAGCGCGGCGCTGAGGCCCCCGTACAGCATCGGGCGCGGGTTGAAGCAGTGCACGATCGCGGGCGACACCTGGCGCTGCAGCGACACCAGGCGCTTCACGACGCCGGCGTTGACGCCGTCATTGCACGGGATGTGGACGGTGGGCACGCCGCCCGCGTGCAGCCGGTCGACGAGGCCGCCCGAGAGCGGTGCGAGGCTCGCGACGACGGCGCGGTAGCGCGCGGGATCGAGCCGCAGCGCGAGGTTGACGAGGCCGAGCGTCTTCCCGCTCAGCCCCAACGAATCGACGATGTACAGGACGCTGTGCGTCACGTTCAGTCTCTCCCTTCGATCCACCGCTCGTACCAAGCGGCCAGGTTGAGCAGGCACCACAGATCGAAGCTGTGATCCCATCGCCCCGAGCGATGGCGTGCCCACATGCGATCGATCTCGGCGCGGCGAAAGAAGCCACGGCGATGGATCGGCGAGTGACGCAGGTGATGTTCCGCCCAGCCCGCGAGCTCACCGCGCAGCCACGCCGGTAGCGGGACGCGGAACCCCTGTTTCGGGCGGTCGATCACGTCGTCGGAGATCAGCCCACGCACCGCCTGCTTGAGCACGTACTTCGTCGTGCGTCCGCGGATCTTGAGGTGCGACGGCAACGCGAGCGCGTAGGAGACCAGCTCGGCGTCGAGGAACGGCGCCCGCGCCTCGAGCGAGTGCGCCATCGTGAGCTTGTCGACGCGCATCAGCAGCAGCTCGGGCAGCCGGTTGCACAGCTCGACCCACGACAGCTGCTGCAAGTGATCCGCGTGCGGCTGGCGGCGCCCGAGCTCGCGATAGAACGCACGCACGATCTCCGACGCGCCCGGTCCGCCGGCAGGCACTGCGCCGTCGGCGAGTAGCGTCCGCTTCTCGGACTCCCAGAACGCGACGTCCAGGCCCCAGTACATCGGCTCGTCTCGTGCGGCGCGGCGCAGTACGTCGACCCGCCCGGCGGGCGCGCCCGCGATCCGCGCGGCACGGTGCAGCAGCTCGCGCAGGACGCGCGGCAACCGGCGAACCCGGTCGAAGCGCGGCCACGCGACGTCGAGCATGTGCACCATGTCGCCGTAGCCGGCGAACACCTCGTCGCTGCCTTCGCCGACGAGCACGACGGTGACGCCGGCCTGGCGCGCCGCGCGCGCGACGAAGTGCATCGGCAGGCACGCCGGATCTCCGAGCGGCTCGTCGAGCTTCGCGGCGAGCTCGGGGACGAACCGCTGGCACTCGCCCGCGGTGATGATCGTCTCGTGGTGGTCGCAGTTGAAGCGCGCCGCGACCGAGCGCGCGAACGGCAGATCGTGGAAGTTGTGCTCGGCGCCGAAGCCCGCGAAGCCGACCGAGAACGTCTGGAGCGGCCGGCTCACCAGCTCGCTCATCAGCGCGACGTTCGTGCTCGAGTCGATGCCCCCGCTGAGCAGCGCGCCGAGTGGGACGTCGCTCATCATGCGCTTCTTCACCGACGTGCGGAGCAGCCCGCGCACGCGCTCGACCGCCTCGGCTTCGCTGACGTCGAGGCCGAACGCGGAGTGTTCGAGCGCCGACCAGTAGCGATGTACCTCGATCCCGCGGCCGCCGCGGCAGGTCAGCACGCACCCCGGAGGCAGCTTGTGGATGCCGGCGAACAACGTGCGCGGTGCGGGGACGTTCGAGAACGTCAGGTAGTGATCGAGTGCCACCGGATCGACGTCGCGCGTCACGTCGGGGTGCGCGAGCAGCGCCTTGATCTCCGAGGCGAACAGCAGCCGACCGTTGCGTGCCCAGTAGTAGAGCGGCTTCTTGCCGAGGCGATCGCGCGCGAGCAGGAGGGAGCCACCCTCGCGCCCGTCCCACAGCCCGAACGCGAACATGCCGTCGAGATGACGGACCACGTCGCGCCCATACTCCTCGTACCCGTGCACGATCGCCTCGGCATCGCAGCGCGAGCGAAACACGTGACCTGCCTCGCGCAGCTGCGCGCGCAGACGATCATGGTTGTAGATCTCACCGTTGAACGTGAGCCAGACGCTCCCGTCCTCGTTGGTCATCGGCTGCCGGCCCGCCTCCGAGAGATCGACGATGCTCAGCCGGCGGTGGCCCAGCGCTGCCCGACGATCGGGAGCGATCCATGCGTCCGCATCATCGGGGCCGCGATGCACCATCGCATCGCGCATCCGCAGCAGGACCTCGCGATCGTCCCGCGGCGCGGCAGCGAACCCGTAGATCCCGACGATGCCGCACATGGCGACGCCACCTCTGCAAGCTCCTGACCCACCCGAAGCCCGTCAAGGCCTCGTCTCGCGGTGGGCAGCGTGCTGCAACGCACGCGCTGGCGCTCGGCGGCACGGCGCCAGCGCACGCTCCGCCGCGCATCTCGGGCTGACGGCAGGCGCTCCCGAACGCTAACCCCAGAGATCGGCTGCGCCGTCGACCCGAGCCCGAGCCCGAGCCCGAGCCCGATCTGAACTTCCGTGGTCGCCTCCAGCCGATCACACGATCCAGAAGCGATGTCCGACTCGGCAGCCATCGCTCTGGACGGAAGTTCGTCGGTTCCAGTGCCAGCGGTGCGCTGATCGCTCCCTCGGAGCGCGCTTTTTCGGGCTCGGGCTCGGGCTCCACGCGCTACGCGCGCTGGGCTCGGGCTCGGATCAACAGAAGCGAACCCTGGGGTTATCTTAGATCGCGCGGTGCTGCGCCTCGCGAAGCAGCGGGGCGACGTGCTCGGAGTCGTTGAGGCGAACGACCTGCAACTCGCCGAGCGACGGCCCCGACAGCACGTTGAGCGTCGCGGGCGCCTGGCGGAACATCCACACGCGGGCGAGCGGCAGCCCGAGCACGCGGCAGAGCAGCACCCGATTGACGGCATCGTGCGCGGCGATCAGCACCGTGTCGTTCGCGCCGAGGCCTTCGCACGCCCGCGCGAGCACGGGCCACGCCCGCGCCTCGACATCACCGAGCGTCTCGGCGCCGGGCCCCGCCGGGACGTCGCGCCCCGGCGCCGAGCGCCAGGTGCCGAACAGCTCCGCATGCGAGAGCTCGATGTCGGTCGCGAGCTGCCCCTCCCACTGACCGTGCGAGATCTCGAGGAGGCCCTCGTCGAGCGCGAGCTGCACGCTGCGTCCGTCGAGGATCGCCTCGGCGGTCCGGCGTGCGCGCGACAGCGGCGAGGACACGGCGCGCGTGATCGGCACGTGCGCGAGGCGCAGCCCCAAGGCACGAACCTGGGCTTCTCCGTCGGGGGACAGCGGGATATCAGTGCGGCCCTGATACCGGCCTTCGCGATTCCACGGGGTCTCTCCGTGCCTCACGAGCAGGACGTTCATGCGAGCGAATGTACCGGATTCCATGGTAACGAGCGGCATGAGCTACCGCAGTCGGATCCTGGGCCTGGGTATGTCGGTGCCCAAGCGCATCGTCACCAATCACGATCTCTCGCACCTGATGGAGACGTCGAACGAGTGGATCGTAGAGCGCACGGGAATCGAGCAGCGGCACTGGGTCTCCGAGGGTGAGACCGGTGCCTCGCTCGCGACGGCGGCCAGCCAGCAGGCGCTCGAGCGCGCCGGGGTCGCGGCCAAGGACATCGACCTCATCATCTACGCGACGCTGTCGCCGGACTTCAACTTCCCGGGCACCGGCGTGTTCGTCCAGCGCGCGCTGGGCATGAAGGACATCCCGTGCCTCGACATTCGCCAGCAGTGCACGGGCTTCATCTACGGACTCTCGATCGCCGACGCGTACATCCGCACCGGCGCGTTCAAGAACATCCTCCTCATCGGCTCCGAGGTGCACTCGACCGGCCTCGACATCTCGACCGCCGGCCGTGACGTCACGGTGCTGTTCGGCGACGGCGCGGGCGCGGCGGTGATCGGGCGCGCGACCGACGACCAGCACGTGATCCTCTCGACCCACATCCACGCCGACGGCAGCGAGGCCGAGATCCTGTGGACCGAGTACCCCGCGAGCGCGCACAACCCGCGCATCAGCGCCGAGGCGATGGCGGAGCGGAAGCACTTCCCGTCGATGAACGGCAAGAAGGTGTTCAAGCACGCGGTGACGCGCATGCCGCAGGCGATCATGGAGGGCATGGTCGCGAACAACCTCAAGCTGACCGATATCGACATCATGATCCCGCACCAAGCGAACCTGCGGATCAATCAGATGGTCGCGAACATGATCGGCATGCCCGCCGAGAAGACCCACAACACGATCATGAAGTGGGGCAACACGACCGCGGCCTCGATCCCGATGTGCATGTTCGACGCGCTCGAGGTCGGCAAGCTCAAGCAGGGCAATCTCGTCTGCCTCGTCGCGTTCGGCGCCGGCCTCACCTGGGGCTCGGCGTTCCTCCGCTACTGAGCTGTCCCAATTCTGCACGCCGGCAGCGCTGCTGCAGCGTGTTAGCGTCGACGTGAATGCGGCGATCGACGCTTGGCTTGACGTTGGTGGTGGTGGTCCTCGGATGCGGCAACGGTGATCGTGATCCCGTGGGCGCAGGGCCCGACGCGCCCGACGAGTGCGAGCCCGAGGGACAGCACCGCTGCACGGGCTCGAGCTATGAGGTGTGCAGCGGGCACCTGTGGGTGACCGAGACCGACTGCCTCGCGGGTTGCATCGACACGCTCGGCTGCGTCGCGTGCACGCCGGGGCAGAACTTCTGCAAGGACGGCGACGTCTGGAGCTGCGACGCGACCGGCCAGGCGGGCGCCGTCGTCGAGACCTGCACCGGCGTGATGACGTGCTCCGGTGGGGCGTGCGTCGACGCCTGTGCGACCGCGGCGAGCAACCGCAGCTACATCGGCTGCGAGTACTGGGCGGTCGATCTCGATAACGCCGTCGAGGTCTGGGGCGCGATCGGTGAAGACCTCGGCCAGGGCATCACGCTGAGCCAGCAGATCTGTACGCAGGCGTATCGCGGCACGGTCGCCACCGTCGACGTCTGCGCGCGCACGCAGGGCATCAAGGTCTACACCGCGGGCGCGTGCGATCCCGCCGCGCTCGGCGGCGCGCCGACCTGCCCGACCGGCTACACGTGCGGCGCGCGCTCGTCGTGCATCAGCGACGCGCAGCACTCGCCGTTCGCGATCGTCGTGTCGAACCCGCAGACCAAGGCCGCGACCGTGACGCTGACCGGCCCCGGCGGGGAGACCCTCACGCAGATGATCCCGGCAGGGCAGGTCGTGCCGATCGTTCCGCAAGCCGGCAACGCCATGTCCGATGCCTCCGTCGACGGGACGATGCTCGGCCGCCGCGCGTACAAGCTGGTCTCCGACCTGCCGATCGTCGCGTACCAGTTCAATCCGCTCGACAACGTGGACGTGTTCAGCAACGACGCCTCGCTGCTGATCCCGCGCACCGCGTTCGACACCGACTACTTCGCGATGAGCTATCCGACGCTGAACCGCCGCGCGACGCTGCCGGGCAAGAACCCGTACTACGGCTACCTCGCGATCGTCGCCTGGCAGGACGGCACGCAGATCGAGGTCACGCCGACGACGGCGGTGCAGTCGAGCGCGACGCAGGCGACGATCGCCGCGGGCGCCACGGCGTCGTTCACGCTGAACGCGTTCGACGTGCTGCAGCTGGAGGCCGCGCCGGGCGCCGCGCCCGCCGGTGACCTCACGGGCACGCGGATCTCGTCACCCAATGACACGAGCTACGGCGTGTTCGGCGGCCACGAGGCCACCGCGTTCGGCGAGACCACGCCGCCCGATGCGACCCACACGCGCGGCCCGTGCTGCGCCGACCACCTCGAGGAGATGCTGTTCCCCGCGAGCACGTGGGGCAAGACGTTCGCGATCGCGCGCAGCCAGCAGCGCACCAACGAGCCCGACGTCCTGCGCATCCTCGCGCAGAAGCCCGCGACGACGGTGACGTTCGATCCGCCGCCGGTCGCGGGCACCTGCGGCACGCTCGACGCGGGCCAGATGTGCGAGGTCAAGATCGCCGGCGACACCGAGCTCGTCGCGACGGAGCCGATCCTCGTCGGCCACTACCTGCAGTCCTCGACCTGGCAGAACACCGCGCAGACCGAGGCGGTCGGCACCGGCGATCCCTCGATGGCGATCGCGGTCCCCTCCGAGCAGTTCCGCAAGGACTACACGGTGCTCGTGCCCGCGCAGTACACGAAGAGCTACCTGTCGATCGCCGCGGCCGCGACCGGCGGCGTCACCGTCGACGGCAACCCGATCACCCTGGCTGCGTTCCCGGGCGGCGGCACGCACCGCGCGGCGCGCATCGAGGTCGCGGCGGGCCAGCACACGGTGACGTGCGCGGACGGCTGCGGCGTCACCGTCTACGGCTACTCCGACGGCGTCTCGTACATGTTCGCCGGCGGGCTCGATCTCAAGCCGATCGTCATCCTCTGACCGGCCTCTAGGCGGCGGCGGGCGCGAAGATCGCGTCGATCTCGGCGCCGATCTTGTCCTCGCCCACGCCCTTGGCGATCGCGAGCTCCTTGATCAGGAGGCCGCGCGCGGTCTCGAGCATCTTGCGCTCGCCGAACGACAGATCCTTGGTCGCGCGGAGCACGCTGAGGTCACGCATGACCTCGGCGATCTCGAACACGCTGCCCGTCTTGATCTTCTCCATGTACTCGCGGTACCGCCGATTCCACGTCTGGGTATCGCGCGGGATGTCCCGGGACTTCAGGATCGAATAGACCTCTTTCACCTGCTTCGAGGTGATGAGATCCCGGAGCCCGACGGACCCTGCGTTGGTCGTGGGCACCATGATCTTCAGGCCGGTGTCGAGGATCTTGAGGATGTAGACGCTGGTCTTGTTCCCCCCGATATCGCGGTGCTCCAGCGCGACGACCTCGGCCACCCCGTGCACCGGATAAACCGCCTTGTCCCCAACGGAGAATTGCTGCTTCATCAAGACATAAACCTCAGCTGCTTTATCGTAACAGCCGAGAGGCCTACTGTCAAACTATAGGCCGATCTAACAGGCCGAAAATCTTAGGTAAATCGAGATGAGACAGGGATTTCGTAGGACCTACTCCACCCGGACGAACACGTCGTAGTCGTCACCCAGCGGGGCGGACAGGCGGCGGACCCGCACGGTGACGGAGCCGCTCTCGTCCCAGCCTTTGCACGCGGCGGTGAAGTGCGCCCAGGGGATCTGCGTAGCGTTGATCTTGCAGCCCTTGCCCATCACCGGGTCGCTGACGTTGTTCGACGGACCCGGCGTGTACCACTCGCCGCAGTTGACCGACGTGCCGTCGTCGCCATCGGTGGACTTGCACTTCCACCAGATCGTCAGCTCGTGGGGCGAGGCCAGCCACGCGTTGGTCGCGTCCCTGCGCGCGAGCTCGACCTTGACCCGCGGAGCGCCGCCGTCCCACGCATCGACGACGTCGAGCTTGAACCAGTCCTCGTCGGTGGTGCTGTGGATGTTGAGGTTCTCGGTCCACGTCGTCAGCTCGTCGTAGTCGCTGTAGCTGCCGAGGTACTTGGCCTGCGCCGCCGTGTCGTTCGGCTCCTTGGCGTCGGGCGCGACCGTGCACTGGTGGTTGGTGCCGCAGCTCGAGCCGCCGGCGCACGTGCCGCACGAGAAGCTCGTCCCGTCGTCGTCCGTGTACGTGCCGCAGCCGTAGCCGACGGAGTCGCACACCGACGCGACGCACTGGCTACCGAGCCGAGCGAACCCGGCCTCGCACTCGAAGCCGCAGATGCCATCGTCGGTGCAGATCGCGACGCCGTTCGCGGGGGTCGGGCAGGGCTGGCCGCAGCCGAGCGCACAACCGAGCTCGGGCTTGTCGTTGGTCGCCGAGTCCGCGAGGCACGTCTGCCCGCAGGCGTGATAGCCGTCCTCGCACTGCTCGGAGCCCGCCGGGCCGCCCGGACCATCGTCGTCGGCGGGCTTGGTCTCGGGCTCCTCTTCACCGGCGGGGGAGTCACCGGTCTGCGCGCATGCTGCGAGCGCCAGGAACAGTGCGGCGGCGAGAGGGTTGATGGCCATGGGCCGGGTGGTTGCAGCCCATGTGCCCACCCATCTTCTCGGGATCATTGATCCCGCCGTTCGCGAGGCAACGCCAGTAGCCGGCGACGGTCGACGGAAGTCGTCAGCGCGTCGCGTACTCGACGATGGTCGCGACCGCGAACCCGGTGCCGCCCTTGGGCTGCGACGGCCGCGCCGTGGACGTCGACGCGGGGCCCGCGATGTCGACGTGAACCCACGGGGTGTCCTTGGCGAACGTCTTGAGGAACAGGCCCGCCGTGATCGCCCCGCCGAACCGATCGCCGGTGTTGCGCATGTCGGCGATCGGGCTCTTGAGCTGCTCGCGCAGGCGGCTGCTGAGCGGCAGGCGCCACATGTCCTCGCCCGTGCGATCCGCCGTCGCCAGCCACGTCTTCAGCAGCGCGTCGTTGTCGGACATCACGCCGGCCGTGTACGGCCCGAGCGCGACCATGCAGGCACCGGTGAGCGTCGCGAAGTCGAACAGCTCGTCGGGCTGGATCTTCGTGCGCGCGTAGGTGATCGCGTCGCCGAGGGTGAGGCGGCCTTCGGCGTCGGTGTTGTTGATCTCGACGGTGGTGCCGTCCATGGACGTGAGCACGTCGCCGAGCTTGTACGCGCGGCCCGAGACGAGGTTCTCGCAGCACGCGGCCACGGCGTGGATCTCGTGATCAGCGCCGAGCGTGGCGATCGCGTCCATCGACGAGATCACCGCGGCCGCGCCCGACATGTCGACCTTCATGTCCTCCATCGCCTGCGACGGCTTGAGCGAGTAGCCGCCCGAGTCGAAGGTGATGCCCTTGCCGACGAAGCAGATCTTCTTCTTCGGCTTCTTGGCCGGCTTGTAGGTCATGTGGATGAAGCGCGGCTCCTGCTCGGAGCCCTGACCGACGGCGAGGAACATGCCCATCCCGAGCTCGGCGCACTTCTTCGCGTCGAGGACGGTGACCGTGATCGCCCCCTTGTGCTTCTTCGCGATCGCCTGCGCATCGACGGCGAGCGCCGATGGCGTGATCACCGCCGCGGGCTCGTTGATGAGATCGCGCGCATGGTTGATCGCCTGTGCGATCGCCGTGCCCCGCGCGACCGCCGCGGCGAACTGCTTGGTCTGCGACGCCGTCGGCTTCTTGCCTCCCTTGGGCGACGCATCGGTCACGATGCCAAAGCTCGTCAGCGTCGGCGTGCGCTTGTGATCCTCGCCGGTGAGGTAGCGGCCAAACTTGTACGAGCCGAGGATCACACCCTCGGTGGTCATCTGCAGCAGCGCGGCTTCGCGGTTGCCGCCGAGCGCGGGCAGCAGGAACGCGAGGCTCGCCGCGCCCGCCCGGTTCGCGTTCTGCGCGACCGTCGCGGCGACGTCGCGGATCTGGTGGTTCGCGAAGTCACGGCGCTGACCGCCGCCGACGACGACCACGCGCTTCGCCGGGATGCGACCGTGCGTGTGAACGTAGAGGACCTGGCCGCCCTTGCCCTCGAAGCCCTCGGCGCGCGCGATGTCCGCGAGCACGCCGCCGAGCGCCTGGTCTGCGGATTTGAAAATAGGATCCTTGGTCGGGTCTCCGAATGAGACGAATGCCACAAGATCTACCGATGCCTGCAGCAATGGACCCTGGAGATGAGTGACCGAAATCGCGCCCTTGTCAGCCATAAATTCACGTAACTCCAGCGAAAGCCGCGCAGGTTATAGGGTGCGTTCGACCAGATGTAAAGGAATCAGAATGCCTACATTGACAGTCGATTCTGGGGATCCGTACAGTCGGTCCACACTAAGACTCCAGGGGGAGTTTGAATGCGATCCAAGGTGATGACGGCGCGTCCTGCGGCGCGCAAGGACAGTGGTTCCGGCTCGCGTGCGAAGAAGACGGTGGCGGTGGCGTCCTCGCGGAAGTCGGAGCCGATCATTCAGATGGTGGAGCGGCGCTCGTCGCTGAACATCATCGACCTGCCCAAGAAGGCCGGCGAGCTTCCGATCCCGACCTCTACCTTCGTTTTCTGACCCTGTTTAGACCGCGGCCTCGAGAGATTTCTTGAGGTTACGCGCGTCCTTCCATCGCTCGGGGGATTCGAACGCGATGGTGGCCGGGACGTCCTCGTAGTGCTCCAGCAGCATGAGGAGGTCGTCCTGTCGCTCGCTCCGCAAGGGGCCGGTGCGACCTAGTCCGGCGATCCGCAGATACAGCGCGGAGACGTCGAGGTCGTAGTGCACCTCGGGCGGCTGCCCGGGGTCGCGCACGAGCGGATCGAACGCGCACACCACTCCGAGCTCGTTCGCGAACGTGATCGCGGTGCGCAGGTCCCACAGCCCATCGGGGATCCACACGCGTGGCGCACCGACGGCCTCCTCCGTCGCGACCTCGCCGAAGAAGCGCGCGAGCTGATCGCGATTGGCCTGCGACGCCGCGAACAGCGACGGCGACTTGAACACGACGTGCGAGGCGCCGAGCTGGTCGACCGCCTTGCGCAGCTCGGCGAGCGCGACGCGGCCCGGAGCGCTGTCGCGGAAGTCGCCGGTCGTGGCGTCGTGCGTCCACAGCTTCGCCGCCTTCGGCGGCTTGCGATGCGTGAGCACGAAGGGCGCCACGAGCGCGAGCGATCCTCTGGGCGCGACCTCGGCCCACCCCGCGAGCACGCTCGGCTTGAGCGGGCCTGCGAACAAGGCCGAAAGCTCGAGGAAGTCGAGCTCGCGAAAGTACCGCGCGCGGTCCATGCGCTCGGGGATGTCGACGGTTCCGATGCGAGCTTCGGCCATGGTGGGTATCGATTGCAGAAGCGCGGGCCGGTGCGTATGGTCCCAGCGCCGGCGCACGCTACGTCCTCGTCGGCGCAGGTGCAACGGAGGCCGTCCATGAAGTTCTTTATCGATACTGCTGACATCAAGGAAATCCGCGAAGCCGCGTCCATGGGGCTCGTCGATGGCGTGACCACGAATCCCTCGCTCGTCGCGAAGACGGGCAAGAAGTTCAGGGACGTCCTGCTCGAGATCTGCGACATCGTGAAGGGCCCGGTGTCCGCGGAGGTCGTCTCGACGAGCTTCGACGGCATGATGAAAGAGGCGCGCGACTACGCAGCGCTGCGCCCGAACATCGTCGTCAAGATTCCGCTCATCGCCGAGGGCCTCAAGGCCGTCCGCGCGTGCGCCGACGAGGGCATCAAGACCAACGTCACGCTGTGTTTCTCGGCGACCCAGGCGCTGCTCGCCGCGAAGGCCGGTGCCTCGTACATCTCTCCCTTCGTCGGCCGCCTCGACGACATCTCGACCGACGGCATGCAGTTGATCGGCGAGATCGTGCAGATCTACGACAACTACGCGTTCGAGACCGAGGTGCTCGTCGCGAGCGTGCGCCACCCGATGCACGTCCACCAGGCGGCGCTCGTCGGCGCGCACGTCGCGACCTGCCCGCTGTCGGTGCTGCTGCAGCTCGTGAAGCACCCGCTCACCGAGCTCGGCCTCGCGAAGTTCCTCTCCGATTGGGAGAAGGTCCCGAAGTGAGTGACCGCCGCGCGTTCTCGGTCGCGGTGTACGCACGCCGCGGCGAGCGCGTCCTCGTGATCGAGCATCGCCGCTTGAAGACCTGGCTGCCGATCGGCGGCGAGCTCGAGACCGGCGAGACGCCCCTCGAGGCCGCGCGTCGCGAGCTGCGCGAGGAGACCGGGCTCGCCGGCGAGTTCCGCGTGCTGCGCGGTGCGCTCGACGGCGTGCCGCCCGGCCTCATCGGCTACGAGGAGCATCCAGCCGGCAGCAAGGGCCTGCACATGAACTTCGTGTTCGTCGCCGAGGTGGCGTCCGACGCGGAGGTCGTCCCGAACGACGAGTTCGGCGCGTGGCGCTGGATCGATCGCGCGGAGCTCGATCGGCTGGAGTCGCCGCTCAACGTGCGGCAGTTCGGGTTCGTCGCGCTCGACGCCGTGTTCGCGTAAGGCCCGAGGAGCGCGGTGCGGATCCGGCAGCACGTCAACCCGAACCAGCTGCACTTCGCGCGGTTCCGCGGCGAGCGCCCTCCGCTCGACCACCGCCTCGTCGAGCTCGAGGTCGGCTGCGCCGACGCGCAGTTCCTGTTCGAGCGCGCCGCGATCGATCCATCGCGGCTCTACGTCGGCCTCGAGATCCGCGAGGATCTCACCATCCTCGTCAACAAGCGCGCGCGCCAGCTCGCGGCGCCGGTGCACGCGGTGTTCTGCCAGGCGCAGCTGCACATCAAGGAGCTGTTCGCACCCGCGTCCGTCGAGCGCGCGTACATCAACTTCCCCGATCCGTGGTTCAAACGCGCGCATCGCGATCGCCGCATGGTCGACAGCGCGCTCGCCGAGCAGCTCGCGTACGCGCTGCGGCCCGGCGCCGAGCTGTTCGTGCAGACCGACGTCTGGGACATCGCGATCGATGCGATGGCGACGTTTGACGCCGACCCTCGCTTCGAGAACCAGGCCGGCGAGTGGACGTTCTGGAAGCGCGGCAATCCGTACGGGGTGCGCTCGTGGCGCGAACAGAACGCCGAGGAGACCGGGCTACCGATCTGGCGGATCCTCTATCACCGGCGGTAGGTAATCACCGGGAGAACCTAGCAGATCGGTCAGGACTACAAGGACTTGTACCAATGTAGCCGGTGGTCCGACCTTTGCTCCTCGGCTCGAGCATGAACAAGCTGCTCGCCGTTGTCGCACTCGCCGCCGCCACGTCGACCGGATGCTTCACCGCCGCCGGGGCGCTGATCGGAAGTCAGTCGACCAACCGCGAGGTCCAGCGCCGGCCCGATGGCTCGTCGGTCACGGTCGAGACGAACAACCTGGCCGCCGGCGTGGTGGTCGGCGCCGCGCTCGACCTGCTGGCGCTCTATGCCGCGTCGCAGATCGACCTCGGCGGCTCGTGCTTCACGGTCGGTCCTGGCGAGGGTACGGGCGGCTGTTAGTAGAGCCGGTACCCGACGCCGAGCGTCGTCGGGCTGAGCCCGATCTCGGAGCCCAGGCCGTGCTCGTACCGCGCGAACGCGGACAGCTGGTGCGGCCCGGACCTCAGCACCACGGCGCCCACCTCGGCGCCGAGCTCGATCGTCTTGTACCAGCGCGAGCCGATGATCATGGGGTGCGCCGTATCCTCGACGCGGAGGCCGAGCAAGCCCGCGCCCCACACGCGGCCGAGATCGACCTGCACGGACAGCGCGCCGACGACCGGCGTCACCGACGTCTCGTTCGGTCCCGTGAGCTTGCCGACGGAGGCGAGCAAGCCGACGGACACGCGGCGGTCGACGCGAACGCCCATGTGAGCGGAGAGCACGGGTCCCGAGACGGCTTCGCCGTTCACGGCGCCGAAGGCATAGCCGGGGAGGAGGCTCGCGGCGAGCTTCGCCGGACGAGTGGTGTCGACGAGCGTGTCCTCGAGCTCGCGATCATCGTCGAGGTCGTCGAACGGCGAGTCGTCGTCGCTCCGATCTGTAGCGGCGAGATGCTGCGGCG
>DATLHR010000051.1:0-3501 GCA_035539815.1 Kofleriaceae bacterium
GTTCCACGCGCTGTTGCCGGTCGATCCCGAGCGCAACAACCAGCCGCTGTACCTGCCGTATCGCGTCGCGCGGGCGCGGTTCTTCGGCACGCCGCCTCGCGGCCGCCACTGGTCGCACGCTCGCATCACCTGGGCCAAGGCCGACGAGTTCGAGGCCGAGGTCGAGCTGTGCGACGACGACGGGCAGGTGTTCGCGAAGATGGAGGGGCTGATCGCGCGGCGCGTGCGCGGCTCGAGCGCCGAGCAGGCCGCGGCCGTGCTCGAGTACGCGCAGACCTGGCGGCCGTGGGCGCCCGAGCCCCTCGCAGCCGAAGCTTCCACCGGTGACGCGGGACACTGGCTGCTGTTCGGCAGCAAGACGTACCCCGCGCTCACCGCAGCGGTCGAGCGCCGCCTCGAGCGGGCGGGCGCCCGCGTGACGCGCGTGTTCGCGGGCGAGCGCTTCGCGGCGATCGAAGCCGATCTCTACGAGATCAATCCCGCGCGCGCTGGCGATCTCGCCGACCTGCTCGCGCGGATCGAAGGTCCGGTGACCGGCATCGTGCACGCGATGTCGCTCGAGGCGACGAGCGGCGTGCCCTCGGCAGACGCGGCGCGTGGGGCCACCTCGGCGGCGCTCGTGGTGTCGGCGCTGGCGCGCGACGATCGGTGGGGAGCCGAGCCGCGCGCCATGCTCGTCACCCGCGACGCCACCCATCCCGAGCCCGGTGCCGCGACGACCGGTGGCGCGTGCGCGCAGGCGGCGCTGTGGGGGCTCGGCCGTGTCTTGATGTCGGAGCAGCCACGCGTCGCGGTCACGTTGATCGATGTGCACGACGTCTCCGCACCCGAATGCGCGGCGCTCGCCGCGCGCGTGGTGGAGCTAGCCGACACCCCGCTGCGTCAGATCGTGGTCACGCCGGGCGTCGTCGATTCGGTCGCGCCGGAGGTCTTCGAGCCGCCGCCGCTCGGACCCGAGGAGGTCGAGATCCAGGTGGGCGCCGCGGGGCTCAACTTCCGCGACGTCGTCGCCGCGATGAACCTGTTGCCGCCCGAGGCGTGGGATGGCGGCCTCATCACGGGCTTCGCGCTCGGCCTCGATGCGGCCGGCACGGTGCGCCGCATCGGCGCGAAGGTGACGTCGGTCGCCGTCGGTGACCGCGTGATCGGGTTCTTCCCGCACTGCCTCTCCAACCGCGCGATCACCCACGTGCGCCAGGTGACGCGCATGCTGCCCGGGCTCTCGATGACCGAGGCGGCCGCCCTGCCGACGCCGTTCTCCACCGCCGACTACGCGCTGCGCGATCTCGCGCGCCTCGCGCCCGGCGAGACGATCCTGATCCACTCCGCCGCGGGCGGCGTGGGCACGATCGCGGTGCAGCTCGCGTTACACCTGGGGGCTCGCGTCATCGCCACCACGAGCAGCGACGAGAAGCGCGAGTTCCTCCGCGCGCTCGGCGTCGAGCACATCTTCGGCTCGCGCACGGCCGACTTCGGCGACGACATCATGCGGCTCACGGCGGGCGAGGGCGTCGACGTGGTGCTCAACTCGCTGTCGGGACGCGCGATGGCGGAGAGCTTCCGCGTGCTGCGGCCGTTCGGGCGTTTCGTCGAGATCGGCAAGACCGACGTCTACCGCAACCGCCAGATCGGGCTCGAGCAGTTCGGCCAGAACAAGAGCTACTTCTGTCTCGACGTCAATCGGCAGTACCTCAACCCCAAGGCCGACGGTCGCGAGCGTCTCGTCCGCGCGATGGAGGCGCGCCGCGATGGCGTGCTGCACACGCTACCGGTTCGCGCGTTCCCGTTCGAGCAGTCGGCCGCCGCGCTGCGCTGGCTCGGGCAGGGCAAGCACATCGGTCGCGTCGTGGTCGAGGTGCCCGAGCGCGGCGCGGTGTCGGCCCGGCTCGGCTCCACGCTCCGCCTCGATCCGTCGGGTGTGTACGTGGTGACGGGTGGCTGCGCCGGCTTCGGCCTGGCGCTGGCCCGGTGGTTGGCCGACAAGGGCGCGACGCAGCTCGTGCTCGTCGGTCGCCGCGGCCTGCCGTCGGCAGGTGAGGAAGCGATCGTGGAGGGCCTGCGCGCGCGAGGCGTGAACGTGGTCGTGCGTCGCGCCGACGTCTCGGTGCGCGCGGAGGTCGACGCGCTCGTCGCCGCGGCGTCCGCGCTCGGCCGCCTCGCCGGCGTCTTCCATGCCGCGATGGTGCTCGACGATGGCGCGATCGAGGCGCTGGATGCGGAGCGGTTCACCCGCGTGCTCGGCCCCAAGGCCGACGGCGCCTGGCACCTCCACCAGGCGACGGCCGCCTGCGCGCTCGATCACTTCGTGCTGATGTCATCGATCGCGTCGACGATCGGCACGCCGGGGCAGGGCAACTACGCCGCCGCCAACGCCTACCTCGACGAGCTCGCCGAGCACCGTCGCAGCGCGGGCTTGCCCGCGACCTCGATCAACTGGGGCGTCCTCGACGACGTGGGCGTGGTCGCGCGCGCCTCGGCCGACCAGCGGCGGAAGATCCTGAACCAGGGCGTGCGCGCGATGTCGTCGCAGCGCGCGCTCGAGCTGCTCGAGAAGGTGCTCGTCGAAGGGCGCGCGCGCGCCGTGATGGCGGACCTCGATGCGCGCCTGCTCCACCGCTTGCCCGCGGCGCCTCGCCGCTTCGATCCCGCGCTGCTCGCCGGCGGCGGCGACCGGACCTCCGTGTCGGGTCTCTCGCTGCGCGATGCGGTCGCGGCCGCGACGCCCGAGGACGCGATCGTGCTCGTGGCCGACGCGCTGGCGAAGCTGCTCTCGGGCGTGGCCGGGCTCGCCAGCGACAAGATCGACCTCGACGCCGGGCTCGGTCGCTACGGGCTCGACTCGTTGATGGTGGCCCAGCTCCAGACGTGGATCGACGATCAGCTCGGCCTTCGCACCGGCATGGTCCGGCTGATGCGGGGACCTTCGATCCGCGAGCTCGCGACCGAGCTCGTGGCGGAGCTCGACGGTACGACCTCGACCGCCGACGAGGCCGGCCTGCTGCGCACGCTCAAGGGCGCGACCGCGCCTCGGTTGCGGCTCGTCTGCTTCCCGCCGATCGCGATGGGGGCCGAGGCGTTCGCGACGCTCGCCGAGCTCGCGCCGGACGACGTGGAGGTGGTCGCGCTCGAGCTGCCCACGTTCCCCACCGACGGTGATGGGCTGCTGCTCCAGACGATCGACGAGCAGACCGAGCGCGTGATCGCCGAGCTGCGACGGCTCGAGCCCGCGCCCGTGGTGCTCTACGGACACTCGATGGGGGCGTACGTCGCCCTCGCGATCGCGCGCGCGATGAGCTCGAGCCCACCCGCGCTGGTGGTGGCCGCGGCGGTCCCCGTGCCGCGCCTGCCCGCCGTGCTCGACGGCGTCCACGTCGCCACGCCCGAGGACATCACGGATGCGATGGCGGCCGAGGCGGTGCGCCGCTTCGTCGACGTCGAGACGCTGGAGCGAGCGCAGCGCGATCGCGTGGTCGAGCTCTCGCGGCGCGATCTGTGGCTCAC
>DATLHR010000052.1:0-7279 GCA_035539815.1 Kofleriaceae bacterium
TCGCCGCGAGGTCGTCGGCCGTACGCTGGAGCTCGTCGACGCGCGCGCGGAGCTGGCGCCGCTCGTCGAGCACGCTCGGCTCGCTGCGGATGAGCTCGTCGAGCGCGGCCCGGCCCTGATCGTCCCGATACACCACGTGCCGATGGTACTCCCCTCTCGCCCCGGCTACTTCACGCGCGCTTCTTCGCCGGCTTCTTCTTCGCCTTCGGCTTCGGCTTCGCTGCGGGCTTGCCCTTGGTCTTCGGCGCGGGCATGCCATCGAGCTCCTTCAGCAGCTTCTTCGGCGCCTGCGCGCGATAGCTCTCGTCGATCCATTCCTTGAACATCTCGACGGGGATGGTCTTGCCCGGCGGCGGCTTCGCCGTGACCCACCCGCTCTTGCCGAGGCCATACGGCGTGGGCTCGCAGAACGGCAGCAGCAGCGCGACCTCGGCGCTCGCGGGCAGCTTGCAGCCGATGCTGAACGGCTCGCCCCTGGCGGACAGATACGCGAACGTCTTGTCGTTCACGGCGAGGTCGTCGTGGCCGGGCCACGGGCTCTTGCGATGCGTGCCGGGGTACGCGAGGCCGAATGCGCGCAGCTCGTCGGCCGCGGCGTCGGCGGCGGTAGCCTTGGATGCCATGGCCGTACGTTACTGCAGCCGAGAGGCTAGCCGAGGGGGCGAACGCGCCGCATGATTGGCCCGATGGCGAACGAGCTCCCTCCCTGTGGTCTGTACCGGACCGTGTTGCCGATCGGAAACGTCGAGGCCGGTCGCCTCGTCTACTTCCACAACCATGGCAACCCGGGCCCGGGCGTGTACTTCCCCGAGCGCTGGGCGCACAACCGCGCCACGTTCTCGCAGAACGGCACCACGCTGCCGCCCGAGGTCGACGCCTCGAAGGCGCTGCGCCCACTGCCGGCTGAAGGCTTCTATCGCGTGACGAAGGCGTTCTTCTGCTGCGAGAAGGAGTGCACGAGGTTCGAGCCCGACACGCTCGTGCAGCTCGGCTACAACGGCGCGGCCAAGGCGCTGCTGTTCGTGCCCGAGCTCGGACCTTCGGGCGTGCGGCTGCCGGAGCGCGGCACGCTGATCGACGAGGCCGCGTTCGGCAGCCTCGCGGCGCTCAAGGTGCCGATGAGCGAGGCGCGCGACGACCTGTCGCTACCGCGCGGCTTGCTGGTTCACTGACGTCCGCCGCGTGCGATCACGCCGAGCTCCTCGGCGTCGAGATCGAAGTCGGCGAGGTCGAGGTCCTGGCGCATGTGCGTCGAATCCGTCGTGCCGGTGAGCGGCAACATGCCGATCTGCTGCGCGAACCGGAACACGATCTGCGCCGTGGTCTTGCGGTGGCGCGCCGCGATCGCGGCGACCTTGGCGCTCGCGAGCACGTGGCGATTGGCGGTGAGCAGCGAGAACCCCTGGTAGACGATGCCGTGCTGCATGCACAGCTCCCGGACCTCGCGGTCCCACCCGCGATCGGCATAGCAGCGGTTCTGCACGAAGGCGGGAGGGACGCGCGCGAGCTCGACGAGCTGCTCGACCTGCCGGGCGCTCACGTTGCTCGCGCCGAGCAGGCGGACGCGGCCGGCGTCGGTGAGGCGCTCCATCGCGCGCCAAGCCTCGTGATCGTCGGGGCCCAGGGTGCCCGCCTGCGAGGGACCATGGAGGACAAGGCTGTCGATGACGTCGACGCCGAGGTGCGTGAGCGAGCTCGCGAAGGATTGTGCGACTTGCTCCGCGATCGGCGCGCTCGGGTCATACGGGAGCCGATCGTCCTGACCGTCGACGTACGTGAACTTGGTCTGCAGGAACAGCTCGTCGCGGCGAATGAAGCCCTCGCGTAGCTTGCGTGCGACGCCCTCGCCCACCCCGGCTTCCACGTAGTGCTTGCGCTGATTCGCGGTGTCGAGGCCCCGGAACCCCGCATCGAGCGCGCGTTCGACGCAATCCGCGGTCGCCTCCTCCTTCCAGGCCGTTCCGTAGAGCAGGTCGGGCACACGCACGCCTCGCACGTTCGTAACCATGCGCATCATCCTACGCGGGTGTAGATTGGGGGCACGGTGCTGCAGGACAAGTTCGAACGGCTTGCCGCGATCCGCGGCGATACGGTGAAGGGCCTGCCGGTCACGGCGTGGGCGGCCAACCTCGATGACCAGGATCGCGACCTGTTGCTACGCGCGGCGATCGAAGCAGTCCGGAGGCTGATCCTCCCCGAGTGGGAGGGAAAGCGGTCCGAAGACCGCCGGCCGCAGCATGCGCTCGAGGCCGCGGAGGCGTGGCTCGCGACCAAGAGTAGCGAGGCGGTCGCGGCCGCGAAGGAGGCCGCGAAGAACTGCACCGCGGCGCGCAACGAGACCTTCGGCTACGACCACCGGATTCCGGAGGCCGCGCGCGCATGTGCGTGGGCGGTGGGAGCGAAGGACAACACCAACATCTGGGAAGCGTTCTCCTCGATCGAGGAGGAGCTGATCGCGCGGATCCAGCTGGTGGCCGAGTACCACCGCCAGCCGGAGCAGCGCCGGAATCTACTCACCGCGATCCGCAAGGTCCTCGAGCCCGCACCGGTGGCCGCCGATCCGACCTCTAATGGCCCCGTGGCCTATTCGGCGAGCGGAGCCTTCGTCGTCGGGCAGCAGCTCACGCACGTGAAGTTCGGCAAGCTCGTGGTCACCGCCGCGTCGAGCTCGACGATCGACGTGCAGCTCGAGGACGGCACGATCAAGCGCCTCGCCCACAAGCCGCCCAAATAGCTCTCACACGCGCGGGAGCACGACGCGGAACGTCGACCCGATGCCGGGCACGCTGTGGACGTGGATCAGCCCGTCGTGCGCCTCGACGATCTGGCGCGCGATGAACAGCCCGAGCCCGAGGCCCCCGTACTGCGACGGCACGGCGCGCTCGAACTTGCCGAAGATGCGATCGATGTCGTCCTGGCTGACGCCGATGCCCTCGTCCGCGATCTCGATGCTCGCGTGCGGACCGTCGATGCCGGCGACGACGCGTACCGGACGGCCACGCCCGTACTTGATCGCATTTCCCACCAGGTTGCTGAGCACCTGATCGATGCGCATGCGGTCCCAGCGGCCGTGGATCTCGGGGACCTCGATCACGAGCTCGGAGCCGGCCTGCTCGGCGCGCGCGCGCAGCCGGTCGACGACGTCGGCGACCACCGTGGACAGCTCGACGTCGGTGCGGTCGAGCACGAGCTGGCCCTTCACCGCCTGGGCGTCGAGCAGCGAGTCGATCAACGCGGCGAGCCGGCGCGCCTCGCCATGCACGGCCTCGCCGACGACGCGCAGCGCCGCGCGCACGGTGCCGCGATCGATCAGCCGCGAGAGGTGCTGGAGCTGGAGGCTGATGTTCGTGACGGGAGCGCGCAGCTCGTGGGACGCGATGACGAGGAACTCGTCGCGCATGGCGAGGGCGCGCTGCGTCGCCAACAGCAGCTCCTCGCGCTCGGTCTCGAACAGCTTCCGCTCGGTGATGTCGCGGACGACGCTGAGCAAGGCGCGGCGCCCCGAGATGATCTCGCCCCGCGAGCTGACCTCGACCGGGAACGTGGTGCCGTCGCTTCGCCGGTGGATGGTCTCGAACAGGATGCCGGTGGCGCTGGCCTGCCGCATCTGCTCGGAGACCGAGTGCGGCGGACTCTCGCGCAGGTCGAAGATCGTGCGTGCGCGCAGCTCGTCCCGGCTCCAGCTGTAGGCCTGCTCGGCGGCGCGGTTGGCGTCGAGGATCGCGCCGGTCGAGGCATCGATCACGAGGACGATGTCGCGTGCGTGCTCGAACAGGTGACTCGTGATCTCGGCGTCGTACAGCATACCCGGCGCAGCGCGCATCGTAGCCGATCGATGGGGACAGCGATCCGGGGACAGGGGTTCCTATCGACTCCGCACCCGTGGCAGATCGAGTTGCTCACCCCAGCAAAGTCCTCGCAACCAGACAGATCGCGACGTGGCACGAGGGCTGCTGATGGGTTCGAGGCATGAAGACCAGCCACATCGCTCTCACCATCGCGCTCACCACCGTCGGCACCCTCTCCACCGCGGACGCCAAGAAGCCCAAGGTCCCCAAGCCTCCCGTCGAGAAATCGGCGCTCGTCATGGTCAAGGACATCGAGATCAAGGGCGAGACCGGGGAGGACTTCGTGCTCGGCCTGCGCCGCGCGGCCGAGGTCTCGGTCAACGACGCCGACAAGGCGCCGGTGCGCGTCGTCGGCGAGACCGCCGCGGCCAAGGTGATCCACGAGCGCTCCGCGGAGCTCGAGTACTGCTGGCTGCGCGTCCCCGCCGCGAAGCGCACCGCGTCATCGGCGATGTTGAAGCTCATGATCGAGGCCTCGGGAGCGGTCGCGCTCGCCGACCTCGACGGCGAGCTGCCGGCCGGCGTCGCGAAGTGCATCACGACGGTCGCGTCGAAGTGGACGTTCCCGGCCGGCGACGAGGGCTGCGAGATCGAGCACGGGCTGTCGTTCAACAGCAAGACCGATACGCTGCGCTGACCGTCGTCTTCACGGGATCTCGGCTGGGAGTTGCGCCATGCTCTCGCCGTGACTCGACGATCGATGTGGTTGATCGCGGTGATCGCCGCGATGGTGCTCGACGGATGTGGTGGCAAGAAACGTGGCTCGTCGGAGCCACCCCCGTCGACGAAAGCGATCGCCGCGAAGGACGTCCCCGACGGTCTCGCGATGCGACTGTCGGATGGCAAGGCGGGCGCGGGTGCGTATGACCACGCGACCGTCGCCGCGGCGAGCAGACTCGGTGACACCGAGGTCGCCGCGCTGCTCGCGCGCACGAAGCCGCTCGCGCCCGAGCCGGCCGATGTGGCGGCGTTCGCCGTGCGTCCGGGGTCGCGACCGCCGCCGCGCGCGGGACAGACGATCGCGACGACGTTTCCGCCCGCCGCCTCGACGCTGACGCCGCCCACGCCCGCGGACGCGAGCAAGGACGTGCGGGTCGTGCGGTGGATGCCCGAGGGCAAGGTGCCGCTCGCGCCCGAGCTGTCGATCACGTTCTCGCAGCCGATGATCGCGGTGACGTCGCAGGCCGATGCGGCGCAGACGGTGCCGGTGAAGCTGACCCCGACGCCCAAGGGCCGCTGGCGCTGGATCGGGACCCGCACGATCGTGTTCGACCCGGAGGTGAGATTCCCGCAGGCGACGACGTACCGCGTCGAGGTGCCGGCGGGCACGACGAGCGCGACCGGGCTCCCGCTCGCCGAGCCCAAGGCGTTCACGTTCGAGACGCCGGCGCCGACGGTGGTGTCGAGCTGGCCGACGAGCGGGCCGCAGCGCCGCGATGCGCCGATGTTCGTGCTGTTCGATCAGAAGATCGACGCGCCGAAGGTGCTCGCGAAGCTCGCGGTCACCGCGGGCGGCGCGTCCCAGCCCGTGCGGATGCTGAGCGCCGCCGAGGTCGAGGCCCACGAGACGCTCGCGCAGCTGGTCAAGGGCGCGAAGGACCTCGACGGGCGGTGGCTCGCGTTCCGCACGACGTCGCAGCTGCCGGCCGACACCTCGATCCAGGTGACGATTCTCGCCGGTACACCTTCGGCGGAGGGACCGAACGTCACGAGCGAACCGCAGACGTTCTCGTTCAAGACGTTCCCGCCGCTGCGCGTGGAGCGCGCGCAGTGCGGCTACGGCGAGGTGTGCCGGCCTCGCTTCAACTTCGACATCTCGTTCAACAACCCGCTCGACGAGGACAAGTTCGACCCGGCGTGGGTGGAGATCACGCCACCGACGCCGACCGCGAAGATCTACGCGCAGGGGACGCAGATCGTCGCGCGCGGGCCGTGGCAGCCGCGCACGAAGTACACGGTGAAGATCGCGGGCGCGCTCGTCGACGACTTCGGCCAGCAGCTCGGCAAGCCAGAGACCCGCACGTTCGACGTCGGCGATCGCGAGCAGATGTTCTTCGGTGCGCGCGGCCTCGTCGTCGTCGATCCGGCGGCGCCCAAGCCGACGTACGACGTGTTCACGAGCGGCTACGACGCGCTCACGCTTCAGCTCTACAAGGTCGCGCCGAGCGACTACCCGGCGTACCTCGCCTTCGTCGCCAACCAGTGGAGCGACGCACCTTCTCCGCCGCCCGGGAAGCTGGTGTTCGACCAGCTCGTGAAGACCACGCCGTCGCAGACGCAGATCGTCGAGACCAAGGTCGACCTCGCACCGGCGCTCGACGCCAACGGCCGCGGCCACGTGCTCGTCGTCGTCAAGCCCGTGGATCCTGCGTTGCGCATGCAGCGGCTGATCGCGTGGGTGCAGTCGACGCGGATCGCCGTCGACGTCGCCGCGGACGGCGACATCCTCCAGGTGTTCGCGACCGATCTCGCGACGGCAACGCCGCTCGCCGGCGTGGCGCTGACGCTGCGCCCGTCCGGCCTCACCGCCAAGACCGACGAACGGGGGCTCGCGACCCTCGCGGCGCCGGCCGCGCCCGCCACGCCCACCGCGCCGGGCATCGCGGGCCCCGCGAAGGACGCGTCGAAGCACGTGATCCTCGTCGCGCAGCGTGGTGATGACGTCGCGCTGCTCACCGAGAGCCAGTCGCCGTCGGGGTCGCGCGCGTGGAATCGCAGCAGCCGCGCCCCCGTCGACGTCGCGTGGTACGTGACCGATGATCGCGAGCTGTATCGCCCGGGCGAGGAGGTGTCGCTCAAGGGCTGGCTGCGGCAGCTCGAGCACCGCAAGGGCGGCGACGTCGCGTGGACCCCGGGCTCGCTCACGCGCGTCGACTACGTCGTGCACGACGCGCAGAACGTGCAGATCGCCAAGGGCAGCGCGCAGGTGAACGCGCTCGGCGGGTTCGACGCGCGGTTCACGCTGCCGAAGGCTCCCAACCTCGGCGGCGCGTACATCTCGTTCCGCGCGAGCGGGCCGGCAGGAGTCGCGACCTACAATCATGGGTTCCGGATCGAAGAGTTCCGCCGCCCCGAGTTCGAGGTGACGTCGTCCGCGGGCGCCGGGCCGTTCCTCGTCGGCGGCGGTGGGGATGTCACGGTCGCGGCGAAGTACTTCACCGGCGCGCCGTTGCCGGGCGCGAACGTCAACTGGTTCGTGACGGCGAGCCCGACGACCTACACGCCGCCGAACCGCGACGACTACGTGTTCGGCACGTGGCAGCCGTGGTGGGGCGCTTACGACGACGGTGAGCTCGGCGACTTCGACGAGCGCATCGATGGCAGGACGTGGAGCCACACCGCGAAGACCGACGCGATCGGCGAGCACGTGCTGCACCTCGACTTTCTCTCGGTGAAGCCGTCGGTGCCGATGTCGGTGACCGCGTCGGCGA
>DATLHR010000053.1:0-22578 GCA_035539815.1 Kofleriaceae bacterium
CGATCTGCTGACGAATCGCCCGGACGTGCGCGCGGCCGAGCTCGCCCTGGCCGCCGCGAAGCTCGACGTCGCGTCGGCCAAGGCCGCGTTCTATCCCTCGCTCACGATCGACGCCGAGCTCGGGTACCAGGCGTTCAACCCGGTGCACCTCGTCGCGACGCCCGCGTCGCTCGCCTATCGGGTGGCGGGGGGCCTGGTGGCGCCGCTGATCAATCGCCGCGCGATCACCGCACAATACCGGACCGCCAACGCGCTGCAGCTGCAGGCGGTCGTGCGCTACGAGCAGACCGTGCTGCAGGCGTTCACCGAGGTGGTCAACCAGCTCGCGATGATCGAGAACCTGCGGCGCAGCTACGAGATCCAGCAGCAGCAGGTCGACAAGCTCGCGCGCGCGGTCGAGACCTCGAATCTCTTGTTCCAGTCGGCACGCGCCGACTACATGGAGGTGTTGCTGACCCGGCGCGAGTCGCTGGAGGCCGAGATGGAGCTGATCGAGACCAAGAAGCAGCAGTTCCTGGCGGTGGTGAACGTCTACCAGGCCCTCGGCGGCGGCTGGCGGCGCTCGCCCTGACCGATCAGTCGCGCTGCCAGTCGTCGAGGATCGCGCGCGCGCGGTTGAGCGCGGGATCCATGCCGGCGTCGTGGCCCGGGCGCTTGGTGCACAGCTCGATGACGTAGCCGTTGGGATCGCGGAAGTAGATCGAGTCGAACAGGCCGTGATCGATGACGCCGCGGGTCTCGATGCCGGCCGCCTTGCCCTTCTCGAACATGGCGTGCAGGGTGGCGGCCTCGACCTCGAACGCGATGTGCAGATCGAAGTCGTGTTGCGTCTTGAAGTCGAACGGCAGGTCGGGCGCCTCGAAGAACGCGATGCACGAGCCGTCGGCGAGGCGGTAGAACGTGTGCAGCGTGTCGGTCGTGCGGCCGGTGCGCGTCGCGCCCAGGCGCAGCGAGGTGACGAGCGGGAGGCCGAGGAAGTCCTCATAGAACGCGCGCGTCTGCTCGGAGTCGCGGCAGCGATAGGCGGCGTGGTGGAGCTTCTTGATCACGGTGTCCACCACACTAACGCATCACGGTGCCACGTGTGCCGGCGGGAGCCGCGCGAGCTCCTGGGGCCGCGCGATGCGATCGTGGACGGTGGTGGTCAGGACATGCTCGCCTGGTCGAAGGAGGCGCGCGCGGGCAGCAGGTAGCGGCGCCCGAGGTACGCCCGGAGCTCGTGGCCGGAGAGCCGCACGACGTTGCGAGGCACCTCGTCGACCTCGGGCGCGCCGGGCCACGCGCCGCGGTGCGCATCGCGCAGGCGGCCGAGCATGCGCGTGCTCGCGCAGATGATCAGCCGCCGCGGCCGCGTCGCGCGCAGCTGCGCGTCGATCGCGTCGACGATGGTGCGCGCGAACTCGTCGTCGAGCTCGTCGTCGTGGGCCTCGCGGGGCGCCGGGTTGATGAGGTCGGTGAGCTCGGTGAGCTCCTCGTGGAGTCCGCCGGGGGTGGCGGTTCTCTCGTACGCGAACAGGCGGGCCCGCGAAGCATCGGCGACGGCGATGGTGATTCGACGCATGCCGAGAGGTAGTGCAAGGGATTCGCCAGGCCCGGGGAACGGCGCACGCGCGGTGTTTGCGCCCGCGGGGCTCGCGCGGCCGGGCGCGCGCAAGAGGTGCGCGGTAGGTTACGGGCGTGAAGGCGATCAGCCGGCTGCTGTCTGCGGGCGTCACCGATGCGCTCCCCGAGCGTTTGACGCGCCACCTCCGCGTGACCAACGCCCTCGCGCTGATCGGAGCCGTGCTGACCTTGTCGAGCCTGCCGATCGATCTGTACGGCCGCGCCTACCGGGTGGTGGTGGTCGACGTGCTCGGCAGCGTGCTGTTCACCGGGTGCTGGATGCTCAACACGCGCGGGCACACCACGCTGTCCCGCGTCTTGTTCCTGCTGACCGCGAATGCGGTGATCCTGTTCGGCGTGATCGGGGCGGGCGCGACGACGGAGCTGCGCGCGGTGTTTCTGCCGCTCTCGATCGCGCCGTTCTTGATGTTCGGGCTGCACGAGCGGGGCAAGCTCGCGGTGTTCGCGGTCATGCCCGCCATCGCGTACTTCGTGACCGCCGCCATCGAACCGGAGACGCCGGAGAACATCCTCAAGATCTACGTCGTGTATGCACCGCTCCTCGCGTTCACGCTCATCGTGAGCGGTGCGATCGTGTTCGCGTACGTCGAGCGGACCGCGAGCGAGCGCCTGGTGCGCACGCAGGCGCGCGCCGCGCAGACGGAGCGGCTGGCATCGCTCGGGCAGATGGCGAGCGGCATCGCGCACGAGATCCGCAATCCACTGCAGGCGATCCAGCTCGCGGCGGGGCACGTCGTCGAGCGTTCCGATGATCCCGCGCTGGTGAAGCAGCTCGGCGAGCGCATCCAGCGCATCGTCGCGCGGGCGGATCGGATCATCGACGCCCTGCGCTCGCTCTCGCGTGATGCGAGCAAGGATCCGTTCACCGACACGCCGGTCGAGCGCGTCGTGGGCGAGGCGCTCGAGCTGTGCGAGAAGCGGTTCTCCGAGCAGAACGTCGAGCTCGCCGTCGCGAGGATTCCACCCGAGCTGGTCATCTCGTGCCGCTCGGTGCAGCTGTCTCAGGTGCTGGTGAACCTGATGAGCAACGCGTTCGACGCGGTGTCATCGCAGCCCACGCGGTGGGTGAAGGTCGAGGCGCAGGCGAACGGCGGCTGGCTCGTGATCGCCGTGTCGGACAGTGGCGCCGGCATCCCGCCCGAGGCACGCGATCGGCTGTTCGACCCGTTCTACACGACGAAGGGCCCCGATCGCGGCACCGGGCTCGGCCTGAGCCTGTCGCGGAGCATCGTCGAGGCCCACTACGGGACGCTCGAGCTCGACGCCGATGCACCCTACACGCGGTTCGTGATGCGCGTTCCGCTGGTTCAGGGCGGCGCCGCGGTGAGCCCCGCGCGGCAGGTGCAGTAACGCGCGGCGAGCGCGAGCAGCGCCTGGGTCTCGAACGGCTTGCGCAGGGTCGCGACGATGCCCTCGGGCGGGGGAGCATCGAGCGCGGAGATCACGACGACGGGAAGCTCGTAATGCTGCTCGCGCATGCGTGCGAGGACTTCGCGGCCGTCGATACCCGGCATCACCAGGTCGAGGATCATCATGCAGGGGCGGCGGCGGGCGAGACACTCGAGCGCGCGGGCGCCATGCTCGGCGGTCGTGACCTCGAAGCCGTTCACCTCGAGGGTCAAGGCCAGCATATCGCGGACGTCCTCGTCGTCCTCCACGAGCAAGATCACAGCACCAACGTACCGCAAACTCCGCACGCGGCGAGCCATGACGTAGGCTCCAACCGTGAGCGCGTACGCCGGCAGCCTGTCGCCGCACGAGCCGTGGTCGCTCGATCGCACCGCCTTGACGGCGCTCGGCCGCGCCCGGGCCGCGGAGCTGGCAGCGGCTCGGCCGTTTCCTCACCTCGTCGTCGACGGGCTCCTCGGGGAGGCACGCGCCCAGGCCGTCGCGCGCGCGTTTCCGCCGGTCACGCATCCCGGGTGGAAGCGCCGTGACTACGCCGAGCAAGCCGGACGTCTCGGGCAGCTGCAGCGCACGGGGTTCGAGGACGTCGCGACCGAGCTGCGGTGGTTGCTCGCGGAGCTGAACGGGATGGCGTTCCTCGACTTTCTCGGTGCGCTGTTCGCGCGCCGCGATCTGATCCCCGATCCGCACTTCACGGGGGCGGGCCTGCTCGCGACGGTGCCGGGGGGCCACCTCGGCGTGCACGTCGACTTCAACCGTGATAGCGCGCGTCACCTCCAGCGCGTGGCGAGCGTCCTCTACTACGCCCCGCGCACCTGGGACGCCGCGTGGGGCGGAGAGCTCGAGCTCTGGGATCGCGCGCGCACGCGCTGCGAGGTCTCGATCGCGCCGCTCCCCGATCGCCTGGTCGTGATGGCGTACGGCGAGGATCACTGGCACGGCCATCCGGCGCCGCTGCGTTGCCCCGAGGGGCACGTGCGGGCGGTCGTGGCGGCGCACTACTACGCGGCGAGACCGAGCCCCGACGACGACGCGCGCGCACATGGCGCGATCTGGTAGCTACACCGCGCGCAGCAGCAGATCGCCGAGCGCGTCGGAGAACGCCTTCGCGTCGGGCAGCTGGCCCGAGTCCGCGAGGTGGGCTTGCCCGAGCAGCACCTTCGCGTACGCGGCGAGGCGCGGGTCCGCCTTGTTCTCGACGAACAGCGCCTGCAGCTTGCCGATCAGCGGGTGCGTCGGGTTGAGCTCGAGCACCGGCTTGGCCTTCGGCGCGGCGTGGCCGAGCGCCTCCATCATCTTCTGCATGCGCGGCGTCATGTCGTGCTCGTCGGCGACGAGGCACACCGCCGACGACGTCAGCCGATTCGACAGCCGCGCTTCCTTGATGTCGTCCTGCAAGTGCACGCGGAACAGCGCGAGCAGATCGGCGTACTCCTTCTGCTTGGCCTCGAGCTGCTCGCCCTCGCGCTCGCGCTCCTCGTCGGTGCCGAGCTTCACGTCGCCGCGGCCGATCGAGCGCAGCGCCTTGTCCTTGAACCGTGGCGCCTGCTCGAGCCACAGCTCGTCGACAGGATCGGAGAACAGCAGCACCTCGTAGCCCTTCGCCGCGAACGTCTCGAGCAGCGGCGACTTCACGAGCGTCTCCTTCGACGGCCCGGTGAGGAAGTAGATCTCCTCCTGGCCTTCCTTCATGCGGGCGACGTACTGCTCGAGCGACGTCAGCTTGTTCGGATCGTGCGTCGACGACGTCACGACCAGATCGAGCAGCTTGTCCTTGTCCTGCGTGTCGTAGGCGAGCAGGCCCTCCTTGAGCACGGGGCCGAACGCCGCCCAGAACGTGAGGTAGTCGTCGAAGCTGTCGCGCTTGAGCTCCTCCAGCGTGCTCAGCACCTTCTTCACGAGCTGCTTGCGGATGACCTGGATCTGGCGGTCCTTCTGCAGGATCTCGCGCGACACGTTGAGCGAGAGGTCGTGCGCATCGACGACGCCGCGCACGAACCGCAGGTGCGTGGGCATCAGCTCTTTGCACTCGTCCATCACGAACACGCGCTTGACGAACAGCTGCAGGCCGCGCTTCATCTCGGCGCTGTACAGATCGAACGGCGGCTTGCTCGGGAGGTAGAGCAACGCATACGCCTCGAAGGTGCCCTCCATGCGCACCGGAATCGTGCGCAGCGGCTCGTTCCAGTCGTGGCTGATGTGCCGGTAGAACTCCTTGTACTCGTCCTCGGTGACCTCGGCCTTCGGGCGATCCCAGATCGCCTTCATCGAGTTGAGCGTCTGGTCGCCGACGCGGATCGGATACGCGACGAAGTCCGAGTAGCGCTTCACGATGTCGCGCAGGACGTTGTCGTCGGTGTAGTCGCGCATGCCGTGCTCGACGTCGACCGGCTTGAGGTGCAGCGTGATCGTCGTGCCGGCGTGCGGGCGCGTCGCGTCCTCGACGGTGTACGCGCCATCCCCCGTCGACACCCAGCGCGTCGCGCCGTCGGTGCCCGCTCGCCGCGTCACCACCTCGATGCGGTCGGCGACCATGAACGCGGAGTAGAAGCCCACGCCGAACTGACCGATCAGCTCGGGCGCTTGCTTGTTGTCGGCGGCCTTCAACGCGCCGAGGAACTCCTTGGTGCCCGAGCGCGCGATCGTGCCGAGGTTCTTGATCGCCTCCTCGCGCGTCATGCCGATGCCGTTGTCGGTGATCTTCAGCGTGCGCGCCGCCTTGTCTCCCTCGAGGCGGAGGTGGAGGTCGTCGGCGGCGAGCTCTGAGCGCGTCAGGTGCTCGAATCGGAGCTTGTCGCACGCATCCGACGCGTTCGAGATCAACTCGCGTAGGAAGATGTCTTTGTCGGAGTACAGCGAGTGGACCATGAGGTCCAGCAGCTGCTTCACTTCGGCCTGGAACTCGTGCTGTTCGGCGGGCATCGCCTGGGCTGATAACCACGCCGCGGGCGCCGCGCAAGTCAGGGCTTGCGAAAGATGCTCGGGAGCCAGGGGGCCAGGACGCCTTGGGGCAGGCGCTCGTGCCCGCCGATGACCAGCGCACCACCGGGGACGATCCGGTCGGCGAGGTGCGCGAGCCGCTCGCGCTGCAACGCGTCGTCGAAGTAGGTGAACGCGACGTTGCGGCACAGCACGAGGTCGAACGGGCCCGCGGGCGCCGGCGCGCGCAGGTCGTGCTGCACGAGCTCGACGTCGTCGCGGAACGATGCACGCACGCAGAGCTCGTCGCCGGTCGCGTCGAACGCCGCCTCGCGCAGCTCCGCCGGCAGCTCCTTCAAGGTGCCCGGGTCGTAGCAGCCACGGCGGGCGCGCTCGAGGAGGTGGGCATCGGCGTCGGTGGCGAGCACGTGCAGGCGGAGCGCCGGGAACGCCGGCGCGACGCGCAGCCGCCACACGATCGCGAGCGTATACGGCTCTTCGCCCGACGCGCAGCCCGCACTCCAGCAGCGCAGCACACCGCGCGCCGCGGCCCGTGTCGCGAGCTCGGGCAGCACCAAGTGCTCGAGCTGCGCGAACACGGCGTGGTCGCGATAGAAGCGGGAGATCGTGACGCGGCACAGCTCGTCGAGCCGCGCCCATTCGCCGGCGTGCTGCTCGAGGTACGCGCGATAGGCGGCGAAGCCGGGCAGCGCGAGCTCGTCGATGCGCCGCGCGATGCGCTTGCACACCTGACCGCGCACCCGGCGGAACCCCTCCCACCGCAGGTGCAGCCGCGGCAGCGCCCACTGCAAGAACGCCACGTCATCACCAGCGCGCATGACACGGCGAACCTAACGCTTAACGTAGTCGTCGCGAACCGCCCGAGCTCGGCGCCGACGAACGTCAGAGCGTGATCGGCTTACCGACCTCGAGCGTCACGAGCTTCACGCCGGGCGCCGACTTCTTGAGCGCGGTGCCGAGCTCGGCGGGCGTGCCCTTGAGCACCGGGAACGTGCCGTAGTGCATCGGCGCGATCTGCTTGGGCCTGACGAGCTTCGCGGCCTCGGCGGCGCGCCGCGGGTCCATCGTGAAGTGGCCACCGATGCACGCGAGCATGAGATCGATCTTCTTGAACCTCCCGATCTGCGCCATGTCGCCGAACACGTCGGTATCGCCGGTGTGATAGATGGTCGGGCCGCCGGTCACCGCGATCACGAAGCCGCCCGGGTTGCCGGCCGCCTTGCCGTCGCCGGTGACGGAGCTGTGGATGGCGGGGACGAACGTCACGTTGACCTCGCCGTCGAGCAGCGAGAGCGTGCCGCCGAAGTTGCCGCCGGTGTCCATGCCGAACTGGTCCTTCGGGAAGCCGCTGCCGACGATCGCGTTGCCGAGATCGAAGGTCGCGACGAGCTTGGCCTTGGTGCGCTTCGCGATGTCGGTCGCGTCGCCGACGTGATCGAAGTGCGCGTGGGTGATGAGGATGAGGTCGGCCTTGGTCGACTTCGCCTCGTCCTTGCCGGTGGGATTCGACGGGTTGGACAGCCACGGATCGACGAGCAGCGTCTTGCCCGACGGCGTGACGATGCGGAATGCGGCGTGGCCGAGCCACGTGACCTGGGTCGCGGCGGCCGCCTTCCTCGGGCCGGCCTTGCGCGCCGGCGCTGGTGCGGGCTGCGCGGTGGCGGTGCCGACCGCGGCGAGCAGAGCGAGCGAGATCAGCGAGAGCTTCATGCGGGAGGCATCGCACCGGCGCCGTGGACGCGCGAGAGCGCGGTGCGAAATTCACCGTTGCTCGCGGGACTCCCGGGAGTGTACCGGCACAGCCGATGCAGCCCGTCTCGTCATGGCGACGCTGCACAAGGAGATCGTGATCGGCGCGCCGCGCGCGCTGGTCTGGGACGCGCTGCGCGATATCGGCGCCTTGCACACGCGGCTCGTGCCCGGCTTCGTCGTCGATACGAAGCTCGATGGCAGCGACGCGCGCATGGTCACGTTCGGCAACGGGATGGTGGTGCGCGAGCCGATCCTCTCGATCGACAACGATCGCCATCGGCTCGCATGGTGCGTGGAGGGCGGCGCGACGACGCATTACCACGCGGTGATCGAGGTGCTCGATGCACCGGGTGGCTGCCGGGTCGTGTGGACGACGGACTTCTTGCCGCACGCGGCGGAGGCGCCGATCGCCGGCATGCAGGACCAGGCGCTCTCGACGATGAAGCGCACGCTCGAGGCCGCCGCCGCGCGCTAGCCCAAAAAAACCGTGCAACTGCGAGCGAGGTCGCGCGTGTGCCTTCCGAAAGGAAGACTCATGACGAGCTCTCGACTCGGTTCCCTCGCGTTTTCTGGGCTCATCGCTGCCGGGTGGCTTCTCTACTCCTGCGGAGGGGATGACGACTCGGGGCCTCGGCCGGATGCGGTGGCTCAGGTCGACGCCGCGAGCAATGTCGACGCGCCGCTATCGACTATCGATGCTGCCAGCCCCGATTCCGCGTTGACGTGCGAGCCGGCCTGCGGCAGCGCGACCGTCCAGTACCCGAACGGCGCCTCCGCCACGAGTCAGCCCACCTATTGCGCGAACGGAGCGTGTGGCACGGTGACGCTCGACAACCGAAGCGGCAACCCGGCCGGCTTCACTCGTGCAACCTGTGACTCGATCTGCGCGGCTTCCACGCATGGCGGAGTGCCCATGCAGTGTTCGGCGAAATGCAGCCAGGCAGGGGCGGCCCCCAACTTCGTTTACTCGTATGGCGGCGGTACCGCGGGTGGATTCTCGACCTACGGCGGGTTTGGCCAGGACCCGGTCGTCCTGCCGCAGGGGTGCTCCGAGGTGCCGTCGGCCGTGATCGGCTCCACGGACCTCAAGCCCTGGCAGCACGAGGAGTGCTGCTGCGAGGCCACCAATTAGACGTGAGCTGATGCGATAACGACGCCATGCGGTGCCCGGAGCCTCGCGCGTTCAGCGACTTCGTCGGCGGCATGCTCGACGATGGTGCGCGTGATGCGCTCGAGGTCCACGTGGACCAGTGCGCCAGCTGCCGCGTGACGCTGTCGGAGCTCGGGCGCGCGGCACGGCGCGAGGTCGAAGCACCCAGGCTGCCCGCGCCAGGTGACGTCGTCGGTCGCTACACGATCGTCGGCGAGCTCGGAGCGGGCGCGATGGGCGTCGTCTACCTCGCACGCGACCCGGAGCTAGATCGCGAGCTCGCGATCAAGGTCGTGCAGCCGCGGCTGGGCGAGCCCGAACACGAGCTCGTGCAGCAACGCATGCTGCGCGAAGGGCGGCTGCTCGCCCGCATCGATCACGAGCATGTCGTGCGCGTGTTCGACGTCGGGCGCTGGCGAGGCGCAGTGTTCGTCGCGCTCGCACGTGCACCGGGCGTGTCGTTGCGGGCGTGGCTCGCGGCCGAGCGGCGGAGCGCGGCGACGATCGTCGACGTCTTCCGGCAGTGCGCCGCGGGGTTGGCGGCGGCCCACGCGGCCGATGTGATCCATCGCGACGTGAAGCCCGACAACGTGATCGTCGACGACGCCGGGCACGCACGGGTCACCGACTTCGGCCTCGCGCGCGCTACCCTCGACGCGCCGCCGGTGCGTGCGGTGGGAGCCGACGACGGTGCGAGCGATCCGCGGCTCACGCGCACCCGCGGCACGGTCGGCACGCCGGCGTACATGGCGCCGGAGCAGCACCTGGGTGGTGCCGCCGACGGGCGATCGGATCAGTTCGCGTTGTGCGTCGCGCTCGCCGAGGCGCTGTCGGGGACGCGGCCGTTCGCGGGCGATGACACGGCGAGTGTGGTCGCGGCGATGAAGACCGATCGCCCGGTGCTCGGCAGCGCGATTCCTCGTCGCGTGCGGGCCGCGCTGCGCCGCGGGCTCGCGTTCGATCCGGCGCGCCGGTGGCCCTCGATGGCCGCCCTCGCCGATGCGCTCGCGCCACGCGATGCCACGGGCTGGTGGGTCGCGGGTGGCGCGGTGGTGGTCGCCGGCGCCATCACGACCGCGATGATGTTCGAGCGCGCGGCCACGGTCGATCGATGCCGTGATGTGACGGCGGCGATCGATGCGACGTGGAACGGACAGCGACAAGCGGAGCTCGGCACGGTGTTCGCGGCGAGCCGACAACCTGCCGCCGACGCCGGCTGGCGGTACGCACGAGGGACGATCGATCGACATGTCGCACGCTGGCGCACGACCCGCATCGAGGTCTGTCGAGCGGAGCGCGACGAGCTCGCGACGTCGAAGGCACGCTGCCTGGAGCGCCAGCGCGTGGGCCTGGATGCACTGCTGCGCCGGTGGGCCGCCGGAGGCGCGGACGTGATCGCGACGGCCGCGGAGGTCGTCGATCGACTGCCGGCGCCCGAGGACTGCACGCGGCTTGACGAGCGCGTCGCCGAGCTCACCGACGAACGCGCGCGCGCCTTCGAGGCGCGGCTCGCCGAGGCGGAGGCCGACGCACAGGTCGGGCGCGTCCGCGAGGCGGTGGCGAGCTTGCGCGCGCTCGATGCGGAGCTCGCCGATGCACCAGCGCTGCGTGCGAAGGTGTTGATCGAGCTGTCCGCCGACGAGCGCGACCTCGGCGAGACGGAGGCGGCGCGCGAGCACCTCGTCACCGCGATCGCATCGGCGGAGCGCGGTGGTGCGGAGCGCGCCAAGCTGCTCGGTTGGATCCAGATGGCCGTGCTCGCGGGTGAGGACGGCGTGCGGCTGCCCGAAGCACGCGATGCACTGCGCTTGGCCGCGGCGGTGATCGAGCGGCTCGACGAGCCACCACGCGTGCGCTCGACGTACGAGATCGCGCTCGGGCTCGTCGAGTTGCGCCGCGGCGATCACGCGGCGGCCCTCGCAGCGATCCGGCGGTCGCTCGCGAGCAGCGAGGAGCTTCCCATCGGCGAACGTACGCGCCGGCGTCAGATCCTCGCGCGCGCGATGATCGCCGCCGGCGACCATGCCGGCGCGCTCGCCGAGCTCGAAGGGGCAGAGCGCGAGCTTGCCGCGGCGCTCGGTCCCGAGGCGCCGGGCCTGGTGTTCGTGCTGTCGAGCATGGTCGAGCCGCTCGACTACCTCGGTCGCCAGCGGGAGGCGGTCGCGCGCGGCGAGCGGGCGCTCGCGATCTTCGACGCGAGCTTCGGCACGGCCAACCCGCGACGCGCGCGCCTGCTCGGGAACCTGGCGAGCATCTACGGCAACCTCGGCGAGCTCGACAGAGCGATCCCGCTGATCGAGGAGGAGCTCGCCGCGGTCACGCGGACCGAAGGCGCGGACTCTCACGCCGCGGCGATCGCGCATAACAACCTCGCGTCCACGCTGCTCGATGCCAAGCGGCCGAACGACGCGTTGCCGCACCTCGAGCGCGCACGCGAGATCTTCATCGCCAAGCTCGGCGCGCAGCACCCGCTCCTCGCCAACGTGCACTCGAGCCTCGCGCACGCGCAGCTCCTCCTCGGCCACATGGCGGAAGGCGTCGCCGAAGCGCGCCAGGCGCTGGCGATCCGAGAGGCCACGAAGGCCGGCGTCGGCTACATCGCGTTCTCGCGGTTCGTGCTCGCACAAGCGCTGGTCGAGGCCGGCCAGCGTGCCGAGGGCATCGCGATGGCGCGGCACGCGCTCGAGCCTGTCGACGACGCGACCCTGTCGACCACCGGACGCGAGGGCGAGCTGGTCAAGGACATCCGCGCGTTCCTCGCCGCGCAGACGAAGCAGCGATAGCCCGCGCTATAGTCAGCGGGTGTCTGCGCTCGTCGATGCGTTCGTCGCGGCCTTGCCGGCCGGCGAGGCGGCCGTGCCCGTCGACGAGCTCGCACCCGCGCTGGCCGCCGCCATCGCGCGCGGTGCCGACGCGCATCCTGCGATCGCGGTCGATCCGGCCGCGATCGCGGCACACCTGGGCGCGCACGCCGACGATACGCGCTCGCCGGCGGCGTGGATCCCGGAGCGCAACGCGGCCGACGTGCACCTGGTATGTGCGCTGGTGCGGCGCGTTCCCGCGGCGCTCGCGTGGTTCGAGGCGCACCTCACCCCCGAGCTGCAACGAGCGGCGGCGCGCTTGCTCGGCGCGGAACGTGCTGCCGACGTCGTCGCCGGTGTGCGCGAGAAGCTGCTCGTCGGGACCGACGCCAGCGGCCCGCGGATCGCCGAGTTCGGCGGCCATGGAGCGCTCGCCGTGTGGCTGCGCGTGATCACGATCCGCGCTGCGATCAGCGAGCTGCGCCGCGAGCAGCGCCTCGTCGGTCTGGATGACACGCTGTGGGAGGCGGCCGCGCCCGACCTCGATCCCGCGCTCGCCCTGGCCAAGCGCGAGCACGCCGCGCTGATCAAGCAGGCCTTCCATGACGGTCTCGCCGAGCTGACGCCGCGCCAGCGCAACCTCCTTCGCCAGCACCTGCTCGACGGGCTCACCATCGATGACCTCGGCGCGATCTATCGCATCCACCGCGTGACCGCGGCGCGGTGGCTCACGGCCGCGCGCGCCGACTTGTGGGCGAACGTCCGCCGCCGCCTGCGCACGACCCTCGGGATCTCCGACGCCTCGATCGCCGGCATGCTCGACGAGCTGCGCAGCACGCTCGACCTCAGCATCGAGCGCGCCCTCACGCCGTGACGAGATCGCGCTTGAAGCCGGCGCCCGGGACGCGCGATGCTGGTCCCGATGAGGTGGGTGGTTCTCGTCGCGATCGTCGCCGCGTGCGGTGGCTCGTCGTCCGCACCTGACGACGACGCCACGGGCGGCAGTTGCAGCGCCGCGCGCCCCGAGGCGACCGGCGAGGGCACGTACTACGACGCGACGGGCGCCGGGAACTGCAGCTTCGACGCGACCCCCGCTGACCTCATGGTCGCCGCGATCAACGCCCCCGACTACGACGTCGCCGCGTGGTGCGGCGCGTGCCTCGAGGTGACCGGTCCGACGGGCAAGGTCACCGTTCGCGTCGTCGACAAGTGCCCCGAATGCGCGTCGGGCGACCTCGATCTCAGCCGCGAAGCGTTCGCGATGATCTCGCCGCTCTCGGCGGGGCGCGTGCCGATCACGTGGCACGAGGTCGCGTGTCCCGTCACGGGGCCGCTCGCGTATCACTTCAAGGACGGCTCGAGCCAGTACTGGACCGCGATCCAGGTCCGCAACCACCGCTATCCGATCGCGAAGCTCGAGGCGCAGGACGCGGGCGGCGCGTGGCAGGCGATCGAGCGCGTCGACTACAACTACTTCGTCGAGGCCGACGGCCTCGGACCGGGCCCGTACACGCTGCGCGTGACCGACACCCGCGGTCATACCGTCGAGGACACCGCCATCGCGGTCGGCGACGACGTCACGCGCACGGGGACGGGCCAGCTCGCCACCTGCCCGTAGGTGCGACACCCGCGGTCCTGCGGTCCCGACCAATCGACTTGCCGGCCCGACGCGCCCGACGCGATCTCGCGCGGTTCGGGCGGCATGGTCAGCGCAGGTGCGCCTCGAGCAGCGGGATCCGGTCGTTGCCCCAGAACAGCGCGTCACCCACGAACATCGCCGGGGCGCCGAACGCACCGCGCCGGACCGCCTCGTCGGTGGTGGCGCGCAGGTGGTCCTTGATCTCCTGGGTCTCGATCGCAGCGATCAGCGGCGCGGCGTCGAGGCCCGCGGCGGTGAGTGCGGCCGCGATCACCGGATCGCTCGTCGGATCCTCGTCGCGGGTCCAGAACGCGTCGAACAGGGCGCGCGCGACGGTGGGCACCGCACCCGAGTGGGCGCGCTCGACGGCGGCGAGCAGGCGCTGCGCGCGCAGCGTGACGAGCGGGAACCGGGACGGCATCGTGAACGGAACCCCGTAGTGCTTCGACCAGGCGTGCATGTCGGCGAGCATCCACTTCGCCTTGGCGGGAACGCGGATCGGGAGGTCGTTGCCGGTGGCCTTGAACACCGCGCCGAGCAGGAACGGCCGCCAGCGCACCGGCGTGTCCGTGCGCTGCGCGACGAGTGGCATCTGTGTCGCCGCGAGGTAGCTGTACGAGGACCCAACATCGAAGAAGAACTCGATCTCGCGGCCGGACATGGGGCGCACGGTAGCACTCTCGGCGATGATGCAGCCATGACCGACGACGACCGCGAGGAACCGAGTCGCCGCCAGCAAGCGAAGAAGCAGCGGCGCGACGCCGGCGATCGTTCGGCCGGCCTCGCCAAGACGCTGATGGAGCTGCCGGCCTCGACGCTGCCCAAGCTCGAGCTCGACGAGGACACCGCCGAGGTCGTCGCGCGGGCGCGCGCGGTCACCTCGCACGTCGCGCGCCGGCGCGCCGAGCGCTCGCTCGCGGGGGAGCTGCGCCGCATCGACGACGAGGAGCTCGCGGCGATCGAGAAGCGCCTCGCGAACGTGCGCGCGACGGGCGCCGCCGAGCCGCAGCTGTTCCACGCCGCCGAGCGCTGGCGGAACCGGTTGATCGAGGACCCGGCGGCCGCCGCGGAGTTCCCCGGCGGCACCGAGGAGCCCTTGCCGCAGCTGATCGCGAACGCACGTCGCGAGCGCGACACCGGCAAGCCGCCGGGCGCGGCGCGCGCGCTGTTCCGCCACGTGCGCGCGGTGCTCGAAGCGCAACGCCGGCGCGACGACGCCTGATGTTGATCGCTCTCAACAAACCGTACGGGGTCCACTGCAAGTTCACCGACGCGGAGGGCCGCCCGACGCTCGCGCAGTTCGGGCTGCCGCCGCGCGTGTACGCCGCGGGGCGCCTCGATCACGACAGCGAAGGCCTGCTGCTGCTCACCGACGACGGCCGCCTCAACCAGCGCCTCACCGATCCGCGGTGGAAGGCGCCCAAGACCTACTGCGTCCAGGTCGAGGGCACCGCACGCGAGGAGGCGCTCGCGAAGCTGCGCGCGGGCGTCGAGCTGAAGGACGGCTGGACGCTGCCCGCCGAGGTGCGCGCGATCGAGACGCCCGCGTGGCTGTGGCCGCGCGATCCACCCGTGCGGTTCCGCAAGACCGTCCCCGACTGCTGGCTCGAGCTCGTGATCCGCGAGGGCCGCAACCGCCAGGTCCGCCGGATGACCGCGGCGGTCGGGCTGCCGACGCTGCGCCTGATCCGTACCGCGATCGGACCGTATACGCTCGACGGGCTGGCGTCCGGGGAGTGGCGTGCAACCGAGGTCCGCTGAGGATGTCTGCTCACCGAGGAGAACCACATGTTCGACGCATTTCGTGACGGTGGCTGGGGGATGTACCCCACCACGATCGCAGGCTTGATCCTGATCGTCGCGGCGATCCGTTGTGCGCGGCGCCCCGACGCCCGCCACGTCCAGATCGTGCGCGCACTGTCGTTCCTCGTCTTGCTCACGTCGTGCCTCGGCTTCGTCGTCGGCGTGATCAACTCGTTCGCGTTCGCCACCGAGAAGCCCGACCAGCTCGGCGTGTACGTCGTCGCCGGTGTCGGCGAGTCACTCATCAACGTCGGCCTCGGGCTGTGCGTGCTCGTGATCGCGACGATCATCCGCGCCGTCGGTATCTCGCGCGGCGGCTCGTCGAGCAGCGGCGCCGAGCTGCACGACCCGCACACGCCGTGAGCGTGGCGCGTCTTATCGGCGCGCCGCGGGGCACTCGGCAGTAGAGTCGGCGGGTGAGTCGCCTCGAACAGCTCGCGCAGACGTTCTTGACCCGCCGGCGCCCCGGCCGTGCGCTCACGTGGCTCGCTCGCACGCCGGTGCCGGTGATGGCCGCCGAGTGGTTCGCGCGCCAGGCGCCGCTCGACGACGACGGCGTCGCGAGCCCGAGCCCGTTCGTCGAGAACATCCTGCCGCGCGAGGCACCGCCCGGCATCCTCGACGGTGGCGTCGTGATCAAGGATCAGATCGACGTCGCGGGCCTGCGCACCGGCGTCGGCATGGCCGATGGGGGTGAGCTCGCGCAGCGCGATGCGACGGTCGTCGCGCGCATCGTCGCTGCGGGCGGCCGCATCGTCGGCAAGACCAAGATGACCGAGCTCGGCGTCGACGGCATCGGCTCGGTGATGCACTACCCGATGCCGCGCAACCCCGTCGCGCCGGGTTACGCCCCGGGCGGCTCGAGCACCGGCACCGCGGTCGCCGTCGCGGCAGGACTCGCGCGCTACGGCGTCGGCGGCGACGGGCTCGGCAGCGTGCGCATTCCGTCCGCGTTCTGCGGCCTCGTCGGCCTCAAGCCGGGCCAGCGCGCACTGCCGCGCGACGGCATCCACACGCCGGTACAGACGCTCGCGCAGATCGGCCCGATGACGCGCACCGCCGCCGACTGCGTGCGGCTGTGGCAGGTGATGGCGGGAGAGCCGGTGACGCCGCTGACCGCGTGGACGCCGAGCACCTTCGGTGTGCCCGCGTTCGCGTCGGCGCGCGTCGCTCGATCGATCCGCCGCGCGTTCGACCGCATGCTCGGCGCGCTCGCCGCCGAGGTGCGTGAGGTGCCGCTGCCCGGGCTCGAGACGGTGACCTTCCTCGGCGGGATGACCGGCGCGCACGAGCTCGCGTCGGGACCGTACGCGGGGTGTGGGACGACCACGGCGGGCCGCACGAGCCTCGCGCTCGGACGCTCGTTCTCCGCCTCCGACATCGCGGCGCTCGAGGCACAGCGCACGGCGCTGCGCGAGGCGACCGAGCGCGCGTTCGCGCGGACACCGATCCTCGCGATGCCGACGACCGCGATCCCACCGCCGGCGATCTCGCCGGCGCTGCTCGCGGGCAAGGCGAGCATCCCGCTGTTGCGCGCGCTGGGCGCATTCACGCCGCTCGCGAACCTCGTCGATCTTCCTGCGATCGCGGCGCCGTCGGGTGTCGACGATCGCGGGCGCCCACTGTCGATCATGTTCGTCGCGCCGCCGGGCGGAGAGACCTCGCTGCTGCGCCTCGCGCTCGCGGCCGAAGCGACCGGGCTCGGCTCCGCGCGCGTCTGATTCCAGACGGAGCTACAGGATCGGCGGGGCGTCGGGCTCGCCGGCGTCGGGCTCGCCGGAGTCGGGCTCGCCGGCATCGGGGGCGGGCTGCTCGGGCTCGGGCGCTTCGGGCTCGGGCTGTGCAGGCGTGCCGACCATCTCCTTGACGTGAACCACCGGCGTCATCAGGTAGCCCTGGCCCGTGCTCTTCACGCTCTTCTCGGCGTCGTAGTCGAGGGTCAGCGTGTAGGTCATGTTGGCCTCGAGGTCGCGATCGAGCGGGATCTTGACCCCGGTCTGCGCGCCGCTCGCGATCGTCATCGGCGACTCGATGCCGCCGACGACGACCGACGCGCTGTCGACGATCAGGCGTAGCTGGCCGTAGTGACCGGCGGCGAGCTCCGCATCTCCCATCGCTGCCGTCACGCCGTCGCGCAACGTCAGCAGATCGAAGCGCTGCGGCTCGTTGACGAGCGTGCTCCACCCGTCGGCGGAGGACTCGATCTCGACGCGGCTGATATCGACCCACACCGCCTCGAACGCGGCGGGAGCATCGGTCAGCCGCACGATCATGCGCGGCGGCGTCGACCCGGGTTGTTCACCCATGGGTGATTCGACATCGTCGTCTCCCGTCGGGGAGGTGGGTGCGAGGCTGCACCCTGTCACGAGGGTTACGGCGGCGAGCGTCTTCCAAACCATGTCGATCCTCCGAGGGGCGTTGTTCGCTCGAGTGAGTCGGCCGCGCGCGCGACGGATCAAGTCTCATCGGCGCACGGCCGCGCGGTGTCGCGCTTGCACGTCCTCCTCGCAGTCTAGGAGGAACCATGCGGAATCGAATGCGCCTCGCGCTCCTCACCGGGGCAACCGCGCTCGTCGGTGTCGCCGCTGTCGCGGTGCTCGCACGTACCGACGACCCGACTGTCCAGGCGGCGCCCGCCCAGCCGACCGCACCTGCGGACCTCCCGGACCAGAGCTTCATGCCCGTCGTCGACGAGGCCACGTTCGACAAGGTGTTCACGAAGCTGTCGAACGAGAAGGCCGGTGCGATGCAACGCCAGCGAACGTTGCTGCAGACGCGCTACGACCTCGCGGATCGCCGCGTCGACGGCGTGACGATGTCGCGCGACAAGCCGGTGCAAGGCGGCGTGCGCGTGAAGCTGCCGGCCGGCGTCACCTGGCAGCAGCTCGCGGGCATGACGCCGTCGGAGATCAAGCGTCGCAACCTGTGGCCGCAGGGCTTCTTGCCGCTGCCGCATCCCAAGCAAGCCGAGGGCGGCATGGTGTTCCCGGCCTTCCACATCCGAGAGATCCAGCGCCAAGAAGGCGAGGACCTGACGCGCTTCGACGTCGACTTCGATATTCCGGATCACCTGCTGCCCGAGTTCCCCCCGCCGATGTTCCTCACGACGCGACCGGACCTCGGCGACGTCACGCGCGGCCAGCTCGTGACCAACGCGAACTTCTATCAGCTGTTCAACGGCATCTTGAACCCGAAGCAGCTCGACGGCCTACGCCTGTTGCTCACGCGCTTCCCGCAGCAGCAGTTCAACATGTCGGCGGATCGGCGCACCGCGAAGGCGAGCATCGGCGTCTCGTGCTTCGACTGCCACGTCAACGGCCACACCAATGCGGGCACGCACCTCGTCGGAGACATCCGGCCGCAGCAGTTCCGCCGCCGGATCGACACGCCCACGCTGCGCGGCGTGAATCAGCAGCGTCTGTTCGGCTCCCAGCGCGCGCTCAAGACCGTCGAGGACTTCACCGAGTTCGAGCAGCGCGCCGCGTACTTCGACGGCGATCCGGTGATCGCGCAGAAGAAGGGCATCAACATCCTCGACCGCGGCGGGCAGGTCCACCCGATGGCCGAGTTCCAGGAGTTACTCGACTTCCCGCCGGCGCCGAAGCTCGACGTGCTCTCGCGCCTCGATCACACGAGGGCGACGCCGCAGGAGATCCGCGGCGAGGCGCTGTTCTTCGGCAAGGCCAAGTGCGCCGAGTGCCATCCGTCCCCGATCTACAGTGACAACCTGATGCACGACCTCAAGTCCGAGCGGTTCTACACGCCGACGAACATCAACGATCGGTTCACCGCGGCAGGCGGCCCGGTGAAGACGTTCCCTCTTCGCGGCATCAAGGACTCGCCGCCGTATCTGCACGACGATCGGTTGCTCACGCTCGACGACACCGTCGAATATTTCAACTTGATCCTCGGGACCAAGCTGACCGAGCCCGAGAAGAAGGACCTGCTCGCGTTCCTCTACACGCTCTAACTACCGTAACCCCAGGGTTCGCTTCTGTTGAGCCGAGCCCGAGCCAAGCGCGCGTAGCGCGTGGAGCCCGAGCCCGCTCCGAGGGCGCGACCAGCGCACCGCTGGCACTGGAATCGACGAACTTCCGTCGAGAACGATGGCTGCCGAGTCGGACACATCGCTTCTGGATCGTGTGATCGGCTGGAGGCGACCACGGAAGTTCAGGTCGGGCTCGGGCTCGGGCTCGGGCTCGGGTCGACACAGCCGATCGCTGGGGTTTAAGTGCGGCCCGCGAACCGCAGCCGCGACGTGTGCTTGAGGTCGTGCTTCGTGTAGTACGGCTTGGTCCACGCGTTGTCCGGCGCCAGCGGCTTGGCCTGCTTGAGGCGCAGCAGGCGCGCGTAGTAGCGGAACCGATAGTGCTCGTAGAAGCGGAGCACCTCGATGCCATAGCGATCGGCGAGGTCGGTGTCGCCGCGCATGATGAGGTAGTTCTCGTCGTTGCCGCTGCTCGCCGAGCCGCTGAGGTTGTGGCTGCCCGACAACACGACCGGATCGTCGCTCGTGAAGTCCGCGACGATCGCCTTGGTGTGGATCAGCAGGTTGCCCCGCTGTCCGCGCAGGCCTTCCTTGACCCAGCCTTCGAGACCCTTGGTCAGCAGGGCAGGGGTGGTGAACTCGGCGGTGCGATCGGCGTGGTAGCCGGTGATCCGGCTCGCGGTGTTCTGGATGCCGAACCGCAGGATCGGATCGTTCGGCGGGCCGATCAGGGCATCGAGGATGTCATCGGGTAACGCGAACGCCGTCGCGAACAACAGGTCTTGCCGCGCGCCCTTGATGATGTCGATGAACGCGTCGAGATCGGTGCGCTTGCTGCGCGGCGAGAACCCGGCGAACAGCGGCACGCTGTCGTCGAGCACGTTGTTGGTGGTGATCCACTTCTTCGCGGTGCCGACGTCGTCGGGGTCGTTCCAGATGACCTCGAAGATCGCGGCGTACGACGACGCGAGCGCCTTGTCGTCCGAGATGTGGACGACGTTGGCCTGGCGGTAGACGCCGTTCTCCGTGAAGTTGGTGCTGCCGCACAGCACGCTGACCGGTGTCCGCGCCCCGGACGCTCCGACCTTGGACAGCACGATGAACTTGTTGTGGAAGATCTTCGTGGTGACGCGTGCGCGCTTGCTGGCCTTGGGCAGCTTCTTGAGGCTGTGCTCGTTCTCTCCGGTCTGCTCGTCGCCTGCCTTCGCGTGATAGAGCACGCGCACGTTCACGCCGCGCTTGTGGGCCGCGTTGATCGCGTCGACGATCGACGACAGCTCGTACTCGTAGATCGCCACGTCGAGCGCCCACGAGGCGTCCTTCGCGCGCGCGATCATCTTGAGGATGCGGTCGAGCAAGCCGTTGTGCAGCCAGTCGCGCGCCTTCGCCGGCCACTTCTCGATCGGCAGCTGCTTGTCCTTGCTCAGCAGTGCGTCGACCTCGGGGAACTTGCGCCCGAACGCCTGACTTGCCGCGACGGCGCGGTTGAAGATCACCTGGTGGCCGTCGGGCTCGCCGTCGTCGGTCTTCACCGTCACCTCGAGCGGATCGTCGAGCTCGGGCGCGTCGGGATCGCCGTACGCGGGGTGCACCGTATAGGTGCAGGTCGTGCCCGCATCGATCGAGTAGTCGGCCCACCGGAACTTTTGCAGCGGTGCCAGGTTGCTCGGCGTCGCGCCGAACTTCGGCAGCGTGTGCGCTTTCCCCTCGAAGGTGAGGTTGTTCAACAGCCACAGCGGCTGCTTGGTGCCTTCCTTCTTCTGGATCGCGAAGCCGAGCAGCCCCGCGCGCCGTGATTCGTCGAGGTCCATGGCCAGCAGCACGCCATTGGTCCCCGCATACGCCTTGATCCGAAAATCATCCCCAGAGCTCTTTGCCAGTCGACGCATCCGAGCAGCATCGCTCGCCCACTCGCGCGCGTCGCTCCGTAGTTCACCGTATTCGCGAGGCCCGGAACGCGGTGCCGTCGTGCTCGAGCTCGAACGTGGTGCCGTTGCCGATGAGGGGCACCGTCGAGCCGAGCACCTCCATCAGCCATAGCCGCATCACGCCGCCATGCGAGATGACCAGCGCGGTGCCGGCGGCGTGCGTGGTGGCGATGCGGCCCAGCGCGCGGCTCATCCGCGCCGTCGCGAGCTCGCGCGCCTCGCCGCCCGGCGGCGCCGCCGTCTGCGCGAGCCACGCTCGCCACGCCTCGGGGTGCTGGGTCGCGCACTCCGCGCGCGTGAGTCCTTCGAACACGCCGAACTTTCGCTCGCGCAGCTCCGGCTCGACGGTCGGGGCGCCCAGCCCCAGCGCGGCTGCGACGATCTCGCCTGTCTGCCGGGCGCGTGCGAGATCGCTGGTCCACACCGCCGTGATGCCGACCGTGCAGAACGCGTCGGCGAGCGCGCGTGCCTGTCCCCGACCGGCGTCGTTGAGCTCGATGTCGGTGTGCCCTTGGAGCTTTCCGAGGGCGTTCCACGTGGTCTCGCCGTGGCGGGTGAGCAGGATCCTTGGCATCCAGGCGAACTCTACCCGGTTCACTCCTCGCCGTCGTACGCGGGCACGGCGTGACCAGCTCGTTCAGCAACACGCCGATCTCATGCTCCAGCACGTGACCACGGCGCGGCCATCCCGCTCGGGCGACCGAGGGGCCGTGCGCAACCTGCGTGGGTTTGCCGTGTTTCCTTCGCACCGAGGACGCGGAATCGGCGACGATTGGGAACTTTTTGATGGCCCGTACGTCAACCGTCCGCATGCTCCGACTCGCCTGCCTCGCTGCAGTGCTAATGACCGCTTCGAGCGCGTGGGCGGAGCAGCGCTACGCGCTCGTGATCGGGTCGAACCCCGGGTGGTCGCAGGATCGGCCGCTGCGCTACGCCGAGCACGACGCCGAGCGCATCCGTGACGTGCTCGTGTCACTCGGCAACTTCGCGTCGGATCGGGTGACGCTGCTGCGCGACCCGACGACGGCCGACGTGCGATCGGCGCTGCGCCGGCTCGCGGCGACGGCGCGCGACTCCTGCGAGAGCTCGTCGGCACCGCACGAGCTGAGCAGCACCATGCCCGACAGCTTCGGCGTCACCACGTCGACGGCGAACTCGTCGACCGGCCCGCCGCCCTTGCGCGTCACCGCGCCCGACTTGCACGCATCGACGACGCCGAGCTTGATCGTCACGGGCAGCGCGCGCAGCGTGTCTTGCAGCTCGCGATGCGTCAGTGGATCGCCGCGCAAGTGGAGGTACTTGTCGTCGGCGTGGCCCGAGTAATAGATGAAGACGAGCGTGTCCTCGTTCGCCGAGTCGCGTGCCGTGTTGCCGAGCCGGCGCAGCGCGGCGCGCACCTCGGCGGTGCTCGGGTCGCGCAGCAGCGTCACGCGATCGGCCGGGAAGTTACCGAGCGACACGAGCACGTCGCGGATGCGCTCGGCGTCGTGCTCCGCGTAGCGCAGCGGGCGGTCCTGCGACCATCCCGGATTGGAGCCGATCACGAT
>DATLHR010000054.1:0-3387 GCA_035539815.1 Kofleriaceae bacterium
ACCGTGCTCGGGTTGGGCTTGGCGACGTACGCGAGCAGCGTCTCGCCCTCGTCGGCGGGCAGCGTGGCGAGGTCGCGCACGAAGACCATGCGGCGCGCCGCCATCATCGGCAGCGTCTGAGCGAGCCCGACGATGCGGTTCGCGCTCGGCTTGCCCTCGACGACGTCGTAGTTGAACCCGCGCGCCGCGGGCGGAACGGTGGCGTCGCGGAGCGCCGAGACCACGCGCTCGATCAGGATCGGGTGCTCCGAGTGCAGCACGTAGATCGGATCGAGGCGGCCGGCCTGGATGTCCGCGAGCAGCTCGTCCACCGGCCGAAGCTAGCACGTAGTGATAGGTTCGGACCGATGGCCGCCGTCGTCGTCACCGCAGATCGCGCTCTCACCGCCGACGCCGCACGCGGCGCCACCGCCGTGCTCGCCGTCGACGGCGCGATCGTCCTCGTCGATGATCCACCGGTCGTGCTCGCGGATCCTCGTGCCGCCGGCGCGACGCGCATCGACTGGTCGCGCCGCGCGATGGTCCCCGGCACGGTCAACACGCACAACCACTCGTTCCAGTCGCTGCTGCGCGGCATCGGCGACGACCTGCCGTTCCTGCAGTGGCGCGAGCAGGCGCTGTACCGCTACTCGCCCAAGCTCGGCGCCGAGGACATGGCGACCGCCGCGCTGTTCGCGTTCGGCGAGATGCTGCTCCACGGCGTCACGACGGTCTGCGACTTTTACTACCTCAACGCGCAGGGCAACGAGCACGCGAGCGCGACGATCGAGGCCGCGCGCCGGCTCGGCATCCGCATCGTGCTCGCGCGCTGCTTCTACGACTGGGACGGCGCGCCGGCCTCGTATCGCGAGACCATCCCGCAGGCGGTCGGGAACTTCGAGGCGCTCGCCCGCCGCTATCAGGATCGCGAGCGGTTCCTCACCTCGGTACAACCCGCACCGCACAGCCAGCACGGCGCGACGCCTGCGATGATCGAGGCCGGCGCCGGATGCGCGCGCGACGCCGGCGTGCCGTGGCACATCCACCTCGCCGAGGAGGAGTATCAAGTTCACCAGTCGCTCGAGCGGTTCGGCAAGCGCCCGCTGCACGCGGTGGCCTCCCTGCCGGTCGACCTCTCGCAGATGATCGCCGTCCACGGCTGCTGGTTCGACGAGAGCGAACGCGCGCTGCTCGCCGAGCGCGGCGGATCGCTCGCGTACTGCCCCGGCTCCAACATGTTCCTCGGCGACGGCGTCACCGACCTCGTCGATCTCGTCGCCCGCGGCGTCCGCGTCGGCCTCGGCACCGATGGCGGCTGCTCGAACAACCGCGTCAGCGTGTTCGACGAGATGCGCATGGCGGCGCTGCTCCAGAAGGTGCATCGCATCGACGGGCAGGCGATCGACGCGGAGACGTGCTTCCGCCTCGGCACCCGGACCGCGGGCGAGACCCTACGCCTCCCGATCGGCCGGATCGCCGCCGGCTACCGCTGCGACCTGGTCGCGCTCGACCTCGACGACCCGTCGCTGTGGCCGATCCAGGCGCTCGAAAAGAACGTCGTCTACGCCCTGTCGCCTCGCGCCATCACCGACGTCGTGGTAGATGGTCGAGAGGTCGTCGCGAATCGCCGGCTTAGTCATGTCCCCCTCGACGAGATCCAAGCCCGCGTCGGACAGCTCACCGCCGAGTGGCGACGCTCTGACGGAGCCTCGGGCTGAACCTCGGGCGGCCGGGGGCACGGTCGAGGTCGAGCTGTTCGTGTCGCGCGGGCGCACGGCCGGCTGGGCCGCGTTCGGGATCCTGTTCGGTGCGCTGCTGGCATGGAAGCTCGGCACGGTCGCCGGCTGGGTCGGTATCGTCCTGATCACCATCGGCGTGTTCCGGCTGTGGGAGGTCGCTCAGAGCTTCCTGAACCCACCGGGCACGATCCTGGTGACCGACACGCAGGTCACCCTGCCCCGCGGGCTCTCGCTGGGGAAGCCGCTGCAGATCGCACCGTCGGACATCACCGCGGTCTACTTCCTCCGCCGCTCGGTGCCGTGGAATCGCTCCGCGCCGGTGCTGGTCGTCGAGCTCGGCGCGCAGGCCGTGGCGTACCCGCGCGATTGGTTCGCATCCGAGGCCGATCAGCGGCACGTCGTGCATGCGCTGCTGCGCGGTGCCGGCGACAAGCCGTCCACCAAGCTCCCGAAGCTCGACGGCGACGCGATGATCCAGATGGTCGCGGGGCTCGTGATCCTGATCGCCGGGCTCGCCGGTGCGCTCGCGACGAGCGCGAGCAGCGCGATGTTCGCGCTGTTCGTGGTGCCCGTCGTGGCGGGAACGATCATCGCGTGGCGCGGCTTCGCGCGCTGGTAACGGGCGCGCCGGTCGCGCTCGCGTTCTGTGCTGCCACCGCGGCCGCCGACGTCATCGACCTCCCCAACACGCGCGCGACCGTCACGATCGACGCCGCGTGGACGCCGGTGACCGCGCCGGGCCTCGTCGCCGCGTACCGCACCGCCGATGGCCTCGTCGCCGCGATCACGCGCGCACAGATCCCGAACCCCGACGCCTGGCGCGAGAAGAAGCGCGACGCGTACACGAGCGAGGTCGAGCGCGGCGTGCTCGGTGCAGACCTCAAGCGCACCGCGCGCAAGGTCGCGCTGCTCGACGGCGTGCCCACGCTCGAGCTCGAAGCGCGCCGTCCCGACGGAGCCACCGTGCTCGTGCGCATCCTGCTGTTCCGCACCTACGCACTGTCGCTCGCGATCGAGGTCCCGCGCGGCGCACCTGCCGCCGCGGCGCGCGCCGTGCTCGGCTCGTTCGCGCCACCGCCGGCCGCGAAGCCGTGACTCAGCCGCGCACGAGCCGCAGCACGACCTCGACGTGCGAGGTCTGTGGCATCAGATCGATCGGCCACGCATCGGTCGCCGTGTAGCCGGCGGCGACGAGCCGGCTCGCGTCGCGCGCGAGCGTCGCCGGATCGCACGAGACATAGACGACGAGCCTCGGCGCGAGGCGCACGATCCCGTCGATGGCCTCGGCGGCGCCCGCGCGCGGAGGATCGAGCACGACCACGTCATAGGGCCCGGCGAGCCGCGCGATCACGTCCCCCGCCGGCCCCGCGAGGTGCTCGGCCGCGACCGGGCGCACGGGCGCGACGACGTCGGTCGCGGTGACGGTCCAGCCCTCCGCCACGAGAGCGCGGGTGAGGTTGCCGGCGCCCGCGTAGAGCTCGAGCAACGCCCCTGGGCCCGCGCCCGCGGCGGCGCGCGTGCGTGCGATCAGCTCGGCGTTGCCCGCCGCGCTCGCCTGCGCGAAGTCCCAGGGGCCGCCCCACAGCCCGGGCTCGACCTCGATCACCGGCTCGCCATGGCTGACCTCGCCCGCGACGACGCCGCGGATGCCCGCCTTGCCGACGAGGCG
>DATLHR010000055.1:0-4383 GCA_035539815.1 Kofleriaceae bacterium
GCCGATCAGCGTCCTCATGGCGCTCGCCGTCGCTGCAGGGCTCTACCTCGCGTACGGCAAGCGCGAGCCCAAGCGCTCCACCGTCGCGACCGCCGCGGCTGCGCCCGTCGCTGCGCCCGCCCCCGCGGCGCCCACGTCCGCGCTGTCGAGCGCCGTGATCGCCGCCGATCCGACGCTCGCCCCGGTCGAGCACGCCCCCGCGCCGATGATCGTTCCCGTCGTCGCACCCGCCGCACCCACGCCGACGGTCGTTCCCGTCGTCGCGCCCGCCGCGCCCGCGGTGCCCGTCTCGGCCGTCGACCCCGTCGTGGCCGACGAGGAGATCGAGATGGCGCCGGCCAAGGTCGCCACGTCGAAGCGCTCCGCCCGCAGCCGTCGCGCGCGCGCGACCGTCGCTCCCACGCGCGAGAAGGTGCGCGCCGCCAAGGTCGACGAGGCCGCGCTGCCGCCCAACGTCGCCGACAAGACCAACGGCGGCCCCGGCAAGCTCGTCATCACCAGCAACAAGGCCGCGCTCATCTACCTCGACGGTCGCGCGACCGGCATGACCGCGCCGAAGAAGTTCTCCGTCCCCGCCGGCGCGCACAAGATCACGCTCCTCGATCCCGAGACGCGCAAGGCGAAGACCCAGGACATCGAGATCGTCGCGGGCAAGACCGCCACGATCGACAAGCAGTTCAAGTAGCGTCGTCGCATGCGCTGGGTGTGGTTGATCGTTGCGATCGTTGCGTGCTCGAAGTCGCAGCGCATGGCGCCGATTCCGAACGCCACGGTCGAGAAGTGGAGCGCCACCCTCGACGCGGTCTGCGAGAGCAAGACGTTCGAGCCGCGCAAGGCGACGCCCGACAACCCGATCGCCGCGTACCAGCAGGACTACCGCTGCACGCCGCTCGAGGTGCTGGAGCATCGGGAAGGTGAGCGCCCGCCGTTCTTCATCGGCGGCTTCCTGCAGTTCGACGGGGACGGCCGCGTCTCGCGCATCGAGCTCGAGATGCTCACGTCGGAGGCGCGCGCGGTCGATGCGCTACGCCGCGTGCTCGTGCACTACGGCCTCCCGGTCGAGCTCGTCGTGGAGAAGTTCCCGAATGTCAGCGGCCGCACGAGGTACGAGGACCTCTTCGTGTACGAGGGCGCATCGATCTCCGTGCAGCGTCACACCGGCTACACGAGCGTCGTCAACATCTCGATCCAGGCGCCGTAGCCCTCGCTACTCGTAGCTCTTGGGCGGGCCGTCGCTGCGCTGCGAGAGGTTCTCGAACCGCGTGTAGCGGCCCTCGAAGTGCGTCTCGACCGTCCCGGTCGCGCCGTGGCGGTTCTTTCCGAGAATCACTTCTGCGATATGTGGATTCTCGGTCTCTTTGTTATAAACGACGTCTCGGTAAATAAACATAATAACATCGGCATCTTGCTCAATAGCTCCGGATTCGCGAAGGTCGCTGAGCTGCGGGCGCTTGTCGGTGCGCTGCTCGAGCGAGCGGTTGAGCTGCGAGAGCGCGAGCACCGGGCAGTCGAGCTCCTTCGCGAGGCTCTTGAGGCCGCGCGAGATCTCGCTGATCTCCTGCTCGCGCGACGCCTTCGCGGCCTGCGGCGAGCCGCGCATCAGCTGGAGATAGTCGACGAGGATGAGGCCGCACTTCTTGGCCGTGCCGTCGCGCGGGAACATGGTCGGATCCGATCGCCAGCGGCGCGCGCGCGCGCGCACCTCGCGCAGCGAAAGCGCGGGCGTGTCGTCGATCAAGATCGGCGCCTTCGATAGTGTCGCCGCCGCGTAGGTCAGGTTCGTCATGTCCTGGCGCTGCAGCATGCCGCGGCGCAGCGCGGACGAGTCGACGCGCGCCTCGGAGCACAGCAGGCGCTCGGCGAGCTGCGTCGACGACATCTCGAGCGAGAACACGAGGCACGGCCAGCCGGCCGAGGTCGCGGCGTTCTGCGCGAGCGAGAGCGCGAAGCTGGTCTTGCCCATCGCGGGGCGCGCCGCGAGGATGATGAGCTCGGTCGGCTGCAGGCCGGCGGTCTTCTGATCGAGGTCGGCGAAGCCGGTGGGCAGGCCGGTGATGCCGCCATCGGAGTTGAACCGCTCGTCGAGCGAGCTGAACACCTTCTTGACCAGGCCCTTGAGCGGCTCGGGGCCGCTCTTGGCCTTGCGCTGCGTGACCTCGAAGATCTTGGCCTCGGCGTCGTCGAGGTACTCGCGCACCTCGAGGCCGTCCTCGTAGCCCTTCTCGTGGATCTCGCTCGACGCGAGCATCAGCTTGCGGGCCTGGTTCTTGTCCCCGACGATCTCCGCGTACGCGACGACGTTGTCCGCGGTCGGCACCCGCAGGGCGAGCTCACCGAGGAACGCGACGCCGCCGATCGCATCGAGCTTGCCCTGCTTCTCGATCTCGACCTCGAGCGTCACCACGTCGATCGGCCGCGCGGCCGCTTCGAGGTTGCGGATCGCCTGCCACACGACCTTGTGGCGCATGTCGTAGAAGTCATCGACCTCGAGCGTCTCGAGCTGGATCAGCGTCTCGTTCCGCAGGATGACGCCGCCGAGGATCGATGCCTCGGCGTCCAGGTTGTGCGGCAGCACTCGACGGTCGCGCGCCATCGGGGCGAATGTACCGCCCGGGTGCGACGCCGTCGACGGAGATCAGTACGACGTTCCGTCACGACGCAGGTAGAGCCAGGCGCCGTTGGCATCCTTGCGACAGACGAGGTCGTCGTCCGAGTAGATCGCCTCGTCCGCCGGGTCGCGATTGCCGATCTCGAGGTAACGCGCCGGGCGGTCGCTGCGGTTGACGAGCTGGTGGCCGTTCTTCGTCCCGGCCGGGAAGCCCGCGCACATGCCCGCGGTCAGCACCTGCTCGCCATCGTCGGTGCGCAGGACGACCTCGCCTTCGAGGACGAACACGAGCTCGTCCTCGCGCGCGTGGTAGTGGCGCAGGGACGACTCCTTGCCCGGGAACAACGTGGTGAGGTTCACCCCGAAGCGAGTGAGGCCGAGCGCGTCGCCGAGCGCGCGCTTCTCGCGGGGGAGCACACGCGACCGGAACTCCTCGGGATATCCCGAGGTGACGCGAGGCGCGAGGGTGGACGGATCGAGAACAGGCGGCTTCGGCGGCATCGCCTGATGCTGTAGCAGCCTCGGGCGCGCTGACTACTTCTCTTTGCCGACGACCCAGAACTTCAGGCTCGCGACGACACCGACCGCGAGGCGCACGGGCGTCTCGTACTTGCCGAGCGCCTTGATCGGCGCCTCGAGCTGGATCGCGCGGTGGTCGACGTCGACGCCGGCCTTCTTCAGCCGCTCCGACAGCTCGCGGCTGGTCACCGAGCCGAAGACCTTGTCCTCGTCGCCGGTGAGCAGCTCGAGCTGCAGCGTGATCGCGTTGATCTTCGCCGCGAGATCGTTGGCCGACGCGCGCTCCTTGGCGACGCGCTTCTCGATCAGGGCCTTCTCGTGCTCGAGGCGGTTCTTGTTGCGAACCGTCGCGCTGACCGCGAGGCCACGCGGCACGAGGTAGTTGCGGCCGTAGCCCGGGCGAACCGAGACCAGCTCGCCGGCCTTGCCGAGGTTATCGACGTCCTGCGTGAGGATGACTTGCATCGCCATGACTAGTCTCCCGTGACCGAGAACGGCAGCAGGGCGAGCATGCGCGCGCGCCGGACCGCCGTGGAAATGACGCGCTGCTGGCGCGCGCTGGCGCCGCTGATACGGCGCGGGATCATCTTGCCGCGATCGGTGACGAACGACCGCAGGATCTGCGGGTTCTTGTAGTCGATCTTGGCCACGACCTCGTCGGAGAGCAGCTTGCGCCGTGCGCCGGCGCCGCGGCCCTTGCCGCCGCGGCGGTCATCGCCGTCGCGATCGAGACCGTCGTCATCAGCGCCCGCCGCGCCGAGACCGGGGGTGCTGCTGCGCGGAGCGTCCATGCGGGTGGTCATCGCTTACTCCTTCTCCGTCGGGGTGGTGGTGGTGGCGGTGGCGGTGGCGGCAGCGCCGGCCGACGACGCGGCCTCGTTGTCGAAGTCATCGCCGCCGAACTCGTCCTCGTCATCGCCGCCCGAGGAATCCTCGCCGCCGCGCGACAAGAACAAATCTTCCTCGTCGGCCGCGGTCTGCGCGGCCTTCTCGTACGACGAGTCATCGATCTCGCTCGGACGCGCGGTGACGTCGACGTCCTCGTCGACCTTCACCGTGAGGTAACGGATCACGGAGTCGAGCATGCGGAGGTTGCGCTCCGTCTCCTCGACCACGCCCGGGTTCGCGAGGTACTGCCAGTACAGGTAGATACCCTTGCGCTCCTTCGCGACTTCGTACGCGAGGCGGCGCTTGCCCCAGTTGTCGACCTTGATGATCTTGCCGCCCATGCCCTCGATGATGCCCTTGATGCGGGC
>DATLHR010000056.1:0-12285 GCA_035539815.1 Kofleriaceae bacterium
TACCGACACCGCGCATCGGTGCCCTCACGCCGATCGCGAGCTCCCCGGCGCCCCGCTCGCGCCAGCCGAGCTCGCCCGCGCCCGCCATGACCGAAAGCCCGCGGCGGCCGAGCAACCCGGCGATCACCGATGCGCCGCGGCGGCCGAGCAACCCGGCGATCACCGACGCGCCGAGGTACCCGAGCAACCCGGCGATCACCGACCCGCCTAGGCACCCGAGCAACCCGGCGATCACCGAGGCCCCGAGGCGCCCGAGCAACCCAGCGTTGAGCGATGCAGGCAAGGGTTCGACGCTGATGGGCGTGCCGGCTGCCTCCGCCTCGGCACCGCGCGTCCAGCCAATTCCGCTGTCACCAGCGCGCCCGCAGCAGCGGCTCGCACCGCCCGTCGTGATCGTCGCGCCGCCGCCCCAGCGGGGCCGTGCGCTGCTCCTCGTCGTGGTCGCCCTCGCGATCGTCGCGGCCGCGATCGCGTTCGTGGTCACTCATTGAGACCGCGTGCGGCCGCGGTACGTTGATCACGATCATGCTCAAGACCGCTGCCCTGCTCGCTGGTGTCCCGCAGGTGGCGGACGCCAAGTGCCTGCGGCTCGAGCAGCGCCCGACGTTGCGGGTCAAGAACGCATCGGTGCCCATGGGTGGGGCCCTGGTCGTCGCGGATCGACGAAGGGGGCGTTCGCCTTGAACATGCAGCCACTCGAAGCTCCCTGAGCGAGCTTCGCCTTCCGCGCATGCCCTTCGCGTGGCGACTCGCCCTGCGCCAGAGGTGATCCAGGTAATCGCACGGCGTATGATCGGAGGATGCGAAAGCTGTTGCTGCTCGGGTTAGCGGCGTGTGGGGACGACAGCCCGGTGACGCCGGACGCGGGCCCCATGGAGCCGATCCAGGTCCACGTCCAGTTCTCCGACGACGCCCCTGCGCCCGGCATCGACATCGTGTTTCACGATGCCAGCGGAGAGGTCATCTCGGTCGCGAAGACAGGGAGCGACGGGATCGTCGAGACCGACGACCCTGCGGTGCGCATGGTGACGATGACGTCCATCGATCCCGACGATGGCAGACACCGCGTGTGGACGAAGACAGGACTGCGTGGTGGAGACACGCCGTGGTTCACGCTGTACGTGGACTCCGGGCAGCCGCCGGCGTTCATGGCCGAGGTCGCGATCACGCTGCCTCCGAACCCGCCCGGCGGAGCGACGACGTTCGCGATCGATTTCGGCTGCGAGGGAACGAGTGGCGGCGCCACGACGCTGACGTACACGATGCTGAACGACTGCCGGCGGCCGGGTACCAACGAGCTCGATGTCGTCGCGCTCGCGAAGAACGGGGACACGGTCACGGGCTACACGTTCATGAAGGCCGTGCCGATCGTGACCGGCGGAACGACGCAGTTCGACTTCCCGACCGGCTGGAAGAGCGACCCGCTGCAGGTCGTGGCGCAGTTCAGTAATCCGCCCGCGGGGGTGACGCAGGGGCGGCTGTCGATGGGTGGCTCCGTCGGTGGCCACGCGTACTATCCGTTCACGTCCCAGACCGCGAGCGTGCCGCCCGGTCCGTCGCGGAGCTACATGATCGCGCGCGGCTTCTACTCCACACTCTCGCACTCGCTGGAGCTCGACTACGGCGGGAAGGGATGGGCGTTCATCGTGGAGAGTGCAACAGCGCCGACGACGAACTCGGTGACGCAGTTCGACCTCGGCAGCACCGTGCTGCCCGACATCACCGGCGCGACGCTCGCGGACGCGATGACGACGCGACCGACGATCGAGTGGACCCAGACGGGCGCACATGACGGAGCCGCCGGCGGATATGCCGGCTTCGAGTGGACGGGCGGAGGCTGGGTGCTCGAGATTCCGCCCGACGACGCCACGTCGGTGCGCATCCCGGCGCTGCCCGCGGAGAAGGCGGCGTTCCTGCCGCCTACCGACGGATCGCTCATGGCTCCGTACGTCCAGTTCCAGCGCTACAGCTACGAGCCGACGTACGCCGACCACCTGGCGCACCACGGCCTGTTCACCGGCGAGGAGTACAGCACCGTGATCACGCGGTTCCCGAGCTACTTCTGAGCTACTTCGTCGCGTCGTAGTGGACCTGCAGGTCGAGCACCCGGGTGATGTTGCCGCGACTCGGGTCCATCACCGTCGCCTGGAGGCGGCCGTCCATGAAGCTGCTGTAGTCGCACGCGGTGACGGTGAAGGTGCCGCTCGCCGAGCCGGCCTGGTGTTGGGCGAAGTCGTGGTGAAACGTCTGCTCCGTCTGGGCCATCGGATCGTTCGTCGCAGGCTGCTCGAAGAAGTCGATCCCCATCCCGGTCTCCGACAGCTGGAACGCGTCCTTGATCGCGAGCTCGATCGGGAAGGCGCGTGACATCGCGCGCTCGAAGTCGTCGTCGGCGAAGTGCAGCGTGACCTCGACGAGCAGCTTGCCGTCGCCGTCATCTAGGTAGCCGACCGATCGAATGCCGCCGCCGAACTCGTAGCCCTGCTGCGGCGCCGGATCGAAGCCAACGAACGCGAGCGGAGGGCCGCCGTCGCGCACGACCGTGCCTCGCCAGATCGCGTCGTCGGTCGCGTCGTAGCCGCACGCCGTGAGGGCGAGCAGGATCGCTGCGCGCTTCATCATCAACGACTCCCTCCCGGGGGCTTGGTCGCGAGCGGTCCGAGGAAGATCGCGTAGCCGACCGCCAGCTCGAGCCCGCCGACGTCGACGGTGCCCTGCGAGCGAAAGCCGGTGTCGTCCCCGACAGCCGCGGGCATGACGAAGTACGCAGCGGAGAGGAAGTACTGGTGGCGCCGCGAGCGCTCGGAGCCGCCGTAGAACGCGATGCCGCCACCCGCGCCGGCGCCGGAGACCGCCTGCCGCGAGACCACCTCCATCCCGAACGAGAGCGAGTGGAACCCGAGGACGAGCCCGCCCGCAGCGAACGCGTCGAGGTGAAAGGCCGTCTTGCGCCACACCTCGGCCGAGAGCCCGGCGCGGGGCGCAAACAGGAAGTACGACTCCTTGGGGCCGAGCGAGCCGCCGATTCGATCGTCCTCGACCGATGGACCGATGGACCCGTCGAGATCGATGAAGATGCGGAGCTTGCGGCTGAGCGGGAACGACGCGCCGAGCCGCGCGCTGTACGACACCGCGGGCGACGAGTCCCACGCCGAGCCGATGCCTCCGCGCACCCCGACGCCGAAGCCGAGCGTCAGCGTCGGCGGTGGACGCCCAGCAGGTGTCACCGGCGGCGCGCGCAGGAGCTCGAACGACGGTGACAGCGGATCGCCATACTCGACGACGAGCTCGCGCTCCGGCGAGGAGTCCGCGTCGCGCTCGACGCGAAACCGATGTTTGCCGGCCGGCAAGTCGAGCTCGATCGGGATGGTCCCGCGCGCTTGCCCATCGACGACGAGCGTCGCCCCGGGCGGAAAGCTCACGGTCACGTGCGACGGCCGGTCGCGCAACCGCTCGATGCGCTCGAGCACGGCCGCCCGAGACTCGGCGTTGGGCGAGGCTTCGAGGTACCTGCGGAACAGCTCGGCCGCCGCGTGGAAGTGCCCGAGCTTCTCGTGCGCGTTGCCCATGTTGAACAGCACCGACGGGTGCGGCGCGAGCTCGTATGCACGCTCGTACTCCTCGATCGCCGTCGCCCAGTCGGCGCGCATCTCGGCGGCCTCGGCGGCCTGGAAGTGGATCTTCGCCGCGGCGCGATCGTCGGCGAACGCCGGCCCGCACAGGGCCGCGAGCAGCACCACAGCGATCCACGACCGCATCAGTGACAGTACTTGCCGCTGCCCATCGGCGGGCAGCCACGCAGCGCGAGCACGTCCATCGTCGTCGCGACGCCGATGTGAATCAGCGCACCGCCCCAGATCGACTTGGTGCGCATCGCGAGCGTGCCGAGGATGACCCCCGCGAGGATCGCGCCGCACGTCTCCGGGAGCGGCTTGCCGTAGTGGATCATGCAGTACGGCACGATCATCACGAAGATCGCGTTCGCGCCCATCGCGCGTCGCAGGCCCTGCAGGATGAAGCCGCGGAAGAACACCTCGAGGGCGACGAACTGGAGCGCGTAGAGGCCCTGCCACGCCCATAGATCGAACGACGAGCGGTTCGCCATCCGATAGAACGGATACGTGTGGCGGAACGACGACGTGGTCGACGCGGCGATCACGCCCGGCAGGATCAGGACGTACAACAGCACGTAGATCCACAGGTGCTTGAAGAACCCGCGGAACGAGAGGTGGTAGTCGCGGAGGCGCTGCCCGGGCAGCGCGAGCACCACGAGCATCGGGATCACCGCATAGCCGAGCACGCGCCACCCGGACCACCACACGAAGCCGCCGAGCTCCCAGTACTTGTCGCGCATGTTCGGGAAGAACTTGCGATAGGTCTGGTGGTCGCCGAAGTACTCCTGCAGCGTGAGCACGACGGCGACCGTCGCCATCACCGCGAGCACGATGAGGCTAGTGCGCCCCGCGTCCTCGGGCGTGCGATCGGTCTCGGCATCGATCGCACGCCATTGATCGATGGTGAGGAACGCGAGCCCGCGCCGCAGGTCGCGCTCGAGCAGCACGACGGCGAGCATGCCGAGCACCGTGATCGCGATGCCGGCGCGGAACGTCCAGCTCGCGATGGGGACCTGCCAGGCGAGCAGGCGCAGGCATCCGGCCGCCCCCCCTGCGAGCGCGGCGAACTTCGCGATGGCCCGCAACCACCAGACCCCGCGAGCCGCGATCATCTCAGGCCCTACCGACCGCCTGGGCCGCGTTGCGCAGCCGCCGGCGCGTGATCTCCTTGCCGATCACAGCCATGGTCTCGAACAGCGGAGGCGACGCCTTGCGGCCGGTGACCGCGAGGCGCAGCAGCATGAACGCATGCTTGGTCTTCCAGCCGAGCTGCTCGGTCCACGCGCGCGCGACCTCCTCGAGCACGGCGGCGGTGAAGCCCTCGCGCGCTTCGAACAGCTCGACGAACTGGAGCAGCGCCTTGCCGACCTCGGCCGGCGCCACGTCGGGGACCTTCATGTCCGGCAGCGCCGCGGTGTAATCGAGGTCGCCGGAGAAGAAGTACTCGACGGCGGGGACGAGCTCGTCGAGCTTCTTGATCCGCTCGCGCACGAGCGGCAGCACCTTGACCAGGTAGTCCTTGTTGAGCCGCCAGTCGATGACCGCGTCGGCGAGCTGCTCGTAGTCGAGGTCGTGGATGTACTTCTCGTTGAGCCAGGTCAGCTTGTCGAGGTTGAACACCGGCCCGCCGAGCGAGACCTTGTCCCACGAGAACGCCTCGATCATCTCGGTGAGCGAGAACTTCTCCCGGTCGTCGCCGAACGACCAGCCCATGAGGCCGAGGAAGTTCAGCAGCGCTTGCGGGAGGATGCCGACATCGCGGTAGTAGTTGATCGAGACCGGGTTCTTGCGCTTCGAGATCTTCGACTTGTCGGAGTTCCGCAGCAACGGCATGTGGAAGAACTTCGGCAGCTCCCACTCGAACGCGCGGTACAGCAAGACGTGCTTCGGCGTCGACGAGATCCACTCCTCGGCGCGGATCACGTGCGAGATCTCCATCAGGTGATCGTCGACGACGTTCGCGAGGTGATACGTCGGCAGCCCGTCGGACTTGAGCAGCACCTGGTCATCGATCTGGTCGGCGCCGATCTCGATGTCACCGCGCAGCTCGTCGTGCACGGTGATCGTGCCCTCGAGCGGTGCCTTGAGGCGAATGACATGCGCCTCGCCGTGGGCGGCGCGATTGCGCGACTCGTGCGGGTCGAGCTCGCGGCAGTGCCGATCGTAGCCCTGGTTCTTCTTCTCCGCCTGCTGCTGCACGCGCACCTTCGCCAGGCGCTCGGCCGTGCAGAAGCAGCGGTACGCCTTGCCGGTGTCGAGCAGCACGCCGGCCGCATCGCGGTAGTGCTGCGCGCGCTCGCTCTGGCGATACGGGGCATGCGGGCCACCGACGTCGGGCCCTTCGTCCCACGACAGCCCGACCCAGTGGAGGGCGTCGAAGATCATCCGCTCGGAGTCCGAGCGCGAGCGCGTCTGGTCCGTGTCCTCGATGCGGAGCACGAACTTGCCACCGAGCTTGCGCGCGAAGACGTAGTTGAACAGGGCGATGTAGGCGGTGCCGACGTGCGGGTCGCCCGTCGGCGAAGGTGCGATCCGCACACGCACGGGACGTTCGGCCATGGGGTCGCCTTGTAGCACGGGCGCCGGTGGTAGAGTGAGTCGATGGCGCCGATGTACGTCGAGGGCATCGTCCAGGAAACCACGAGTCACTGGACCGCCGACGGCGACCGCATCGTCACCGAGGCCACCGTACTCACGCCCGATGGTCCGGTCGTGGTCAGCCAGCTCGGCGGCCACGTCGACGGGCTGACCATGCGCGTGTTCCACGGCCCCGAGCCTCTGGTACACGGGATGCGCGTCGTGGTGTCCGCACATCGCGATCGCGATCTCTCGCAGCGCGAGCACATCGTCGTCGACGACGTGAAGGTGATGGCGTGGCCGCAGGGCTTCGTGCGCACCGGCCCCACGAAGGCCGGCCACTATCTGTACTGGGAGTCCGGCTGCGTCCTCGTGCGCCCCGACGCTGCGGGCACGAAGCAGCTCGCCGGCGAGACCGAGTTCGAGGTCATCGACGCCGTGGTCGCGACATGGAACACCGCGCTCCAGGGTTGCTCGTACATGGACATCGTCCTCGAGCCTCGCGAGGAGCGCGAGGTCGGGAAGGACCGCGTCAACATCATCAAGTTCCGCGACGCCACGTGGTGCCGCCCCGCGACCAAGCATGACCCCGCGCGCTGCTACTCGGACGTCGCGGCCGGGATCACGACGGCGGTGTTCGTCGACGATCCGGACAGCGATCGGGACGGCGCGATCGTCGACGCGGACATCGAGCTCAACGGCAAGAACTTCGCGATCTCGAACGAGGGCGTCACCCTCGGCACCGCCTCGTGCAACGCGGACCTCGGCAATACGCTGACGCACGAGATCGGACACCTGCTCGGCCTCGAGCACAACTGCGTCACGCCGGAGGACCCGGATCGCGTCGACGGTAACGGGCAGCCCGTGCCCGCATGCTCCGGGCTCACCGATTTATCGCTCGTCGACGCGACCATGTATTACCTGCAGGCCTGCGACGAGACGAAGAAGCAGACGCTCGAGCCCGACGACATCGCGGGTGCCTGCAGCATCTATCCCGAGGCGGACGACCCGGGCGTTTGCGAGCAGGTCCCCGAGCTCGCCCCGGGCTGCTGCAGCGCGACGAACCGGCCCGCCCCGGCGATGCTGCTCGGCCTCGCGACGCTGGCGCTGGTCGGCCGGCGCCGCCGGCGCTGAAAACTTCGGCCGCCGCGCTCGGGCCCGGTATCCTGTCGCGGTGAGCGCGTTCTGCCCGTCATGCGGGGTCGCCGTGGTCTCGGGCTACGTACGGTGCCCGAAGTGCCAGACCCCGTTGCCCCAGACGAAGCGTGCGCCGCTCGCGGCCGGCGGCACCGCGGTCGACACGGGCGGTGGCTTCCCGATCGTGCCGGTCGTCGTCGGCCTCGCGGTCGTCGTCGGGATCGTCGTCGCGGTGATGGTCGGGCGCGGCGGTAAGGACGAGGTCGTGAAGTCCGCGCGTCCCGCGGACGTGGTGGCACCGGCGCCGGCGTCGACACCCACGGGCTCTCCGTCGACCGTGGAGCCTGCGCCCCCCGCGGGCCCGACGGCACCGAGCGCGCCGGACGCCAGCGAGCTCGCGGCGATCCTCGACCGGGATCTCAAGAAGCAGCGACTGTGGGGTACGGTCGAGGTCATCGGTGCGCGCATCGACGTGCGCAGCGGCGGCTGCGAGGATCCGGCGATGGCGCCGGTCCTCGACGCGCAGCTGCAGGCTCTCCGGGGCGCCGGCTTGACCAAGCTGCGGTGCTTGGAGCAGAGTGGCCGCGTTGTCTTCGAGCGCGATCTCTGACGGCAAGCCTCACCGGCTGATCCTTCCTCTCGGCCTGCGCGTCCTCGTGCAGGTCCTCAAGATCGAGGAGCGCACCGACGCGGGCCTGTTCCTCCCGGCGGGAGCCAAGGAGGCGCACGACGACGCGCTCTACGGGAAGGTGATCGAGGTGGCGCGCGACCGGCCGACCACGGACGATGTCACCGAGAACGTGTCGGGCGTACCGCACGGAGCGCACGTCCTGTTCCGCAAGGAGGCGGGCGTACGTGTGCCATGGGACGATCGCCTCCGCCTGATCGACGTCAAGGACATCCTCGCGACGGTCGAAGAAATCGCGGACGAAGCAGCGCACTAACCCTGGATGCGCGGCGCGGGACGCCGTGGTACGTTCCGCGGCTAAGACACGGAAACAACGCCTGTTCCGAGTCGACGAACCATGGACGTTCGCTGCGAGAAGTGCCAGACCGAGTACGAGCTCGATGAAGCTCGTCTCAAGCCCGGTGGTGTCACCGTCAAGTGCACCAACTGCGGGCACATGTTCAAGATCCGCAAGCGCACGCCGACCAACGTCGGTGCACCCGCGCCGAGCGACAAGCCGACGCAGGTCGCGCGGCCGCCGACCGCCTCGCAAAGGATGGCGACGCCGGTGCCGTCCGCGGGTGACAGCGCCGGGTTCGACGAGCCGACGCGCACCGGCGACGCGGCTGCCGACGAGCGGCAGTGGCTGATCCGGCTCGAGAACGGTGAACAGAAGAGCTGCCGCGAGCTCGCCCTGCTGCAGCAATGGATCGTGGCGGGCGTGGTCACGCGCGAGTCACTGATCTCGCGCACCGGCAAGACCTGGAAGCGCATCGGTGACATCACCGAGCTCGCGCAGTACTTCACGATCGCCGACGAGGCGCGCAACAAGCGGCAGGAACGCAGCACGAAGCCGTCCGGCCAGGCGCAGGCTGCGCAGACCATGCTCGGCGTGGGTGCGAGTGCCGCGGGCGGCACGATCCTGCCCGACGATCCCGAGGAGATCTCGACCACCGGCAACTTCCGCGCGCGCCAGCCGACTCCGCCGCCGCCGGTGCCCCCGCGCGCGGCCGACGTCGCGCGCGCGGCGACCCAGCTGTCGACGTCGCAGTCAGCGATGCCGGCGCAGACCACGCGCCGCCCCGCGACGCAGCCACCGCCGCCCCCGGTGAAGAAGGAGCCCGAGCGGCCCAAGGCACCCTCGGTGCCGCAGGGCAATCGCGCGACCGCGGCGTGGGCGACGGATGGCCTCGCGCCCACGGTCGACGATAAGGGACCCGCAGGCCCGCTCGGCGGCAAGCTCAAGGTGCAGACAGATCCGGGGTTCGCGGGCCGCGTCCGCGTCGAGCCCGGGGAGAGCACGGCGTTCCGCAGCGGGCGGGTCACCGTCGATGACGACGAGGACATGATGCCGGCGCGCAAGGGCAGCAAGGCGGGCTGGATCATGCTCGTGGTGCTGCTGCTCGTCGGTGGTGGCGCTGCCGCGGCGTACCTCCTCGTGCTCAAGGACAAGGGCAAGACGCAGCCGGCAGCGACCGCGCCGGTCGATGCGGCCGTGGTCGCGGAGTCGGCCGATGCGGGGTTGCCCCCTCCGACGGCGATCGATGCGCCGCCCGCCTCCGTCGCCGGGCCCATCGAGCTCGCACGCGCCGAGCTCGCGGCCGATCGCGAGAGCAAGCTGCGCGAAGCGCTGACCTCGCTCTCGACGGTGACCGCACCGGGTGCGGATGCGTTGCGCGCGTACCTGACGGCGTCGATCGCGCAGCAGCTGCTCGATCGCGCGCAGGTGACCGCCGACAAGAGCGACGCCGACAAGCTGAAGAAGGAAGCCAAGACGGTGATCACCGACGCGCTGGGCCCCGCGCAGAAGGCGGTGCAGGCCACCCCGGATGACGTCACCGCGCAGCTCGCGATGGCCGCCGTGCTCCGCGTGCAGGGGAAGTCGGCGCGCGACATCAAGAAGTACCTCGACGCCGCGAAGGCGAAGGCGACGCCGGAGACCCGGCGCGACGTCGCGCTCGGCGAGGCGCTCGTGCTCGCACGCGATGGCAAGCTCGACGATGCGAAGGCGCTGCTGTCGCCGCTCGTCGGGGATGCGGGCGACGACGTGCGCGTGCAGATGCGGCTCGCGCTGATCGCGTACGCGCAGAACAAGCCGGTCGAGGCGAAGCCGCTGGTCGACGCGGTGCTCGCGCGGGCCCCCGATCACGCTGCCGCGAAGGCGCTCTCGGAGCGACTGCAGACGACCGTGGTCAAGACCGATCCGCTGCCGCCCGAGGACAACTCGAGCAGCGTGAAGCCGAGCGGTGGCAACACCACGTCGGCCGCGGCGCCGGGTGACTCGTACGACCGTCTGCTCGCCAAGGCCAACGCCGCGGCCGAGCGCAACTGCACGGCCGCGATGGATCTGTTCGCGAAGGCGCTCGAGCAGAAGCCGAATGGCGTCGAGGCGCTGACCGGCATGGGCTACTGCCACATCGATGCGAAGCAGTTCAGCGCCGCGTACTCGAAGTTCCGCGCGGCGCTCGCGATCTCGTCGCGCTACGAGCCCGCGCTGTGGGGCGTCGCCGAGACCTATCTGCAGCAGGGCCGCAAGGAGCAGGCGCTCGAGGCGGTGAAGAAGTACGTCGAGGCGCACGGCGAGACGCCGAAGGCGAAGAAGGCGCTCGAGCGTCTCGCGCCGCCCGCCGAGACGCCGACGCCGACCCCTCCCCCGACGCCGACACCGACGCCGACCCCGGCGACGCCGACGCCGCCGCCCGATCCGGCGCCTGCGCCGACGCCGCCGCCTGCAGCCCCGGAGGGCGCGGGCAGCGGCTCGGGCTCCTAGGCCGCATGCTATGACAGGCGCCATGCGTGCCTGTCGTGGTCTCACTCTGTCGGCTCTGCTGCTCGTCGCGTGTAGCTCCAGCGAGCCATCGAAGCTCGATTCGGTCGTGAAGGGCAACGCGCCGCCCGCCGCGAACGATCCGTGGTCCGCGTCGCGGAGCGACGGCGACGACCGCGACGGCGACGGCGACGACAGCGAGAGCGGTGGCGGGCTCGGCGGCATGGACCTCAAGGGCATGCTCGAGAAGCTCGGCGAGGGGCTCGAGAAGCCGGGCCCGTACGAGGCGCCCGCGAAGTCGGCCGAGCTCGACGACACGAAGCCGCACTGGGGCGTCATGAGCATGTCGGGCGGCATCGTCGAGCGCGAGGCGTTCTCGTGGAGAGGTGGCGGCGGCACCGAGCTGCGCACGTTGATCGATCGGCTGCGCGCGCTCGCCAAGGAAGAGAAGCTGACGGGCCTGGTGCTGCGCGTCGGCGGCGTCGAGGTCAGCTTCCCGGATCTCGTCGAGCTGCGCGCCGCGCTCGCCGACTTCCGCGCCGCAGGCAAGCGGCTCGCGTGTCACACCGAGCAGGCGTCGAACGCGACGTACCTGATGCTCGCGGCGTGTGATCAGATCGCGATCGCGCCGCTCGGCCAGGTCGCGATCACCGGACCGGCGGCGATGCCGATCCACGTCAAGCCGCTCCTCGACAAGCTCGGCGTGACCGCCGACTTCCTCCACGTCGGCGCGTACAAGGGCGCCGCGGAGCCGCTGACGCGCGACGCGCCATCGCCGGAGACGCAGGAGACGCTGGGAGCGATCCTCGATCGCCGCTACCAGACGCTCGTCGACGTGATCGCCGCGGATCGCAAGCTCGACCCCGCGACGGTCAAGGGGTTGATCGATACAGCGCTGTTCCCATCGGAGAAGGCAAAGGCGGCCAAGCTCGTCGATCAGGTGAGCTCGTTCGAGGCGTTCCGCGACGGCCTCGCCGCCGGTGGGTGGACCAAGCTCGACGTCGAACCCGATGGTAACGATCAGCTGAAGACGATGCTCAAGCTCGCGCGCTTCATCGGCGCGATGCCGCCCGAGAAGCCGATGGGTGATCACGTCGCCGTCGTGTACGCGCTCGGCGACATCGTCGACGGCGAGGGCAGCGGCATCCTCGGCGCGCGCAGCGAGATCGCGTCGCACACGCTGGTCTCCGCGCTGCGCGCCGTCACCAACGACGACAGCGTGAAGGCGGTCGTGTTGCGCATCGACTCGGGCGGCGGGAGCGCGCAGGCCTCCGAGCTGATCTGGGAGGCGGTGACCGCCCTCAAGGCGAAGAAGCCGGTGGTCGTGTCGATGAGCGACGTGGCGGCGAGCGGCGGTTATTACATCGCGAGCCCGGCGAACAAGATCTTCGCGCTCGCCGACACGCTCACCGGTTCGATCGGCGTCGTCGGCGGCAAGATCGCGCCGGGCGGAGCGCTGCAGAAGCTCGGCGTCAACACGTTCCCGATGGGCCGGGGCAAGCGCGCGACGATCATGGCCTCGC
>DATLHR010000057.1:0-3714 GCA_035539815.1 Kofleriaceae bacterium
GCGATGCGCCTCTTCGTCGCGGCGGTTCTTGTCGCGATCGCGCTGGTTCTTCTCGATGTCGAACGACAGCTTGAGCCGCCCCTCGAGCTCCTTCTCGCGCGCGGCCTGCGCGGCCTGCGCGTTGGCGACGAGCTCGGCATCGATCTGCCGGCGTGCGAGGTCGACTGCCCGCGCGCGCGAGCCCTCGGGGTCGAAGTTCTGCTGGAACGTCTCGATCTCGAACTTCGCCCGCTCGAGCGCGGCCTGCCGGTACGCCTGCGCCTCGCGCCAGTCCTGATCGGCGAGATCCATCTGCTCGGTCAGCGACCGCGCGCGATCACCGAGCAGCCCGCGCTGATGCTCGCGATCCGCCTGCTTCGCCGCGATGAAGCGGTCGATCGACTTGTTGATCGCCTCGAGGCCGAGGTTGCGCCCGCCGTTGAGGTGCTGCACGAGCCCGCCGGCGAACGCCACGAGCATCGCGCCGACGGTCCGGCCGATGCCGCCTTCCTTGTACCAGTCGCGCTCCCCGACCTTCTGCTGCGCGAGCTGCTTTGCCTCGGCGTCGATCTGCGCGCGCTCGTGCATGTAGCGGCGCCGCGCCTCGTGGCGCGCGGTCTCGGCTGCAGCGCGCTCCTCGGTGTCCTTGCGGAGCAGCTCGCGCAGCCGCTCCTCGTCGTTCACGCGCTCGTCGGCCTCGCGCTGTGCGTCCTCGAGGCGCACGTCGGCGTTGGACAGGCCCGCACGGCGGGCGAGCTCGGCGTCGAAGCCGGTCTCGAACGCATCGCGAGGCTCCGCGAGCTGCTCGCTGCCCTCGACGCGCTGGTCGACGGCCTGGTCCTGCAGCTGCTGTCCGAACGCGCGATCGAGCGTGCGCTGCGGAATCCCGAGGCCCGGCTGCATCGGCGGGAGCGGAGGGGCGCCCGCACCGCTGATCGCGTCGGGCGTCATCGACGCGGCGATCTGCTGATCCATCGCGGCCGTCTGCTCGGCCTCTTCGACCCACGGCCGCGGGAACCCGATCTTGAACTGCGGCTCCTGGGCGGCACGCTCCGCGGCGACGTCGACCGGCGGCATCTCGATCTCGGGCTGCTCGACGCGCGCATCCACCGCCGGCATCTCGACCTCGACCGGATTCGCCGCGACCTGATCGATCGCGGCCGCGGGCACGCCGAGGCCGGGCTGCAACACGGCGCCGGGAATCGGCGGCGCGCTCGCCGCGACCTCGTCGCTCCACTGCCGGATGAAGTCGTCGTAGGTCACTTCCGCGAGCCCTCCAGCTTCGCGAGGCGACGACCGAGCGCGCCGATCAGCGCGGTGTTGGCCGTCGAGAGCTTGGCGCCGTCGACCGCCTTGCCGATCGGCGTGTCGACGACGGCGTGCTTGAGGCCGGCCTTCTCGAGGTCCTGCGCCATCACGCCGTACTGCGAGCCCTTGCCGTGCTTCTGGTCCTTGTACTTGAACCGGTACGACTTGAGCCCCTCGGTGATCGAGCGCGCCTCGTCGTCGCCGTCCTTCACGCCGTTCTTGAGGCGGCGATCGGACAGCGCGGCCGCGCCGAGACCGACGCCGGCGTTGATGATCGGCGCCATCTTCTCGAGGGCGTTCTTCTCGGGGACGACGCCGGTGTACGCGGTGAGGGCGTTCTGCCGGCCCTGCAGCGCGGCCATCATCTCCTGCTGGCGCTGCTGCATCAGCAAGTTGTTCAGCGCCTCGGTCGCGCCGCGCCGCTCCTGGATGCCCGCCTGCGCGGCCGCGCCCGACATGCCCGCGCCGAGGCGGCCGGCATTCATCGCCGCCGTACGCGCCATCATCGCCGCATCGCGCGGTGCAGCCGACGCCGCGAGTGAACGCTGGGCCGCGACGTTCTGCTCGAGGCCCTGGCGCAGCTGCTCGCGCGAGAGCGAGTCCTGGCCCGACTGCAGGCGCTTCAGCTGCCCGGCCTGGTCGTACAGTGCCGAGCCGAGCTGGCCAAAGTTGGCCTCCGAGCGGTTCGCGAAGTCGCTCGCCGCCGCGCCCTGATCGTTCAGGTCGGTGCGCTTCTGCTTCGAGCTCTCGCTCTCGTCACCCCATGTCCAAGGCTTGTACCAGGCCATCGCGTGCTCCTTTCACTGCTTCTGCGAGGGAGAGAGGTTGCGGTTCACGCCGCGCTGCAGCCCGAGCTCGAGCGCGAGCCCCGTGAGCTTCAGGGCCTCGCCCGTCGGCGTCGTGTAGTTGCCGTCCGTCGAGTCGGCGCCGACCGCGGTGATGCGGATCTTGATCGCCTGGCACCGCTGGTACTTCGGCCCGTGCGAGACCTGCAACGGACCGCCGACCGTCGTCGGGTCGACGGTCCAGAGCTTGTCCTGGAAGTACTCGTCGCGGTAGTTGCGCGCGAGGCGGATGCGGAGCTTGTGGGCGCCGCGGTACTCGCCGAGCGCGAGGATCTTCGTCACGCGCCCGAAGCCCTGCAGGTCGGCGAGCTTGATCCACGCGGTCTCCACGTCGAGGCCGTAGTCGACGCCGTCGTAGTCCGCGCGCTCGACCTTCACGGCCTCGGCGGACGCGTAGTGGTAGCCCGTCGACCAGATCGCGGCGTGCACGCCGTCGTCGATCGTCCACTCGCACCACTGCCCGGCGATCGTGTCGAGCACGAGCAGCCGGCCCGAGGTCAGGCACCGGATCTGGTGCCGGTCCTTGAGCACGTGCACCGCGCGCACCGTCTCGGCGTCGTAGTCGCAGACCGGCCCGCCGATATACTCGACGGTGAGCCCGCGCGTGAGCAGGTACCAGCCCTTGGCGCTCTTGAAGATCTGGCCGCGCTCGAACTCGGCGATCGACTCCTGCGAGCTCGCGCCGACGTTGCCGGGCAGCTTGCGCGCCTCGTAGTTCGCTCCGCCGCCGGTGTTGTCGTACCCGTCGCCGGCGACCGCGTAGATCGCGGTCTCGCGGTGAACGATCAGCGTCTGGTCGATGAAGCCGAGCCCGGTGATCCGGCCGCCCTCGGGTGGGATCGCGATCGTGTTCGCTTCGAAGAAGGCGACGAGCTCGCCGTCCTTGCGGAGCTTGCTGTACCAGACGCGATCGGGATCGCCGGCGACGTCCGCGATGAACACGCGATCGGCGCTCGCGGCGATCAGAGAGCACGGCGGTGGCGGCACGTTCTCGAGCTCGCCGCCGTTCTGTGGGTTCTGCTCGCCGCCGCCGAGCTGGGCGTCGCTGAGGAAGTCGGCCATCGTCGAGGCAGCGACCGACCCGACGTCATTCTCGATGTACTCGTTGTTCGCGTCGCCGACGTCCTGCGGGTTCGGGCTGCTCGCGAGGTAGAACGGCGCGCCGTCAGGCGGGTCGACCTTCGTGCGCCACACCTCGAGCGCGATCGGCTTGTCCGTCTTGTGCGTGCGGTGGAGCATCGGGAGGCTCGTCACCGCGACCGCGTTCTCGCCGCCGCCGCCGCTGACGTCGGTGGTCGCGGTCAGCACGCTCGCCGATCGCTCCTTCTCGCCCTGCGCGTTCACCCAGCGGTAGCTCGCCGTATATGCGTAGTCGCCGGCCGCCATCGAGCCCGTGCTCGCCGCGCCGTTGACGCCGATCGTCCACGGGAACTGATGGAACCCGACCTCGGCGAGCTGCCGTCCGTCGTACTGCAGCAGCCCCTCGGCGCTGGTGATGTACAGGGTCCGACCCAGGCGCACGCACCGGCGCGCGTTGTCGGAGTCGAACGCGACGATCACCGCGAGCGGCGCTCGGCCGACG
>DATLHR010000058.1:0-4155 GCA_035539815.1 Kofleriaceae bacterium
GAGGCGTTCCCGCCGGCGTTGGCGCAGGAGCTGCGGCGGATCGCGCACGGCGACGTCCATAACATGTATGGACCGACGGAGACGACGATCTGGTCCACGATGCACACGCTCGACGAGCGCGAGGGCGCGGTGCCGCTCGGCCGGCCGATCGCGAACACGGAGGTGTATGTGCTCGACGTGTTCGGCCAGCCGCTGCCGCCGGGCGTGCCGGGTGAGCTGTTCATCGGCGGCGCCGGCGTGACGCGCGGCTACTGGCGGCGGCCGGAGCTGACGGCCGAGCGGTTCGTGCCGGACCCCTTCCGACGCGACGATCATGCGCGGCTCTACCGCACCGGCGACCTCGTGCGATGGCGCGACGACGGCACGCTCGAGTTCCTCGGCCGGCTGGACCTGCAGGTGAAGATCCGCGGCTATCGAATAGAGCTCGGCGAGGTGGAGGCGGCGATCGCGGCGAACCCGCTCGTGCGCGAGTGCGTGGTCGTGGCGCGGGAGGACACGGAGCTTCCCAGCGACAAGCGACTGGTCGCGTATATCGTGTGGCGCACGCCGACTGAAGCGAGCGTCGAACCGCTGCGCGAGCAATTGCGCGACACGCTCCCCGACTTCATGGTGCCGACGCACTTCGTCGAGCTCGAGACGATGCCGCGCACGCCGAACGGGAAGACTGACCGACAGCGACTGCCCACGCCAGGCGTCGGCAACGCGCCGACGGTGGCGGTGGCGCCGCCGGCGGAACCCTCGAGCCAGCTCGAGACGGTGATCGCGACGATCTGGAAGGACGTGCTCAAGCTGCAGGCCGTGGGCGTGCACGACAACTTCTTCGCGATCGGCGGCAGGTCACTGTTGGCGGTGCAGGTGCACTCGCGGCTCAAGCACCACCTCGCCCGCGAACTCTCGATCACCGACCTCTTCCGCTTTCCGACGATCCGAAAGCTCGCTGCGTTCCTCGACGGCGAAGCAGCGAGCGCGGCGTCAAGGAGTAGCGTCGAACGGTCGCTGGCGCGTCGCGACCTGATGGTTCGCCGGAAGCGGGAAACGCGGTCTCGCTGACCCAAGCGACGACCTCGCGGGTGAGCCGTTCCTGCAGGGTGGAACCCGTAAAGACGTGGTCGGAGTCGGCGAAGTAGCGGAGCCGGAGGCGGTCGCCGAAGGGGACGTCGGGAAAGAGGTGGAGGAACTGCCGCCGATAGTTGTACTGCGCCTCGAGACCGGCGGTGAAGATGCAGAGCAGCCGGGCATCGCGCGCCATGAGATGGTGCAGGTGTGCGCGCATCTCGTCATAGGGCACGACGGCGTCGTGCGGGAGAGCGGGGTCGTCGTGGGCGCTCCCGTCCACGGCGCGACGGAGCCCGGCGCGCGCGAGCATCGCGCGCACGAGCGGATGCCGCCCCGTGAACACGTTGCGCCATGTGCCACCGTCGAAGAGCCGGCGCGCGACGTGGCGCACGTAGTAGCCGGAGGTGCGGCAGACATTGAGGTCGAGCAGGAAGAGGCCCGCAACGTCGCTCGAGCGTGCGGCGGTGCGGAGGGCGTTGTCGGCTCCCGAGCAGAGCCCGCCCATGACGAATGTCTCCGCGCCCCAGTGCGCGCGCGCGAACGCCATCGCGTCGTCGATGTCGATGCTGACGCGCTCCTGGATGGACATCGCGGCGGCGCTCGGGGGAACGATGGAGTCGCCGATGCCCGAGAGGTCGAAGCGCAGGCTGGGGACGCCGACGCGCGCGAGCGCGCGCGCGAGGCGCACGGTCATGCGGTTCGGGCCGGAGCGGTGAATGATGCCGGCGTTGAGGAAGATCACGAACGGCCGCGGCGCGGGCGGCGGCGCGACGGGCCGGCAGGTGACGCCGACGAGCGAATGATCGCGCCCGAAGACAACGGGCTCCTCGGCAAACGGCCTCAGCGCACTCATGCGTCCCACCCGGCGATGCGCGCGAGCGCGGCCACCGGCGCCACGCCGACGCCATCCTCGCCGACCGGCTCCCAGGGCGCGGAGCACTGCAGGTCCTCGAATGTCACGCGTGCGCCGAGTGCCGCGATTCGCGAGCGCAGCCGCTCATGCTCCGGCGTGTCTGCGGAGACGAGCATCAGTACGTCCATCGCCAATGGTGCGTCCGGCAACTCGTCGACGACCGGATCCCAGAGCACGAGGCGGTCGACGCTGCGGTGCTGCGACGCAGCCCGAAGCGCGACGAGCGCGCCATGACGCATGCCGACGAGGGTGACGTGACGGACCTTCCCGAGGTCCCGCGCCTCATCGATGGCGGCGAGGGCATCCTGCACCGCGCCGTCGGGGCTGAACTCCTCGTCCTCGCCGGCCGAGTCGCCGGTGCCGAAGTAGTCGAAGCGCAGCGCGTCGAGGCCGGCGGCGGCGAGGCGCTGCGCGAGGAGCCGGCCGGCGCGATGGGTGCGCGCGTACTCCTCGGCGAATGGCGGGCAGAACACGACCGCACGCCGCTGGCGCTTTCCCGATGCTGCGGTCAGGACCGCATGGAGCGGCCGTTCCTCGGTGCCGATGGTCATGGGGATCATGGCTGCGCGACCCCTCGCTGGCCGCCAGAGCTGACGGCGGCAGTCGTGAGCGAGGCCGCCACCTGCTCGAGGGTCTGGAAGAACATCGCGCGCGGGTCGGGGCGCACGCCGACGCGGTCGCCGAGTCGGGCGGTGGCGCGGATGGCGAGGAGCGAGTGCCCGCCGATCTCGAAGAAGTTGTCGAGCACACCCACGCGCTCGACGCCGAGCAACTCGCGCCAGACGCCGGCGACGGCGCGCTCATGCTCGGTGCGCGGCTCGACGAACTCGGCGTCGCTGCGACCGGCGAGCGGGTCGGGGAGCGCCTTCCGGTCGATCTTGCCATTGGGCGTGCGCGGCAGGGCGTCGATGGGCAGGACGATGCTCGGCACCATGTAGTCCGGGAGTCGGTCGCGCAGCGTCCGCCGGACGTCGCTGCCGTGGATCGTCACGCCGGGTTGGGCGACGACGTAGGCGACGAGGCGCGCGTCGCCATCTTCGCCGGCGCTCACACGCACGGCCGCCTGGCTCACGTGCGGGTGCTCCTCGAGCACCGACTCGACCTCGCCGAGTTCGACGCGGTGTCCGTTGACCTTCACCTGGTCGTCGAGCCGGCCGAGGCAGGCGAGGCGGCCGTCGGCGAGGCGAGTGGCGAGGTCGCCGGTGCGGTAGAGCCGTCCCGGACCGAACGGATCGTCGATGAAACGCTCGGCGGTGAGCTCGGGGCGATGGAGGTAGCCGTCGGTCACCCCAGCGCCGCCGATGAAGAGCTCGCCCGCGATGCCGCTCGGCAGTTGCTGCAACGCGGGGGAGAGCACGTGACAGGTGGTATTGGCGATGGGGCGGCCGACGGCGATCGGCTGTTTCTCGTTGGCGCGCACGCGTTCGCAGGTGGACCAGACGGTGGTCTCGGTGGGGCCGTACATGTTCCAGAGTTCGCCGACGCGCGGAACGAGCATCTGCGCGAGCGAGGCTGGAAGCGGCTCGCCGCCACAGAGCGCGACGAAGCGGCCGTCGCCGTCGTGCTGCCAGCCGGCTTCCATCAACAGACGCCAGGTGCCGGGCGTCGCCTGCATGACGGTGACGCCGTGCTCGGCGATGAGCGCGCGGAGGTCGTCGCCGTCGTGCGCCTGGTCCGCGTCGGCGATGACGACCGTGCCGCCGCGCGTCAGCGGGAGGAAGAGCTCGAGCACGGCGATGTCGAACGAGAGCGTGGTGACGGCGAGGAGCCGGTCGCCCGAGGAGAAGCCCGGAGACACGGCCATCGAGCGCAGGAAGTTCACCACGCAGCGCTGCGGTACGGCGACTCCCTTGGGCCGACCGGTGGAGCCGGAGGTGAAGATCACGTACATGAGGTCGTCCGGCGCGGGCGCGCGAAGAGAGGCGGCCGCCTCGCCAGGCTCGAGCTCGCCAGCCTCACCGAGCGCGATGACGGCGATCTCCTCGCCGAGCCCGAATCGCGCCCGGGCACGTCGCTCCTCTCCCACGTCGGTGACGAGCGCCCGTATGCGCGACTCGCGCGCGATGTAGGCGAGCCGGTCATCGGGATACTCGGGGTCGAGCGGCACGTATGCGGCGCCGGCGGCCATGATGCCGAGCACGCCGACCACCATGCCGATGTCGCGCGAGACGCTGATGCCCACGAGG
>DATLHR010000059.1:0-10883 GCA_035539815.1 Kofleriaceae bacterium
CGGCAGCAAGTCCCTCGGCGTGACACCGACGACGGTGAGGCTGCCGGCGTTCGAGTCCTCGACGCTCAAGATCACCAAGCCGGGCTACGCGCCCCAGACGCAGACGCTCACGCCGAAGCAGAAGAACCTCAGCGTGCACGCAGTGCTCAAGCGCGCCGGACGCCGCTAAGGCCCCGCGAGCTCCAGGTCGGCGACCTTCGCGCGCACCTGGGCCATGAACGCGTCGCCCGGATCGGGTTTCTCGTTGCGATAACCTGGCTCGCGCTCGACGAAGTATGCGTGCGAGCGGAAGCCCATCACCTCGTGATGGCCCAGCAGGTGCGTGATCTCGTGACGGCCGGCGAGCTCGCGCACGAGCGCGGCGTTGGCAGCGACCTGGGCGTCGGTGAGCGGCCAGCGCTTTCCATCGCCGACGTTCTCGATCCCGATCGCGAGGTGGTTGAGCCCGATGCAATGGCGCGCGAACCGGGTGTCGGGCTGCAGCCGGTAGATCGTGCCGTCGCGATCCACGAGGTAGTGCGACGAGACGTTGACCGCACCCGCCGCGGCGAGCTGCGCGCGCTCGGCCTCGATGCGGATGTTGTCGAAGTACGTGCGGGTCGCTTTCGCCGAGCCGCCGCCGGTGTGGTGCAGCACGATCGCCCGCGGCGTGATCACGACGTCGGCGGCCACCGGATCGACGTGGCGCCGTCGATACGCGAGCGTGAGTCGCTCGCGCTCGGCGTTCCACCGGATCGGCGCGTCGACGATCGCCAGCGGAGGCGCAGCATCGACCACCACGGCCGGCGGCTGCGCGTCGGCGACGGTCTGTGACGCGACCGGCGGTGACGCGACCGGCGCCGGTGCCGAGGCGGGCTCGTGCGGCGAGGCCTGCGAGCACGCACCGGCGAGGGCCAAGGCGACGAGGCAGACGCGGCGCACGCCTCGTCGTAGCAGCGCTACTTCCAGAACGCCAGGCGGCTCGTCGGCTTCGGTGCGCTCGGCGGCGCGCCAGTTGCGAGGGTCGCGAGCTCGGTCGCGATCGCGAGCGCCTCGGCGGCGAGCGTCGCACCCGCGAGCGCCGCCGACAGCCGGCGCACCAGCGCCTCGACGGCGGCGGCGCGCTTCGCGTCGCTCCCGACGGAGCGCACGTCCTCGACCCACTCGGTGAGCCGCTGCCTCAGCACGCGGATCGCCTGGACGTCGACGCGCCCGCGCGCCTGCGCTTCGAGCTCCTTGGCGAGCGTGGCGAGCGTCTCCGCATACGCGCCGGTCGACACGGGCGTCGCCTCGAGCGCGGCCCCTTCGGCTTCCTCGGCCGCGCGCTGCATCAACTTGGCGCGCACGGGCTTCGGCGTCGCAGCAGGGCGCATCGGCCCGCCGGGCGCACGAGGCGCACCTCCCATCGAGCTCGCGGCCGCCCCCGATCGCCGCTCGGCCATCGGTGCGAACCCGCCGATCGCCTGGGCCGGCATCGGCGCGGCCATCGGCGCAGCCGCCACGGGCATCGACGCGATCTGCATCGGTGGCGGCGGTGCGATCGACATGTCCCAGCCGGCGGGCTGCTCGACGGGCTGCACCACCTGATGCAGCCTGCCGTCCGCGTTCGCGACCTGACTGCGATCGACCGCGAGGTAGGCGGTGAAGCGCGACAGCACCCCGAACCGCTTCGACGTCGCGATGATCTCGCTCTCGACCTCGTGAGTCCCGGCGGCGTACTGGTCCTCGAGATCCCGGATACGAGCGCGCGCCCAGCACGCGGCCAGCCACGCCGACGCGTCGCTCGCGGCCTCCCGCGGCACGGAGACCTTCATCGGATCGCCGAGCGTCGTGCCCGTGAGCTCGACGCTCGCGCCCGCCGGCGCCTTGCCACGATAGCGGCCGAAGATCGTGACCGGCGCACCGGCGTACACGTCGGGCAGCTTGGCCGGCGAGACGCTCGTGCGCTCGACGCCGAGGGTGCGCGCCTCGAACGCGAGCTCGGTCGCGACCGGGGTGCCGATCCGGCGGTGCACCTTGGCCATCACCGCGTCCAGGCGATCCTCGGACTCGACGAGCTCGCACAACCCGCCGCCGGCGGCGGCGAGGCGGCGCAAGAACGCCGCGTTGACGGCCTGATCGATGCCGAGCGTGAACACCTTGATGCCACGCAGCGAGCCGCCGAGCTGGCGCAGGATGTGATCCTCGTTGCCGACCTGGCCATCGGTGACCAGCACGATCACGCGCTCGCGCTCGCCCGTCGCCGACGCGAGCTGTGCGACCGCCATCGCCAGCGGCTGCGCGAGCTCGGTGCCGCCACGCGCGTCGATCTTCGCGAGCGCTTCGACGGCGCGGAACCGATTGCGGTCGGTCGCGTCGACGAGGCCGGTGCTCGGCACCAGCTCGCAGGCGTTATCGAACGCGATCGTGGTGAACCGATCCCGCGAGGTGAGCGAGTCGATCATGCGCGCGGCAGCGCGGCGCGCGGCGACCATCTTCCAGCCGCCCATCGAGCCGGACCGATCGAGCACGAACACCACGTCGCGCGGCTTGGTCGCGAGGGTCGTCGTGCTGGGCGGCACCAGCGTGATCACGAACGTGCCGCCGTTACCGTCGGCGTCGTCCTGGCACACGAGCGTCGAACGCAGCGCCGCGCCGTCGATGCGCCAGCGCAGGATGAAGTCGCGATCGAGCCGCTCGCCGGGCTGCACCTCGACGACGTGCGCGTCGCGCAGCGTGGTCGTCACCGCATGCAGGCTCGAGCGCACGTCGCGGATCGCGTGATCCTCGAGCGCGACGCGGATCGCGAGGCGCACCGGATTCGGGCAGCCGGGGAGGAGGACCGGCGGCGAGATCCGAGAGGCGTCGGGGACGAGGTCCGTGTCGGCCGCGGTGCCGAGGCCGGCCTGGTCACCGCCGAGCGCCGTGCCCGGGATGTAGCGCGGCGCGACGACGAGCGGGAACCGGAACGTGGCCTCGCCATCGTCGACGGGGAGCGCACCGACGAGCGCCAGCTTCACCGTCGCGGTGTCGCCCGGCATGAGGTTGCCGACGCGCAGCGTGAACACGCCGGGCCGCTCCTCCTCGGTGATCGCCGCGCGGTGCCCCGCCGCGATCGCCTCGTCGTACTGCTGGCGAGCCGCACCGCGCTCGTCGATCACGCCCTCGATCACGCGGCCCGCCACCTCCATCTGGAACCGGCGTACGGCCGCGCGATCGGGCAGCGGAAACATGTACGTGGCCTCGATCGCGGAGCCCGTCGTGTTGACGAACGTCTGCGCGACGTCGATCGACGCGACGACGCCGGCGACCCGCGCCTCGACGGACATCGCCGTCAGCGGCAGCAGGCCGCGCTCGGTCGCGAGCGCTCCGAACCCAGCGTCGGGATCGCGGCCGAAGCCGGCGACCTCATCGTCCGTCATCAACACCATCGGTAGCAGTGCAGTCATGGTTCCTCCTCCCCAGCGTGCGGGGTGAGCTGGCGACGCGCCAGCTCGGTTACGAGCGGTGCCGCAGCCGCGCGGATCGCGTCGGCATCGGCGGATGAAAGTGAGAGCGCGCCGCCAGCGGACGGCGTCACGACGACAAACGCATTCGGAGCGATCGCGATGCGCAGCTCGATGCCGGGCAGCGCGGAGGGGACCTCGCGCGCGCCGGCCGCGCGTTGGGCAGCAACCACGCGCGCGGCCGGCGAGACCAAGGGAACCGACGCCGGTTCGCCCTTCCAGAACTCCTTGCGCGCGGTCGCCCTCCCCTTGCCCTCCGTCATCTCGACGCCGGACATCCGCTGCAGCGTCGCGTCATCGAGCGTGGGCCATGCCGCCTGGATCTCGGCGAGGCTGCGTCCCGCCGACTGCAGGCGCTTGATCGCGATCACCTGCGCGAGATGGCGAGGACCATAGAACGCGGTCCGCCCCTGGAGCGCCGGTTTGTCGACGAGTCCGAGCGTGCCGTAGTAGCGGACCGTGCGCTCGTCGGGGACCGCGCGCACCTGCCCGTTCTTGGGCGCGGGGAGCGCGGCGATCCGCTCGGCCGCGGCCGCGACGAGCTCGGAGAGGGTCCACGTTTCGGGCACGTCCAGAACGTGACACTGTTATATGACAGTGTCAATCAGAAAGCCACCGGTCCCCTTTCGGGTAACGATTCGTTACCCTTTGGCGAACGAGCCACGGGAAGTCAGCGGGTTGCGCTGGCATGTCGCGTGGACGCAGAGGCCCCCGGTGACCCGCATCCTGATCGTCGACGATGACCGCTCGATCCGGCGGACGCTCGAGAAGTTCCTCGGCGGTGAGGGCTACGACGTGTCGACCGCGCAGGATGCGCCGGGGGCGATCGCGGCCGCGCCCGGCGCCGAGCTCGTGTTGCTCGATCTCGGCTTGCCGGGTGGCAGTGGCTTCGACGTGCTCTCGGCGCTCGCGACCGTCGCGCAGCCGCCGGTGGTCGTCGTGGTCACGGCGCGCGACGACATGCAGTCCACGGTCAAGGCGATCCAGCTGGGTGCGTACGAGTACCTCGTGAAGCCGGTCGACATCGACCGCTTGCGCGAGGTGGTGAAGCGCGCGCTCGAGAGTCGTGCCTCGCGTGATCACCTCCAGGAGCTCGTGCTGCGCGAGCGCGGCCATCAGCTCGGCGACATCATCGGCCGCAGCCCCGCGATCCGCGACGTGTGGAAGCAGATCGGAGCGGTGTCGACGACGAAGGCGCCGGTGTTGATCGCCGGCGAGTCCGGCACCGGCAAGGAGCTGGTCGCGCGCGCGATCCACCTGTCGTCGGCGGACCGCGAGCGGCCGTTCGTCGCGGTCAACTGCACGGCGCTCGCGCCGGGTGTGCTCGAGAGCGAGCTGTTCGGCCACGTGAAGGGTGCGTTCACCGGCGCGGTCGCGGATCGTCCGGGGAGGTTCGAGCTCGCGGGCAAGGGGACCCTGTTCCTCGACGAGATCGCGGAGATACCGCTCGACCTGCAAGCGAAGCTGTTGCGCGTGTTGCAGGAGCGCACCTTCGAGCGGGTGGGCGACGCGAAGCCTCTCGCACTCGAGGCGCGCGTGATCGCGGCGACCCACCGCGACCTCCAGGCGATGGTCGTGAAGGGCTCGTTCCGCGAGGACCTCTAATACCGGCTGCGCGTCGTCGAGATCGCCCTGCCCCCGCTGCGCGAGCGCGCGACCGACATCCCGCTGCTCGTCGAAGGCTTGCTGTCGAAGATCAACAACGACCTCGGCAAGACCGTGCGTTACGTGACGCCGGCGGCGCTCGCGCGACTCGCCGCGTATGCGTGGCCCGGCAACGTGCGCGAGCTCGAGAACATGCTGACGCGCGCGGTCGTGCTCGCCAAGTCCGACGTGCTCGACGAGACGTTGCTGCCGATCGGCGCCGCGGCGTCGCCGGGAGAGGCGGCCGCGCACGGCGCCGAGGCGGACGCCGAGGGCACGCTGCCGACGCTGCGCGAGCTCGAGCGTCGCCACATCCGGCGCGTGCTCGCGCACACCGAGTGGAACAAGCGCCGCGCGTGCGCGATCCTCGACATCAGCCGGCCGACGCTCGACCGCAAGATCGAGGAGTACGCCCTGCGCAGGGACGAGCCGGCGTGAACCCGCTCGGGTTGATCCCGCTCGCGATCGCGACGATCGGCGCCGCGTTCGCGGGGCTCGTCCTGCGCGGCTACCCGCGCCGCGACAACCGCGTGTTCGGCGTGCTCGTTCTCCTCGATGCGGCGATGTCCGCGTGGCGCGGCCTCAACGTCGTCACCGGCGGTTCGATCACGTCGCCCGGCGTGCTCGTCCCCTGCGGGTTCGGCACGATCGCGCTGTCGGTGCTCACGTTCGAGTTCGTGACCGCGTTCCCGCGGCGCCCGGCCGTGCGCTGGCGGTGGCGCGCGCCGATCATCGTGTGGTCCGCGGCGGCCGTGGTGATGTCGATGGTCTCCATCGGCGGTCCGTGGCGCGAGCGCACGGCGGTCACGTTCGGCTACTTCGTGCCGATCACGGCGCTCATCCTCGTGCTGTGCGTGCGCGCGTATCGCCTGACCCGCCAGCGCGATGCGCACGTGGTGCTCGCGATGCTCGCGTTCCGCTGGATCTGCGGGCTCGCGTCGTACACCGTCGCGCCGCTGTTCGGCGCGTTCGAGGACGCGGTGTGGGCGGAGTCGGTGATCGCGACGCCGATCGCGTATGTCGTGATCGGCACCGCGGTGATGCGGACGCAGCTGTTCGGGCTGCGCAGCGCCGCCGTCGAGATCGTGACGATCACGGCGATCGCGACGGTGATCATGCTGGCGACCGGCGCCGCGATCTGGGGCGCGCTCGCGCACCTCCCGCCCGGGCACCTGCAGGCGGCCGCGCTGCTCGGCACGACGCTGATCCCCCTCGGGCTCGGCGTCGTCGGCTGGAAGCTGTATCCGCGCGTCGAGCGCCGCGTGCTCGCCGGGCTCGACGAGCGGCGCGCGCGTCGCCTCGGCGTCCAGGGCGATCCTCTCCCCGTCGACGCGGCCGCGGCGATCTCCGAGGCCACGCAGCGGATCTCCGCGTTCGGCGACGGCTCGACGGCCCGCTGGGTCCCGGCCGCCGAGCTGCCGCCCGGGATCGCGGCGGCGCTCCTGCGTGACGGGCCGCTGCGCGCCGAGGACCAGGGCGATCTACCCGCGTCGTTCATCGTCCCGTCGTCGGGCGCCGACGGCGTCCTGGTCGGCGCGTTCTACATCACCGGCGGCACGATCGATCGCGACACCTACCTCGTCGCGCGTGATCTCGCCGCGCGCGTCGCAGTGTCCGTCGAGCGCGCGCAGGCGATCACCGCACTCGAGGATGCGCGGCGGCTCGCCGCGCTAGGTCAGTTCGCCGCCGCGATCGCGCACGACATCCGGACGCCGCTCACCAGCATCTCGATGAACGTGCAGATCCTGCGGCGCAAGCTCGAGCTCACCAGCGACGATCGCGAGCACTTCGACATCGCCCTCGAGGAGCTCGCGCGCCTCGACAAGTCGGTCGCCGAGATCCTCGACTTCGCCAAGCCCGTGAAGCTCGCCGCCGAGGAGATCGATCTCGGCGACCTGATCGAGGATGCCGCGCGTGGCCTCGCCCCGGTGCTGACGGAGCGCGGCGTGGCGCTGCGCTGCGAGCCGGCCGGTGACCTGACCGTCCACGGCGACCCGCTGCGCCTGCGCCAGGTGCTGACGAACCTCGTCGGCAACGCGGCGGATGCTTCCACGCCCGGCGCCGAGATCACGGTGCGCGCGGCCGCCAGCGACGGCCAGGTCGCGATCGAGATCGAGGACCGCGGGCGCGGCATCGTCGCCGACGACCTGCCGCGCATCTTCGAGCCGTTCTTCACCACGCGCCCCGATGGCACCGGCCTCGGGCTCGCGATCTGTCACAAGGTCGTGCGCGCTCACGGCGGCGACATCCGCGTCCGCTCGTCGCCCGGCGAGGGCTCCACGTTCACCGTCGTGCTGCCCGCGGCGTAGCTACTGCTCGACGAGCGGCGTGCGGTTCTCCGGCAGATCGAACATGCCGACCAGCTTCGCCGCATCGCCGGCACGGCCGGTCGCGACGCCGCACAAGGTGCCCGTCGAGCGCTTCACCAGCTCGCCCGTCGTGCCGAGCGCGACGAAGGCGACGGCATCGCCGTCGCTGGTGACGAGGCGCCCGACGTAGACGCGCCGCTCGTCGACGTCGCGGCGCTCGATGCGCTCGATCGTCCCGCTCGCGCACACGTGCTTGCCGCGCTCGCGCTCGGGATCCTTGAGCACGAGCGGCACGGTGGTCTCGGCCGGCACGTCGACGTCGGCCCACACGGCTTTCGGATAGCGCGCGAGCAGCGCCTCGCCGGGGCCGAGCTCGTCGCTGGTGTCGGTCATCTGCGGCCGCGCGATCTGCACGGCCTGCGTGAACGAGGTCGCCCAGCCGACCTTGTCCTCGATCGTCACCGGTTTAGGTGGTGGTGGTGGCTTAGGTAGTGGCGGCGCCAGCGACGTCGGCGCGGCCGGTGCCCGCGGTGGCGTCTTCGCGGGCGTCTTCTCGAGCGACGCGAGCACGCCGGCGACGACGCCGAGCGAGATCACGGTGCCGGCGATCACTCCGATCGCGATCACCGCGCGCCGCTTGCGGCTGCCGTCCGCCGACGGAACGCGCGCCCGCGGAACACGCGCCCGCGGAACGCGCGCCGGTGGCGGGCCGACGTCATCGTCCCAGTCACGCTCGCGCGACTGGAGCTTGGCCTCGATCGCCTCGATGTCCTCGATCGGCCCGGGACTCGGCGGCTCGTCCGCCGCGCGCTCGATCTGGATCGCGCGGATCGCGGCCTCGACGAGGTTCCACTGATATCCGGTCGGCGTGTTCGGCTCGGCCTGCTTGAACGCCGTCAGGTATAGCCCGTGCCAGCGCGCGGTCGCGATCACGCGCAGCTTGCCGCGCTCGAGCGCGCCGATCATGACCTTGCCGGCGGCGTCGCACGTCACCTTCCACACGAACGCCGTCTTCGGCTTCACCTCGGGCGAGGGCGTGTGGTGAACGCTCCACTGGATCGCCCGATTCTCGCCCTCCGCGGCGAGGTCGAGGAGGAAGGTCGCGTAGTACGTCACGGCCGGCGCATCGTACGTCACGAATCGTTCGAGGGTAACGCTCCGTTACAGCCGGCTGCGCCGTAAGCCGGCGAAATCCCAAGGCCATGCGCCGGCACGCGGCCTGCTCTGGCTGGCCCCATGTGGACGCTGGCTCGCAAGCTCCTCCTCCACGATCGCCTGCGGTTCGTGGTGGCGATCGCCGGCGTGTCCACGGCGGTGATGCTGGTGCTCGTCCAGGTCGGACTGTACTTCGGGTTCATGAACACCGCGTCGGCGGTGATCGACGCCAGCCGCGCCGACATCTGGGTCGGCAAGGAGAGCAACGACTCGTTCGAGTTCGCGTCGACGTTCGACGAACGCACGTACTACAAGGTCGCGTCGGTGCCGGGCGTCGCGCAGGCCGATCGTGTGCTGATCAACTTCGCGCAGATCAAGCTCGCCAACGGTGGTGATCTCGGGGTGCAGGTCGTCGGCGTCGAGACCACGCCCGGCCGGCGCCCGCTGCTCGGTCCGTGGAACGTGGTCGCGGGCGATGCCGCGCGGCTCGCCGAGCCCGGCGCGATCGCGGTCGACACGACCGAGTACGAGAAGCTGCACATCGATCGCGTCGGCCACCTGACGGAGATCTCCGGCGTGCGCGCCGAGGTCGTCGCGCTGACCAGCGGCATCCGCTCGTTCACGACGTCCCCGATCGTGTTCACCGATCTGCGCAGCGCGCGCAGCTTCCTGCCGGCGCTCGCCGGCGAGCCCGTGACCTACGTGCTCGTCAAGGTCGCGCCCGGTGCCGACGTCGCCGAGGTGCAGCAGCGGATCAATGCGCTGCCGCACCTCGCCGCGTACACCACCGCGCAGATGTCCGACCGCACGCGCTCGTACTGGTCGAGCCGCACCGGCGTCGGCGCCGGGTTCTTCACGACCGCGGTGCTCGGCATCATCGTCGGCTTCGTCGTCGTCGGGCAGATCCTCTACAGCGGCACGCTGCAGTACATCCGCGAGTACGGGACGCTGAAGGCGATGGGTGCGAAGAACGGCGCCGTCGTCCGCGTGATCCTCTCGCAGGCGATGATCTCGGCGGTGCTCGGCTTCGCGGTCGGCGCGCCGATGGCGATGGGCATGCGCGCCGCGATGAAGGGCGCCAACCTCTCGGTCGCGCTGTCGCCCGAGCTCTACGTCGCGACGCTCGTGATCACGACGGTGATGTGCGCGTTCGCCGCGCTGCTCTCGATCGTCAAGGTGCTGCGCCTCGACCCGGCGTCGGTGTTCAAGGCCTGAGGCCCGAGGAGGAAACGACGATGACCGCCGCACTCGCACTCTCCGAGACGCTCCCCGCGATGCCCGCTGTCGACCGCTCGCTCGCGCGCCTCGTCGGCGTCGGCAAGACCTACGGCACCGGCGAGAACGCCGTGGCCGCGCTGCGCGACGCGACGCTCGACATCCGCGCCGGCGAGGTCACGCTGATCGAAGGCCCCTCGGGCTCCGGCAAGACGACGCTCATCTCGATCCTCGGCCTCTTGCTCACGCCGACGGCGGGTGAGGTGTGGATCGAGGGCAAGAACGTCGCCGGCCTCGGCGAACGTGCGCTGCCCGGCCTGCGCGCGCGCAACTTCGGGTTCGTGTTCCAGGGCTTTAATCTATTCGGCGCGCTCTCCGCATTAGAGAACGTGGCGATGGCGATCCAGATGAAGGACCCGTCGCGCAAGGATCCCAAGGGCGAGGCGCGCCGGCTGCTCGAGCTGGTCGGGCTCGGCTCGCGCATGCACCACCTGCCCGCGGACCTCTCGGGCGGGCAGAAGCAGCGCGTCGCGATCGCGCGCGCCCTCGGCGGCAACCCGCCGATCCTCATCGGCGACGAGCCGACCGCCGCGCTCGACACCAAGACCGCGCTGTCCGTCATGGAGCTGTTGCGCGAGCTCGCGACCTCGGCCGGGCGCGCCGTCGTCGTCGTCACGCACGATCCCCGCCTCGAGCGGTTCGCCGACCGTGTCGTCCGCGTCGAGGACGGCCTGATCCAGTCGATCGATTCCAGGGAGCCGTCATGAACAAGCTGATCAAGTCCGTCCTCGTGGCGTTGCCGCTCGCCGCCGGTGGCGCCTGGTGGCTCACCCGCCCCGCCACGCCCGCGGCCGCGCAGACCGAAGCGCCGATCGCGCGCGCCGCGCGGCTGATCGCGCCGGCCCGCGTCGAGCCGGTGCGCGATCCGGTGCAGCTCGGGTTCGAATCGCCGGGGCGCATCGTCGCGATCGAGGTCGACGAAGGCGACGCCGTGAAAGCCGGCCAGGTGCTCGCGCGGCTCGACGATCGCCTCGCCCATGCGCGCGTCGCCGCCGCAGAGGCCGTGCTCGCGCAGGCGAGGTCACGCTGATCGAAG
>DATLHR010000060.1:0-12503 GCA_035539815.1 Kofleriaceae bacterium
GGCGGGGGCGCGGCTCGCGGGACGGGCCGGCGTGCACGTTTCGGCCGCGGGCGCGGCGGCGGTGCCAGCCGCGCTGGTGATGATCACCGCGACGCTGGTGTCGACGCTCGCCGTCGCGATCGCGGCGCTGGTGCGCGGGGCGGTCTGAATCGGCTCGAGTGGATCGGCGTGCTCGCCGTAGCTTGCGGCATGCGCGCGTCGTCGTGACCGGGCGATCCGCCGCTGGCGCTGCCGCCGATGCCGACCGAGGACGTGCGGCGGGATGTGCGCGCCCGGCACGTGCGACCAGCGGCCGGTGTGCTGGCGGCCTGGTGTCCAGCCGGTGCTGGCAGCGGTGGCGCGCGTGAGGAGGTCGGTGACCTCGTCGGCGGAGAGGAAGGCGGTGAGGACGTCGGCCATGTCAGGCCTGCGCTCCGCGCGCAGTCGTCGCGGCGATGATCTCCGCGAGGCGAGGCCAGTGCGCCTCGGGGATGGGCCCGTCATTAGCGGCGAGCGCTGCGGCGAGCACCGGATCGCGATGAACCGGGACGGCGTGGCGGCGCGCGAGCCCGAGCAGCTGCGTCGCGCGCGTGCCGCGGCCGACGGCGGTGCGGATGGGCACGGGCCTGCGCACCGGATCCCACGCGATCGCGATCGCGACGAGACCAGAGCCCGCGCCCACTGCATCGGACGCCGCGCGTCCTGTGGCCGCGTGGGCGGCCGTGCCGGCGGACGAGGAGGTTGCCGGCGCGCTCGCGAGGTCCTCGCCGAGGAGGAGCACGCTCGCGCTCGCGACCGCGTCGCGTGCGGAGGGAGCACGCGCTGCATCGGCGCGGGCCTTGCGCCAGCGCGGGTCGGCACCGGCGAGCCGCGCATCCTCGCGTTGCTCGGCGTGAGTCATGCGCAGCGCGGCTGCGTGCGCGGCGTGGCGGGCCAGGGCGTCGAGCGCACCCAGCGCGACGTACGCGATCGCGAGCGTGGCGAGGAAGGCTGGGACGAGGAGCACACCGACGAGTGGTCGCTCGACGAGCGCCGCGAGCCGCGGGGCGATCGCCCACAGCCAGCCGAGCGTGACGGCGCCGACCGTGAACGCGGCGGCGAGCTCGAAGGAGGAGCGCCGCACGCGCGCGGGCGGAGTTGTCGGCGCGCCCGCGATGCGGCGGCGCGGCAGCCATGGTGCGCGCGTCTGCGCGAGGTGCACGACGATCGCCGCGAGCGCGGCCGCGCCGAGCACGGGGAGTGCGAGCTCGAGCACCGTGGTCGCGAGTGCGCCGGTCGAGGGCGTCGTTGCGTTGCTCCCGCGGCATGCATCGGCGAGCCAGACGCCGAGCGCGCGGCGCGCCGCATGGCCCGCGGCGCCGACGACGAGCGCGACCGCTGCGAGGGCCGCCGCTCCGACGAGGAGTGGACTCGCGGCGTGAAGACCCGCGGCGCGTGCGAGGGCGCGGCGGCGTGCCGAGGGCGGGAACGGGCGCTGCGCGGCCATGACGCGGTGCCGATGGTAAGGTGCGCCGACCATGACGGCGCGCACCAAGGTTCGAAAAGCGGTGATCCCGGCGGCCGGTCTCGGCACGCGCTTCCTCCCGGCGACCAAGGCGATTCCGAAGGAGATGCTGCCGATCGTCGACGTCCCGACGATCCAGCTCGTCATCGACGAGGCCGTCCGCGCGGGTATCGAGGATGTGGTCGTGATCAACGGCCGCCACAAGCACGCGATCGAGGACCACTTCGATCACGCGTTCGAGCTCGAGACCACGCTGCGCGAGCGCGGCAACGCGCAGCTCGCCGATGCGATGGCCAGGATCTCGCAAATGGTGCGACTGATCTCGCTGCGGCAGAAGCATCCGCTCGGGCTCGGTCACGCGGTGCTGTGCGGTCGCCCCGCTGTCGGCGACGAGCCGTTCGCGGTGCTGCTCGGCGATGACCTCATCGACGACGATAACGACCCCGGCATCGCGCAGCTGATCCGCGTGCACGAGCAGACCGGCGCGGGCGTGGTCGCGATCATGGAGGTGCCCGAGGGCAAGGAGCACATGTACGGCATCGTTGCCGGCGAGGTCGACGCGACGGGGCACATGCGCATCCGCGACATGGTCGAGAAGCCGAAGTCGAACCCGCCGAGCCGGTGGTCGATCATCGGGCGCTACGTGCTGCCGCCGCAGATCTGGCCGATGCTCGCGGCGACCAAGCCTGGCGCGGGCGGCGAGATCCAGCTGACCGATGCGCTGCGCGAGCTCGCGAAGTCCGACATCGGCATCTACGGCGTCGTCCTCAACGGCCGCCACGACGCGGGCGACAAGCTCGGCTACCTGCGCGCGAACCTCGCCTACGCACTCAAGCGTCCCGAGTTGCGCGGCCCGGTGCTCGAGCTGTGCCGCGAGATGCTCGCCGCTGCCGGCGCCGGCAAGCAGTGACCTGCGCTGTGGGCTGCATTTGTCCCCGTGAGTAGGCCCCGGCCGGTTCATCGGCGAAGCGCCCTGGAGCGTGGACGGAAGCTGCGTTGCGCCTGCGCGGTAGCGGAAGTCTGCCTCGCGAGCCGCCGCCATCGATCGAAGCCGCCGTTGAGATCGTGCGCGTGCTCGATACGCTTTCTTAGAAGGCAGCGCGGAGCTTCCTCGCGCTACTGCATGTCGCCTGCAGCACTCCCTGGGGCGCGTAACGCCGCGCCCTCGTTGATCAGCGCTCGTTCGAACGATGTTCGAACCGGATCGTGATGACACGGCGCCGGCCACGCAAGACTCTTCGCCACCGTCGACGATTGGAGCTGACTGGCGTTACATGCCCGGTCCGCGCGTCAGTGCACGGTGATACCGTGTCCGCCGGATGACCGCCGCGCAGCTCGTCGAGGTCGCGGTGACCGTGCCGCCACACGGCCGGTTTCACTACCGCGTCCCGCCGCACCTCGCGGCGCGTACGCACGTGGGCTCGCGCGTGCTGGTCAAGCTGGGTGGGCGCAAGGTCACCGGCGTGGTGGTGCGCGCCGGCAGCCCCGCGCCGGCGGGCGTCGCGCCGGTCGATGTCTCGGATGTCCTCGACGATGCGCCGCTGCCCGCGCAGCTGATCGAGCTGTGCACGTGGATCGCGGAGTATTACGAAGCTCCGCTCGGTGACGTGGTGCGCGCCGCGCTGCCGGCCGGCAGCGACGTGACCGCGCGCAACGTCTACGGCCTGACCGCGGCGGGTGAAGCGGCGGCGGCGGGCAATGGGGCCGCACTTCCCGTGAAGCAGCGCGTGCTGATCGTGCGGCTCGCGGATGCCGAGTTGCCCGTCGCGGGCGCGAGCGCCGCGACGAAGCGCGCGTTCGACGAGCTGATCGCGCGCGGGCTCGTGGAGGTGCGCGATCAACGCGCGAAGGCGCGCGCGAAGCTCAAGCGCGAACGCGTCGTCTCGTTGGCGGTCCCGATGGCCGCCGCCCTCGCGGCCACGGCACGCGCGCAGAAGAAGCGCGCGGTGATTGCAGCGCTCGCGGAGATCGACCTAGCCGCAGCCGACGCCGACGCCGCGAACGCAGCAACAGCGCGAGCGATCCGCGCACCGCTCTCCCTCGACGAGCTCGAGCGTCGCGTGCCGGGGGCCAAGGCAGTTGTCCGCGAGCTGGCCAAGGCGGGGCTCGTCACGCTGAGCGATCGCGAGCTGCGCCTCGAGGCGGTCGCGACCGGCGCGGACATGCACGTGAGCGCGCCGCCCGTGCTGACAGGAGAGCAGGCGACCGCGGTCCGCGAGATCACGACGGCGATGGCGGCCGGCGAGGGGCAACGCTTCACGCCGTTCTTGCTGCACGGCGTGACCGGCAGCGGCAAGACCGAGGTCTACCTGCGCGTGATCGCGGAGGCGCTCGAGGCGAACAGGACGGCGCTCGTGCTGGTGCCGGAGATCTCGCTCACCCCTCAGCTCGCGGCACGGTTCCGCGCGCGATTCGGCGACGAAGTGGCGATCCTGCACTCGGGGCTGTCGGAGCAGGCGCGCCTCGGGGAGTGGTCGCGGTTGCATCGCGGCGAGGCGCGGATCGCGGTAGGGGCGCGATCGGCCGTGTTCGCGCCGCTCGCCCAGCTCGGCGTGATCGTCGTCGACGAGGAGCACGACGGCTCGTTCAAGCAGGATGAAGGCGTGCGCTACCACGCGCGCGACGTCGCGATCGTGCGAGCACAGCGAGCGGGGGCGATGTGCGTGCTCGGCTCGGGCACGCCGAGCCTCGAGAGTGCGGCGCACGCCGCGAGCGGGCACTACCGGCTGCTGAAGCTGACGGAGCGACCGATGGCGCGTCCGATGCCGGCGGTGGAGATCATCGACCTGCGGATGCACCTGCCGGACCCGGAGTCGTTCCTGTCGGCGCGGCTGCGCGATGCGATCGCGGAGACCCTGGCCGCCGGTGATCAGGTGATCCTGTTCCTCAATCGGCGTGGATTCGCGACGTTCGTGTTGTGCCGTGCGTGCGGGCACGCGTTCCGATGTCCGAACTGCTCGGTGTCGCTGACCTACCACCGCCAGGAGGACCGGCTGACGTGTCACTACTGCGGCACCGGCCAGCGCGTCCCCGTGGAGTGCCCCAGCTGCCACGCGCATGACACGATCGAGCGCAAGGGGCTTGGCACCGAGAGGGTCGCCGCTGCCGTGGCCGCCGCGTTCCCGGAGGCACGTGTCGCGCGACTCGATCGCGACGTCGCGAGCGGGGCGAAGGTCGAAGCGGTGCTGTCGCGTGTCGCTCGCCGCGAGGTCGACATCCTGGTCGGCACCCAGATGGTGACGAAGGGCCACGACTTCCCGGGCGTGACGCTCGTGGGCGTGCTGTGCGCGGACACCGGGCTCGACCTGCCGGATTTCCGCGCGTCGGAGCGCACGTTCCAGCTGCTCGCGCAGGTCGCCGGGCTCGCCGGCGGTGGTCGCGGCGGCAGCGCACGACTATCAGCAGTTCTACGAGGCCGAGGTCGCCGAGCGCCGCGAGCGCGGCTACCCGCCGCATGGACGGCTGATCGTGGTGCGCGTCGACGGTGCCGACGAGCACGCGGTCGCCGGCCTCGCCCAGCTGATCGCGACGCGATGCCAGGGCGTCGCCGATCGGCCGGACCGAGCAGCGGCCGTGGAGGTCCTCGGGCCGGTGCCGGCGCCGCTGTCGCGCCTGCGCGGCCGTTCGCGCTGGCAGCTGTGGTTGCGCAGCCCGGATCGCGCCGCCGTCCGCGCCGTCGCACGGGCCGCCCTCACGGTCGAGCGCCCGGCGAACACGCGGGTCGTGCTCGATGTCGATCCCATCTCGGCGATGTGAGCCTGGGCTATACTGCGGCCACTCGTCGGGGATTCGCGTTGGCTGACTCGTCCGTGCCGTCCGTCCTGCTCGTCGCCGATCCGCATCGGGTCGGCGAGCTGGTGACCGCACTCGCCGAGCCGTTGCCACAGGGTGCGGTCTCCGTGCACGTGAGCTCCGGCGGCGACGACACGATCGACCTGTTCGAGGCGAAGCGGCCGTACGTCGTCGTGGTCACGGCGACCCTCGACGCCGGCGACGGCGCCTCGTTGATCGAAGCCCTGCGCGGGATGGTGCCGGGGCCCGAGGTCTCGATCGTGCTCGTCGGTGATCTCGACGGGCCGGTCCGGACCGCGCACGACGCCGAGGACATCGCGCCCGACACCTTCGTGCCGATGCCGCTCGTCCCCAAGGCGCTGCGCGACGCCGTGAGCGCGGGGCTGCTCGCGGTGGGGACCGCCCGTGGCGCGGCCACCGGGGGGAAGGTGGCGCAGCGCGCGCGCTGGGAGGCGCTCGCCGACTCGTTCGCCTCGGACATCGTCGAGGAAGAGGTCACAGCCGGCGACGACGCGCCGCCGCTGCCGCCGCCGATCATGATCCAGCCGCGCCGCGCCGAGGTGTTGCCGGGCGGGGTGGCCCCGCCACATGCGTGGCAGCCGGGCACCACCGCCGACCTCGGCACCGAGGCGGACCACAAGACCGGTGGCGACGCCTGGTCGCGCACCGCGAACAGCGCCGGAGGCACCCGCGAGCCGACCGTGGTCATGACCGACGCAGCACCCCCGGCACCAGAGGCGGCGGAGGCCGCCGACGACTGGGCCGGCGCGATGCCTCTCGCCGAGCTGCTCGGCGGTGACACCAAGCGCGGGCGCAGCGACCCGAGCGACGAGCTCGACGACCTGGACGATGACCTCGTGCTCGGTGACAACACGTCGCGACGCGACGGGCGGATCGACGTGCTCGGCGAGCTCGCCGCCGACGAGGCGTCGTCGCGCCCGGCGCTCGACGCGGTCGTCGCCGCGGAAGGTGGGCGCGACTTCGCACGCCAGCTGCGCGCCAAGATGTCGGTGATGGCACAACGCCTGTTCTCGGGCGCTGATGCCGCCACGCCCGCGCCGGCCGTCGATCTCTCGCCGCGCCACGGTCACCAGACCGAGATCGATCTGAGCGCGCTCGCCGAGGAGCCCGCCCTCGATCGGGGCGTCACCGAGATCGAGCGTGCCGCCATGCGTCCCGAGGAGATCCGCGCGCTCGCCACGTCGCCGGGATCGTGGGACAGCCAGATCCGCGAGCGCGGGTTGCCCGACGCGGGAGAGATCGTGCGCGGCTTGTCGGACGCGGCGATGCTGCTCGCGAAGTTGTTCGCGCAGGCGTCGACGGGGCGGATCGTGTTCCGCCGCGATGGCGTCGAGAAGGTCGTGTACTTCGATCAGGGCCGCCCGGTGTTCGCGTCGTCGACGCAGACCCGCGACCGCATGGGCGAGCTGCTCGTGCGCGAAGGCAAGATCACCGCCTCGCAGTACGAGCGGTGCCAGACCGCCGGCGCGGAGTCGGGGCGCCGCATGGGCGAGATCCTCGTCGATTTCGGCTACCTCAAGCGACGCGAGCTGCTGCCGGCGGTGCGCCGCCACGTCGAGGACATCATCTACTCGGTGTTCGGTTGGGATCGCGGGACGTATCAGATCATGTTCGAGGAGACCGCGTCCGCCGAGCGGATCCGGCTGTCGCGCCACCCTGCGTCGCTGATCCTCGAGGGCATCCGGCGCAAGCTCGATCGTTCGAGCCTCGATCGTTTGATCGGCTCGCCTTCGACCGTGATCGATGTCCCCGATCGCGAGCGGCTCGGTGGGTTGATCAACCTCGGTGACCTCGCGCCCGAGGAGCGCGGCGCGCTGTCCGCGTTCGATGGTCAGGCTGATCTCGCGGCCGTTGCGCGCGTGGCGGGCGTCGACGTCGCCGACGTGCTGCCGCTCGCGTGGGGGCTGTGCGTGCTCGGCCTCGCGACGGCGCGGCGCACCGACACCGAGGTCCCCGACGAGAGCTCGGCGCTCGTCGGCGAGACCGATCTCGCGATCGATCGCGAGCGCGTGCGGGCGCGGTGGGCGCTCGTCGACGACGCCGACTACTTCGCGCTGCTCGGCGTCCGCCGCGACGCGACCGCGTTCGAGATCCGGCGCGCCTATCAGGCGGCCCGGCGCGACTTCGCTCCGGACGGCTTCCCGCCCGACCTGCGGCGCGAGCTGGCCCAGGAGCTCGACGACATCGCGCACGTCCTCGACGAGGCGTTCCGGGTCCTGCGCGACGATCGCCTGCGGCTCACGTACCTCGCCAACCTCGTCGAGTGACTACAGCACCGTCGAGAGGTTCTCGAGCGCGATCCGGCGCAGCTTGAGATAGCGGTTCTCGTCGCCGGTATGGGCACGCGCCCACTGCGCGATCGTCACGGCGTCGCGGTCGAGGGCGGCGTGGAAGCTGGAGGGCCAATGGTGCTCCCACGCGAGCAGGAACGCGGCGAGGGCATCTGCGTCTCTGGCCGACGGTCCGGAGGCGATCGCGGCGCGCGCGGCATCGGCGAGCTCGCGTGCGCTCGGCCGTGCGCCGCTGCGTGGAAGCGCCAGAGGAAGACCTCCATCGCGGAGGATTTGCCACGGGCCGAGCATCCTCCTAGGGTAGCACCATGCCGATTCAGCGATTCGATCGCGCCCGCGTCGAGGCGTTGATCGCGCGCGCGAGCGAGAGGCTCGCCGGAGGCTGGCTGCTGGTGGGCGGCGGGGCGGCGGCGATCTGGTTCGCACCCGCACGTACCACCGAGGATCTCGATCTCATCGGACTCGCGGGCACACAAGACGAGCGGCTGGCGCTGATGGAGCTCGCCGCTGAGGCATCGATTCCGATCGAGGCCGTGAACTCGGCCGCCGCGTACTTCGTGCGGAAGATCGACGATTGGCGCGACCATCTCGTGGAGCTCGCACGCGGAGCGAACGCGACGATCTACCGTCCAACAGCGACGTTGTTTCTGCTGCTGAAGCTCGCGCGCCTCAGCGAGGCCGACCTCGAGGACTGTCTCGCGCTCCTCCTGTACTGCGCGACCCACGGAGAGAAGATCGATCGCGAACGCGTACGCACACGGCTCGTCACGCTCCCCGAGACCGACGACGATGCGTTGCGAACGCGGCGCGAGGCGTTGCTCGCCGCCCTGTGATAGACCAGGGCCCGATGCGCGTCGTGTTCATGGGCTCGCCCGAGTTTGCCGTGCCGTGCTTGCGCGCGCTCGCGGGCGCGCACGAGGTCACGCTCGTCGTCAGTCAGCCCGACAAGCCCGCCGGGCGCGGTGGTCAGCTCACCGCGCCCGCGGTCAAGGTCGCCGCGCTCGAGCTCGGGCTCCCCGTGATCCAGCCGCGCTCGGCGCGCACGGGCGAGCTGCGCGACGCGATGCGCGCGACTGGCGCCGAGCTCGCCGTCGTCGTCGCCTACGGCAAGATCCTGCCCAAGGACGTGCTCGAGGTGCTGCCGCGTGGCTGCATCAACGTCCACGCGTCGATCCTGCCGCGTTACCGCGGCGCCGCGCCCGTGCAGTGGTCGGTCATCAACAACGACGCCGAGACCGGTGTCGCGATCATGCAGCTCGACGAGGGCATGGACACCGGTCCCGTTCTCCTCGAGCGCCGCGTCGCCGTCGATCCGGACGAGACCTCCGGCGAGCTGCTCGCGCGTCTCGCGCCGATCGGCGCCGCCGCCCTCCTCGAGGCTGTGGATGGCCTCGCGAACGGCGCGCTCGTCGCGCAGCCGCAGGACCACGCGCGCGCGACCCACGCGCCCATGCTCGCCAAGACCGATGGCGCGATCGACTTCGCGCAGCCCGCCGCCGCCGTCGCCGCGCGCATCCGCGGCGTCGATCCGTGGCCCGGCGCGCAGGCGATGCTGCGTGGTCAGCTGACCAAGCTGTTCCGCGCGCGCCCGGTGGACGGCGCCGGTGCACCGGGTACCGTGCTCGCGATCGATGCCACCGGTGCGCGCATCGCCACCAGCGACGGCGCGATCGTCGTGCGCGAGCTCCAGGCGCCGGGGCGCAAGCGCATGACGGCGCAGCAGTTCGCCGCGGGGCGCGGCATCGCGGTGGGCGACGTGCTGACGAAGCCGACTGCGGAGCCCACGTGAGCAACGGTGCGCGCGACAAGCGCGGCGGGCAGGGCGGCCCGCGCGGAGCGGGCGGCGGTCCGCGCGGAGCGGGCGAACATCGCGGCGGGCAGGGCGCCCACGTGGGCGCGGGCCCGCGCCCCGACGGCGGCGTAGAAGGGCGCCGCGCTGCCATCGGCGCGCGCGAGGTCGCGCGGCGCGTGCTCGACCGCGTCCACAAGGACAAGGCGTGGGCGACGCCCGCGCTCGACGGCGAGCTCGCGCGCGCGGGCCTCGCGGATCGCGATCGCCGGCTCGCGAGCGAGCTCGTCTACGGCGTGTTGCGCCATCGCACGCGCATCGACCGGGCGCTCGCGGCGCATGCGGACCTCAAGAAGACCCCGCCGCGCGTGGTGACTGCGCTTCGCCTCGCCGCGTATCAGCTGCTGTTCCTCGACCGCATCCCGGGCTACGCCGCAATCGACGATGCGGTGAACGCTGCGCGCGTCGCCGGCGGACCCAAGCTCGGCGGCTTCGCGAACGCCGTGCTGCGCAAGCTGTCGACCAGCGGCGAGCCTTCGATCCAGGAGCAAGGGCTCGACCGCATCGTCGTCGAGCACTCGCTGCCGCGCTGGATCCTCGACGAGCTCGCCCCCGCGGCGGACGACAGCGTCCCCGCACTCACCGCGGCACCGCAACCGCAACCGCAGCCGACGCCGAGGCTGACGCCAAGCGAGCTCGCCGCGGCGTTCGCCCAGCCCGCGCCGATCATCGCGCGCGCGAACGTGCGGCGCACGACGCGTGAGGCGCTCGCGGCGGAGCTCGAGAAGACCGGCGTGACCACGACGCCGATCGCATCCGCGCCCGCCGCGCTGCGGCTCGAGGGGCTCGGCGATCCGTCACGCAACGACAGCTTCAACGCCGGGCGCTGGACCGTGCAAGACACCGGCGCGCAGCTGGTCGCGCTCGCGGCGCGGCCGCTAGCGACCATGAAGATCCTCGATGCGTGTGCCGGCGTCGGCGGCAAGTCGACGCACCTCGCGGAGCTGACCGACGACGAGGCGACGATCGATGCTGCAGATCTTTCGAAGACGAAGCTCGGCCTGCTCGCCGAGACGGCCGAGCGCCTCGGGCTCGCCAGCATTCGTCGCCACGTGTGCGACCTCCTCGATCCCGCGGCCCCGCTCGCGCGCGACTACGACCTGATCGTGCTCGACGCCCCGTGCTCCGGGCTCGGCGTGCTCCGCCGACACCCGGATGCGAAGTGGCGGCTCACCGCCAGCGACGTCCCGCGCCTCGCAGATCTCCAACGCCAGCTGCTCGACGCCGTCGTCCCGCGCCTCGCGCCCGGCGGCACGCTCGTCTATTCGGTGTGCACGTTCACGCGCGCCGAAGGCCCCGAGCAGATCCGCGCGCTCGTCGCGCGCACCGGGCTGCGCCTCGTCGAGGAGCACCGCACGTGGCCGCCCGACGCGGACGCGTTCTACCTCGCACGCCTCGAGCGCTCGTAGTCGGCTGTCCGGTTGCTACCCCGGTAGGATGCGGGTAGTATGAGCTCATGTCCGTGGAGAAGCTGTCGGTGTCGATGGACGCGGAGCTCGCCAAGCTCGTGCGCTCGGCAGCAGCCGAGGAGGGGATGAGCGTCTCGACCTGGCTATCGGAGGCTGCGCGGGTGCGAGCGAGACAGCGCGAGCTGCGGGAAGCGCTCGCGGCGTTCGACGCGGAGCACGGTGCGCTCGATCCCGAGGAAGCCGCACGCCTCGTGTCGGCAGCGCGCGACCGGTCGATCGTCGTCGGTGCTCGCCGGCGGACGCGGCGCCGGTGAGCTTGATCCTCGATAGCGGCGCGTTGATCGCGTACGAGCGTGGGAGTCGCGTGGTCCGGGCGATGCTCGGGCACGCCTCGGCGCGCAAGGATGCAATCCGTGTGTCGACCGCGGTGGTGGCGCAGGTCTGGCGCGAGGGGCGCCGCCAGGCCGGGCTCGTGCGGTTGTTACGAGGCGTCGAGGAGGTCCCGCTCTCGCCAGCTCGTGCGCGGGGAATCGGCGAGCTCCTGCGTCACGCCCGCGCGCACGATGTCGTCGACGCCGCCGTCATCGAGCTCGCCAACAGCGGCGACGAGATCCTGACCTCCGATCCCGACGATCTGCTCTCGCTCGCCGAGCACAGCGAGAAGACCCTGATCATCACGCCGGTACGGTAATCAGTGCATCGCGGCCGCGCCGCGCCGGCGCAGCTCGGCGATGGTCGCGGCGTAGTCCTTGGTGCCGAACACGCCGGAGCCCGAGACGATGACGTTCGCGCCCGCATCGACGACCGCGGCGACGTTGTCCACCTTGATGCCGCCGTCGACCTCGATGTCGATGCTGAGGCCGCGGTCCAGGATCATCCGGCGCAGCGCGCGGATCTTGTCGAGCTGGCTGGGGATGAAGCTCTGTCCGCCGAACCCCGGGTTGACGGACATGATCAGCACCTGCTGGACGTCGCCGAGCACGTATTCGATCGACGTGAGCGGCGTCGCCGGGTTGAGCACCACGCACGCGCGCTTGCCGAGCTCGCGGATCTGGCCGATGGTGCGGTGCAGGTGCGGCGCCGCCTCGACGTGAACGCCGATGATGTCCGCGCCCGCCTTCGCGTACGCGCCGACCCACCGCTCGGCGTCCTCGATCATGAGGTGAACGTCGAGCGGCAGCGCCGTCGCGCGCTTCACGGCATCGATCACGACAGGCCCGATCGTCAGGTTCGGCACGAAGTGCCCGTCCATGACATCGACGTGCACGTAGTCCGCGCTCGCGATCGCGCGGACTTCGTCCGCGAGCCGTCCGAAGTCCGCCGACAGGATCGAGGGGGCGATCTTGAGCTGCACGTCAGTAGCCGCCGAACAGATCCGTCAGCCGCACGTCGAGCGCCGTCGCGACCTTGAACAAGCTCGACACGCTCGCGCTCGACTCGGCGCGCTCGATCTGGGACAGCAGCGAGACCGACAGGTTGGTGCGCCGCGCCATCTGCTTGAGCGTCAGGCCCCGCGCCTTGCGCAGGTCGCGGATCTGGCGGCCGATCGCGGCGTGGAGCTCGTCCTCGCGGCGCAGGACGAGGCCCTTCTTCTTGGCGATCCTCGCGATGACGTCGCGGAACTCGGCCGGGGTGAACGGCTTGTGGATGTAGGCCGA
>DATLHR010000061.1:0-20369 GCA_035539815.1 Kofleriaceae bacterium
GATCGATCCCGCGTACCGGTCTCCCGAGCTCAACAAGCTGCTCGAGTCGGTGAAGACCGGCGGCGGCAGCGGCGGCGGCTCCGAGGAGCCGACCGCGAGCGACGAGTGCGCGGGCGTGAAGGGCCTGCAGCACACGATCATCGACACCGCGCCCGCCGGCGGCTCGCTCGCGATCGAGGCGCTCGTCGGCGCCGACGTCACGCCGGTCAAGGTCGCCGTGCTCTTCCGCGGCGAGGGTGCGGCGGAATTCACCGAGGTGAAGCTCAAGAAGGACGGCGAGTGCAAGTACACGGGCGCCATCCCGTCGTCGGTGATGAAGGGCTCGCTGGTCCACTACTACGTCGCCGCGTTCAACGACATCAACAAGCCGATCGCCGCGAAGGGCTCCGCCGGTGCGCCGAACCTGATCGAGATCGCGGGCACGGCCCCCCAGGGCAAGAACGACAACGAGGACCCGATCGGCGGCGGCGGTGGCGACGGCCCGAGGGACGGGGTGGGCGGTGGCGTGATCGCCGGCGGCAAGGCGCCGCGCGTCATGATCTCGCTGTTCGGCGGCACGGGCGCGGGCTTCCTCACGGGCACCACCGAGGGCGGCTACGTGGTCATGGACCGGGGCATCAAGAGCTGGGGCAACAGCCTGCTCGTGATCACGCCCGAGCTGTCGTACGTGGTGTCGCGCCAGATCGCGGTCGGCCTCGCGGTGCGCATCGGGCTGCCGTTCGGGGCCAACGTACCCGCCGAGGGCGCGGCGGGCCACTCGACGGTCGCGCCGGGCGCGCTGCTGCGCGTGCGCTACGCGCTGAATCCGACCGGCCAGGGCGTGCGCGTGATGGGGCAGGTCGGCGGCGGCGTGATGCGCAACACGCTGTCGATCATGGAGTCAACGAACATCGACATCGTCGGCCAGGGCCCGCTGCTGCTCGGCGGGGGCATCGGCTACATCAAGGCCCTGAGCAACAAGGTCTCGTTCCTGGCGGACGTCTCGGCGCTCGTCGGCATCGCCGTCGTCGACAAGATCGGCACGACGAAGGTCAACTCGGGCTTCGGCGCCGACTTCTCGCTCGGCTTCGCCGTAGGCTTCTGATCGCGGATCGAGATACGATCGCCGGATGATCCGGCGCTCGCTCCTCGGTCTGTTGCTCGTCGCAGCGTGCGGTGACGATGCACCGCCTCCCGTCGACGTCTCGGCCGGCCGCCTGACCGCGCGGATCGCGTCGTCGCCGGCGCAGATCACGCTGCTGCTCGACGGCAGCGAGGTGTGGTCGACACGCGCGGGCGGGCAGCCGGGCGCGGACAAGCACACGCCGCCGCACGGGTTCGCGGCGATCGGCTCGCGCGCGACCTCCGTCGAGATGAACTTCGGCTCGTTCAAGTTCACCGAGCTGAAGACGTCCGAGGTGTGGCGCGCGATCGACGAGCTCGGCGAGGTGACGGCCACCTCCGACGGCGCGACGTTCACGCTGTACGCGAGCGGCGAGCGCGTCGGCACCGGCAAGCTCGTGTTCCATCCCGAGACGAAGTCCGGGCCGGAGCCCGAGGCCGCCGGATTCCCGCGCCACGTGCAGGTCGAGCTCGTCACCGACGCGGAGCGCATCCAGGTCGCCACGCCGTGCGGTGCCGACGAGCACCTCGTCGGGCTCGGCGGGCAATCGTTCGACGTCGATCACCGCGGCGAGACCGTGCCCCTGTTCGTGCAGGAAGACGGCATCGGCAAGTACCCCGATCCCGACGACATCTACGCGGGGCTGTGGTTCCTCACCGGCCGCAAGCACTCGACGCACACCCCGATGCCGATGCTGCTGTCGTCCAGGGGCTACGCCCTGGCGGTGAAGACCGATGCGCGCGCGGTGTTCGCGCTCGGCTCCGAGCGGCCCGACGCGTCGCGGTTCGAGGCGTGGGAGGGCACGCTCGATCTCAACGTCTTCATCGGGGACGGCAGCGATGCGCGCGACGCGCTCGGCCACATGGTCGCGTGGGCGGGCAAGCCGGCGCGGCCGCCGCTCTCGATCTTCGCGCCGTGGGTCGACGCGATCTTCGGGTCGGCGAACGTGCGGCGGATCGCCCAGAAGCTGCGCGACAACGGTATCTCCGCCTCGGCGATCTGGACCGAGGACTGGCGCGGCGGCGACGACGACGCGCTCACCGGCTACGCCCTGCACGAGGACTGGCGCGTGGACCGCGGCGACTACCCGGACTTCGAGGCCCTCGCCGACGAGCTCCACGACATGGGCTTCGCGTTCCTCACCTACCACAACACGTTCATCGACGAGACCGCCGACATCCACGACGAGGCGCTCGCGAATGGCTACGCGATCAAGAAGGCCGATGGCACGCCCTACACGTTCACGGGCGTGAAGTTCAGCCCGTCGACGCTGCTCGATCTCACCAACCCCGACGCCGTGACGTGGGGGAAGAGCGTGATGGGCGAGGCGATCACGCTCGGCTCGGACGGCTGGATGGCGGACTTCGCCGAGTGGCAGCCCACCGACGCGGTGCTCGCCTCGGGCGAGGACGCACTCGACGTGCACAACCGCTACCCGGTCGACTGGGTGAAGATGACGTCGGAGATCCTCGTCAAGCAGCCCGGCCGCTTCGACCCGATCTACTTCGTGCGTTCGGCGTGGCTCGGCTCGCAGCCCTACACGCAGGTGATCTGGGCCGGCGATCAGCAGACCGACTTCTCCGACGGCGACGGCCTGCCGTCGGTGATCCCGATGGGCATCAACCTCGGCCTCGCCGGGTTCCCGTACTTCGGCAGCGACATCGCGGGCTACATGAGCCAGGGCACGCAGCCGACGACCGAGGAGCTGTTCTATCGCTGGGTCACGTTCGGCGCGATGCAGCCGGTGATGCGCACGCACCACGGCCGCTCGGCGCGCGAGAACTGGCAGTGGGAGAACGACACCGCGTCGACGATGCACTTCCGTCGCTGGACCCGCATGCACATGCAGCTCGCCGCGTATCTGTGGGGCTCGTCGGGCAGCTACGACCGTGACGGGCTGCCGCTGCTCCGCCTCACCGCGCTCGAGTATCCCGACGAAGCGTGGGCGTGGACGGCGATCGATCAGTACCTCCTCGGCGATCGCATCCTCGTCGCCCCGGTGCAGGTCGCGGGCGCGACGTCGCGCGAGGTCACGCTGCCGGCCGGCACCTGGTACTCGCTGTGGGGCGGCGGCACGGCGCTGCCCGGCGGCGTGCAGTCGGTCACCGCCGCGATCACCGAGATCCCGGCGTTCGTGCCCGCGGGCGCCCTCGTCGTGCTCTATCCCGACGGTGTCGACACGCCGCTCGCCGCGCCGGGGCTCGCCTCCGCAGTGACGGTGCCCGAGATCGCGGGCGATCGCGAGGTGTGGCTGTTCCGCGGCACCGCCGCGAACCCGGCGCACGCGCAGTGGAACGACGAGCACGGCCCTGCCGGCGCCGCCGAGTGGACATGGTCGGGACGCGACGGTGCGCTCCCCACCACCGCGACGTTCAACGGCGCGCCGGTCACCGTCACGCAAGCGGGCGGCGCCGCGGTCATCAACGTCAGCGGCAACGGCACGCTCGAGCTCGGTGGTGGCGGCACGCTCGCGATCCAGCGCGCGACCCCGGGCGACGTGCGCGTCGTGATCCGCTGATCTGCGAGCTCGCGCTCAGCTCGTCGGGCTGGTGACGAGGTCGAAGTACCCGCGCAACCCGCGCTCGGGAGCTCGCGCTGCACGTAGGGGAAATGCATGCGGTCGGCCGTGAGCGCGGCGGGCACCGTCGCGCGCCGCGCGTCGACTTCGGCGCGGCCTCGTTCGGCGGGGACCTCGACCGGTAAGGCGCCGCATAGGTACCACGGCCCGCCCCGCGAGCTACGTCGAGCGCAGCGGGTGGAGCACGAGGTGGACCTCGCCCGTGGTGGCCTCGGCGGCGCCAGGCGCGGGCGAGAGGAGGACGGCAGCCTCGACGACGCGGTCGCCGCCTTCGTGGAGATAGATGACGCGCTTGATCGGGCGGCGCTGCGTGCAGCATTCGGTGAGGTCGTCGAGCAGCGACGGATACACCTCGGGGAGCGCGGAGCTGCCGAGCTCGATCGCGGTGGCATCGGAGGCACAGCCGAGGAACTCGAGGAAGGCGGGGTTCGCGGCGCGTACGCGGCCGGTGCCGTCGATCGAGGCCATCGGGAGTGGCGCGGCGGCGAACAGCTCGGCGCCTGCCTTGATGCGGTGATCGAGCTCGCGGCGCTCGCGTGCCGCCTCGGGCACGAGGGCGCGGCGGCGGCCGCCTTGTTGATCCATGCCGAGCATCGACATCAGCGCGCGCAGCTCGTACATGAACGCGGGGAGGTCGGGGTGACGCTTGGCCGGATCCTTGGCGGTCGCGCGTAGGATGAGCTCGTCGGCGCGCTCGTCGAGCGGATCGGAGAGGAGCTTGGAGGGGACCGGCATCTGCTTGTCGCGGTGACCGAGGAGGATCTCCTCGAGGGAGCCGGTGAACGGGAGGCTCGCGGTGAGCAGCTCGAAGAACACGATGCCGAGGGCGTAGATGTCGCTGGCCTGCGAGGCGGGGGCTCCGTCGATACGCTCGGGCGCGATGTACTCGGGCGTCCCGTCCATGCCTTCACGGCGGCCGAGGTCGGGGCGCGCGAGGCCGAAGTCGAGGAGCTTGACGAGACGACGCGTCATCGTCGTCTTCACCATGAAGATGTTCTCGGTCTTGATGTCGCCGTGAAGGATCGCGCGGCTGTGCATGAAGCGCACCGCGTCGGCGGTCTGCCACATGATGTCGCATGCGACCTTTGGCGACAGGCGGCCGCTCTGCTTCAGGCGATGGTGCAGGGTGTGGCCCTCGAGCAGCTCCATGACCATGAACAGGCCGAAGCGCTCGTCGGAGCCGAAGTCGACGATCGAGCAGATGTTGTCGTGCGTGAGCGCCGAGGCGAGACGGGCCTCGCGATAGAACATCTCGCGGATCTTGGGGTCGCTCGCCATCCGCGTCTTGATCAGCTTGAGGGCGAACGGCTTGCCGAGCGCCTGATGCCGGACTCGCATCACGCGCCCCATGCCGCCGCGCCCGAGCTGGCCCTCGACGACGTAGCGGCCGCCGATGACGTCGCCGCCCTTGGCACCGCGCTTGGTGCCATCCCACGAGTCATCGCTGCCGACCGCCTGCGCGGCCGGGAGGTCGGTGGCGACGTACCCCTTGCCCGAGAGCACCGAGCGCGTGACAGACGGCAGCAGCGTCTCCCGCCCTTCGCGCTCGACGGGCTCCACCTCCAGCTCGACGTCGCTCGACCGATCCGTCACCAGAGCATCGTAGCAAATCGTGCTATGAGGCGCGTATGGACGAAGCCGACTTCGATCGCGTCGCACGCGACGAGCTCCACGCGATCGAGGATGCGTTCGCCGACGTGGATCCCGACGACGTCGAGGTGTCCAGCAGCGATGGCGTGCTGCGCCTCGACCTGCGCGACGGGACGCGCGTCGTGATCAACAGCCACCGCGCCGCGCGCCAGATCTGGATGGCCGCGGTGGCGACCGCATGGCACTTCGATCCGATCGACGGAGGCCGCGGGTGGCGGGCGCCGAAGACCGGTGAGGAGCTGCGCCCCACGCTCGTGCGCCTCATCCGCGAGCACGTCGGGGTGACCATCGCTTTGTAGTAAGGTCGGGCATGGCCGAGTCGCAGGTCTTGACCGTCCTCCGGATGTGGGCCGCCCTGGCGTGGGCCGATGGAATGCTCGCGGAAGCCGAGGCGGAAGGCCTGCGGCGCGTGCTGCGTAGCGCGGAGCTCACCGCCGAGGAGCGCGCGGAGGCGATCCGACTCCTCGACGAGCACGTCGCGCTGCCGGAGCGCTACCTGACCGACATGAGCCCCGAGGCGCGCCGCGGTGTCTATCGCGCGGCGTGCCGGCTGGCCGTCGTCGATCACGTGTTCTCGAAGAGCGAGCGCTCGGTGCTCGATCGCCTGCGCGACCTGCTCGGCGTACCCGACGAGATCGCGCGCGAGATCGAAGCCGACATCCCGGGACTGCCCCGCTGATGCAGCGCCGTCACAGCGTTCGCCACCTGCTGTGGCGCGGCGGTGTGGCGGCGGTGACCCAGGGGCTGATGTTCACGGGGCTGTACCCACTCGTGCCGCACGCGCTGCGCGTGATCCAGCGCTCGGACCTCGGCGTGCGACCGCTGCGCGCCGCGATCGCCGAGTGGGGCATGGCGATGGCGGTGTCCGCCGCGCGACCGGCCGGCTTCTTCCCGCTGCCGGGCGCGCGCGTGCGCGGACCTCGCCCGGTGATCGTGCTGCACGGCTACGCGATGAACCGCGCCAACTTCGTGCCGCTCGCGTACCGGCTCGCGCGCGCGGGGCTCGGCCCGGTGCTCGGCTTCGAGTACTGGACGCTCGGCCGCACGGCCGCGGCCGCCAAGCAGCTGGGCTGGTTCGTCGACGAGGTGCGCGCGGCGACCGGCGCGGAGCAGGTCGACCTCGTCGGCCACTCGATGGGCGGCGTCGTCGGGCGCTACTACGTCACGCTCGCCGGCGGGGACGGCATCGTGAAGCACCTCATCACGCTCGGCTCGCCGCACGCGGGCACCGACGTCGGCCGCCTCGGCATCGGTCACCCCGGGCGCGAGCTCGTGCTCGGCAGCAAGCTCGTGACGCGCCTCGCTTCCGCGTCACCTCCGGCGCACACGCAGCTCACGCTCATCTACTCGCGCGCCGACGCCCTCGTGCCCGGCGCGCTCCAGCGTCCGGTGCCCGGTGCCGAGCTCATCATGTACGACGACCTCGGCCACGTCGCCTTGCTCGGCTCGCGTCGGGTCGCCGACGACGTGATCGCTCGGTTGCGGACCTGACGCGGTCAGCAGCCGCGAAGGACGCCCGTCATCGACCGCACCTCGTCGAAGCAGAGCTCGAGGAACAAGGTGTCGCGATATCCATGCTGCACGCATCCGGCGGCAGCGGGATACGCGACCGTCATCCGCGAGGGAGACCGCACGCATCGGCGCGGCGTCCTCGGCGACGAGCTCGATCCGAGGTGCGACCGGCCGAAGCGATGGGCGCGGAGCGGCGACGGCGGTCCCCGTGAGGACGCCTATCACGCAGCCGGTGCAGAGGAACGAGCGCAGCCGTGGCACCCCGATCCGGACGGAGCTGCCCGGCGACAGTCGCACTCAGCGGGCGAACAGCGTCGCCATCGTCGCGCGCTCGATCGTCACGTCGACGAGCTCGCCGACGGCGCCGACGCCCGCGGGCAGGATCACGCTCTTGAAGCCATCGGTGCGGCCTATCAGCTGCGCGGGGTCCCGCTTGCTCGGGCCGTGGACGAGCACGCGCTCGCGGCGGCCGACCTGGGCGGCGAACACCTCGGTGCTGATCTTCTCCTGCAGGCCGATGATCTCGGTGAGCCGGCGCTTCTTGATCGCCTCGGGGACGTCGTCGGTGAGCTTCTTGGCGGCGTAGGTCAGATCGCGCTCGGAGTACGCGAACATGAACGCCGAGTCGAACCGCAGCTCCTGCATCAGCGCGAGGGTGTGCGCGTGATCCTCCTCGGTCTCGCCCGAGAAGCCGGTGAGGATGTCCGTCGACAGCGCGATGTCGGGCATCGCGCGCCGCAGCGCCGCGACGATCGCGCGGTAGTCGGCGACCGTGTAGCCGCGGCGCATGCGCTCGAGCACGGCGTCCGAACCCGACTGCAGCGGCAGGTGAACGTACTTGCAGATCTTCGGCTCCTCGGCGATCGCGGCGACTACGTCTTCGGTGAAGTCGACCGGGTAGGGCGACGTGAAGCGCACGCGCTCGATGCCCTCGACGGTGCACACGGCGCGGAGCAGGCCGGCGAACGTGGTGTCGTCCCACACGTACGAGTTGACGGTCTGGCCGAGCAGCACCACCTCGCGGTAGCCGGCGGCGGCGAGCTCGCGGACCTGGCGCAGCACCTCGCGCGGCGGCGTCCCGCGCTCGCGGCCGCGCGTGAACGGGACCACGCAGAACGTGCAGAACTTGTCGCAGCCGCGCTGGATCGTGACGAAGCCCGAGACGCCGTCGCCGCCGACCGCGCCCGAGAGGCCTTCGTAGGTCTCGGCCTTGTCGAGGCGGACGTCGACGATCGGACTGCGCAACGCCTCCGGCGTTGCTGCGCGTCCGACGTTCGTCGGACTTGCCGGGGTGGCGTGCTCGCTGCGTGCGGCGGCGAGTAGCTCGGGCAGCCGCCGATAGCTGTCGGGGCCGGCGATCACGTCGACGGCGGGCGCGCGGTCGGCGAGGCCTTCCTTCAGGTGCTCGGCCATGCAGCCGACGATCGCGAGCACGGTGCCCGGGCGCTTGCGCTTGAGCGCACCGAGCTCGGCGGCGCGTGCGGTCACCCGCTCCTCCGCCTTCTCGCGCACGGCGCACGTGTTGACGAGGATGACGTCCGCTTCGTCGGCGCGCTCGCTGGTCGCGTACCCGGCGTCCGCGAGCACGCTGCCGATCAGGTCGCTGTCCGCGACATTCATCTGACAGCCGTAGGTCTCGACGTAGACGCGCGGGGAACCGGGGGCCGGCGTGGGGCGCGCACGCGGCTCCGGGGCGCGCTTGCCGAGGGGGACCAGGCGGTCGGACATCGGGCCTGGTCCTTACCACGGCGCGCCGGAAAAGGGGACGGTCCCCTTTTTCGCTATGCTGGGGTGTGGCCGCACGGCATGCAGCACGGCTCGTGGGGTGGGCGGTCGGCTGCGTGCTCGTCCCCTTGGCCCTCGGTGCGCTGCTCGGGCCGCGCGGGATCCCCGCGGGCATCGCGCTGGCGACGCTGCTCACGCTCGCGCTCGTGATGTGGCTGCCGCGCGCGGCGCACGTCGCCTTCGTGGCCGGCCGATTTCCGCGCGCGGCGCGGCGCTACCGGCTGCTCGCGGCGCTCGGGTTCACCGCCGCCCGCGAGCGCGCGGCGCGCCTCTCGCTCGCCGGTTGCGAGCTCGGCGCCGGTCGGCATCAGCTCGCCGCGGCGGCGCTCGCCGCAATCGATGGCACTGCGTTCGATGCCGCGGAGCGGGTCGTGTGGCTCAACAATCGCGCGTGCGCCGCACTCGACGCCGGCGGTGACGCGCATGCCGCGCTCGCGCTGGCGGACGAAGCGATCGGGATGCGCCCCGACGTGCCCGCCGTGCAGCACACCCGCGCGCGCGCCTTGCTCGCGGTGGGCCGCGTCGACGATGCGATCGCCGTGCTCGATGCCATGCGCGCGGGTGGCGAGCTCGCGCCCTCACTCGAAGCCCAGCGCTGCCGCGAGCTCGCGGCTGCGTGGGAACGCAAAGGCCAGCGCGACTACGCCGAGGACTATCGCACGCGCGCTCTCCAGCACGCGCGCTGAGCGCTCGTTCGGGCCGGTGCCACGGTTTTCCACCCTCGCCCTCGGCGAAATGACTATCGCGGCAGCGCGAGCGTTCATGCTGGATTGAGCGAGATGAGCTCGATGCTTCTCTCGCTCCAGCGACGCTTCCGCTTCGTCCGCTACTCGGTGCGCGCGATCGGTGTGCGCACCTTGGTCCGCAATATGCTCGGGTTCGTCGTCGATCGCGAGGCGCGGAGCCACGACAGCGGCTTCGATCGCCGCTTCGGGACCGACACCACCGAGGGGGTCACGCCTGAGGACGCGGCGTTGCCCGAAGCGCGCCGCGCCGGCGCGACGATGTACCTGCCGACGATGGACCAGGACCTCACCGCGATGCTCGACGCGCTGGCCTGGCCCGACGAGCTTCGCAGCGCTGCGACGTTCATCGACATCGGCAGTGGCAAGGGCCGTGTCGTGCTGCTGGCCGCGATGCAACGGTTTCGCGAGGTCGTGGGCGTGGAGCTGTCGGCTTCGCTCCACGCGATCGCGATGCACAACGTCGCGTGCGTCGGGGAGGCGGGCGCCCTGCGCTCCCCGGTGCGCCTCGTGCACCAGGACGCGGCGACGTACGCCATCCCGGACGGTCCTCTCATCGTGTACCTGTATCATCCGTTCCGCGAGGACATCGCGAGCGAGCTCGTCGCGCATGTCGTCGCTTCGTGCACCGCGACGCCGCGCCCCATCGCGATCGTCTACGGGCACCCGACGCTGCAGCCGAGTCTGCCCGCCCGTGTCTTCGAGCAAGGCGACGTGTTCCGCAAGGCGACCGATGGCGTGCGCAGGACGCGCGCATTCGCGCAGCGCTGGTCGATCTGGACCAACCTCGCGTGGCTCGCGCTCCCCCACGCGCGCTCCGCGCCACGTGCGGCATGATGACCGCGCTCGCGATCCTCGCGGCCGCCGCGGCGCTCGGCTGCGCGAGCAGCTTGCTGCCGGGACCGTGTAACCTCGCCATCGTCGACGGTGCGATCCAGCGCGTCTCCTCGCGGCGGCTGCGGAGCACCGCGCTCGGCGGCGCGTGTGGCGACCTGGTGTATGCGACGCTCGGCGCGGCCGGCCTCGCGACGCTCGTCTCCAGTCATCGCGCGGTGCTCTACGCGTGCTCCGGCGCGCTGTTGATCGCGGTGGGCATCCATCGGCTCGCCGTCGCGCCGACCCCGTCGCGGGCGTTCGCGGGCACGGGCTTCGTCGCCGGCGCGCGCCTGGTGCTCTCCAACCCGGCCGTGCTGCTGACGTGGGGCGTCGTCGTGACCGCGTTGGCAGGCGAGTCCTCCTCGCTGGTGCGTGCGGCGGTCGTGCTGGCGATCGCCGGAGGTTCGTTCGCCGGCTTCGTGTGCGCGAGCGCGCTCCCCGTCGTGCGCTTTCATGCGGTGCGCACCGGGATCAGCGGCGCGCTCGTGGTGCTCGGCGTGACCTCGCTGGCGCGCGCCGGCCTGGGGTGAGCGTTCACGCGAAGCTCACGGCGCGGCGACGGCGCTCTCACCCGCCGGGCCCGCATCGTCGTGGCATGCCGGAGGCGAGCGACGAGGCGACGATGTTCGAGCTGGTGGTCGATGGCGAGCTCCTGGTGGTCGTCAGCCTGCCCGTGGTGACGGGCGGCGTCGGCGCTGCACTCACGCGCGCGGAGCGTGCGATCGCCCAGGACGTCGCGGCTGGATACTCGAACGCCGAGATCGCGCGGCGCCGGGGGCGCTCGGTCCGGACGATCGCGAACCAGCTCGCGGCGCTGTACCGCAAGCTGGGCGTCGGCTCGCGCTCGGAGCTGGTGCGCGCGCTGTTCGGTCGTTGATCACGCGGAGCTCACGCGTGCGTCCTCGCTACCTCACCACGGACTCCTGCATGACCACCCCATGGACCCTCGCAAGCAGGTGAACCCGATCGACGTGATCGAGGCCGCGTACGACCTCGACGTCGACGATCGGGCGTGGCTCGTGCGCCTCACGCACCTCGTCCGGCCGTTGCTCGACGATGGGCTCGGCGTCATGGCGTACCCGTTCGACATCCACGTCCCCGTCGAGACCTGGTTCGCGGGCTCGGTGATCGAGGACATCGAGGAGTTCGTGCTCCCCCTCGTCGCGGCGATGCAGCAGCGATCGCCGAGCGTGACCCATGCCTTTCATCAGCTACCAGACGTGCTGCTGACCATGCGCGACACGCAGGCGCGCACCGGCCTCGAGCCTCCCGCACAGCTGGAGGAGCTGTTCGCACGCATCGGCGCGTGTGACGGGGCCTCGCTGCGGACCGTGGAGCCCGGCGGGCGCGGCGTGATCTTCACGTCGGCGAGGCGCGAGGTGCGGCCGTACGACGAACGGACTCGACGCGTCTGGCGCCAGGTCGCGGCACACATCGCCGCGGGACGTCGCCTGCGCGCGGCGCTCGCCCGCGGCGCGGGGCAGGTCGAGGCGGTGCTGACGCCGAGTGCGCGGGTCGAGCACGTCGAGGGCAGGGCGACGTCGGTGACCGCGCGCGAGGCGCTGCGCGCGGCCGTGCGGCTGCAAGAGCACGCGCGCGGATGGGCGAGGCAAGATCAGCCCGAGGCCGCAGCAGGCGCATGGACCGCGCTGGTGTCGGGGCAGTGGTCGCTCGTCGATCAGTACGAACGAGATGGCCGTCGCTACCTCGTGGCGCGGCGGAACGACCTCGGCCTCCGCGATCCACGTGCGTTGACCGCGCGCGAGCACGCGATCGTTCGCCTGGCCGCGCTCGGCAAGGCGAACAAGCTGATCGCCTACGAGCTCGGCCTCGCGGAGTCGACGGTAGGGACCCACCTCGCGAGCGCGATGCGCAAGCTGGGCGCGCGCAGTCGCGTCGAGCTCGTCGGGCTGATCGCTCAGCTCGACGACGGACCCTGACGGGCGTCCACGTAGCACGCCGTACGTGTGCGTCGCGGCACCGCGCGTGCACCGCGCGCCCTCGTGCACGCACAGTCGAGCCGGGGGGAGCGAGTGTTTGCGCGGACTACCATCGATCCATCCGGCGAGGTTCCTCGATCGGAGGGCTCCTCCGCGCACGCCGTGGCAACACCGCACGATGTCGTGATCATCGGTGCGGGGCCGGTCGGTGCTCTCGCCGCCTACGCCTTCGCACGCAGTGGCGCACGCGTCGCGTTCGGATTGGCCTCGATCAACGCGACGCGTGCGCCTCGCAGGTGAGTGGATCCATCCGCCCGGCGTCGGCGTGCTCGATCGCTTGCGCGCGGGCCGACTCGAGGAGGGTGGCGCTCGCGTCGGCTACGGCTTCGCCGTTCTCCCCGATGATGGTTCATCGCCGATCGAGCTGCCGTATCCAGGTGGCGTCGTGGCCCTCGCCTGCGAGCATCGCGCGATCGTCGCGTCGCTGCGCGAGCGCGCGCTCGGTCTGCCCGGGGTGACCTACGTCGCCGGCCGTACGCTCGCGATCACGGAGCATGGCGTGATCGTCGAGGACGTACGCAGCGGCTCGCGACAGGAGGTGCGCGCGCATCGGATCGTCGGCGCGGACGGCCGCTCGTCGCTGACGGCGCGCTACCTCGGCGCGCGTGAAGGCGAGCTCCAGTCGTACATGGCCGCCGTCGAGCTGCACGGAGTCGAGCTGCCGCGCGAGGGCTTTGGCAACGTCGTGCTCGGTGGTCCGGGGCCCGCGCTGCTGTACCGTCTCGATGACGATCGCGTGCGTGCGTGTCTGGACGTGCCGATCGCGCTCGGCAACGCGGCGCGGACGCCGCAGTTCTTGTGGGACGGCTATGCGCCGAGCTTTCCGCCGGCGCTGCGCGCATCGCTGCGGCGCGCGCTGGAGCGCGGCGATGTGATGTGGGCGGCGACGCGGTTCCGACCGCGCACGCACCACGGCGCCGGTCGCGTGATCGCGATCGGCGATGCCGTCGGCCACTGTCACCCGCTCACCGCGATCGGCCTGACGCAGGGCTTCCTCGACGCGGAGGCCGCGGCCGCCGGGGAGGTGCCGAGCTACCCGGGCAATCGCATGCGTGACAGTTACACCGCAGAGCTGCTCGTCAACGCGCTCTACCAGGTGATGCGTCGGGACGATCGCGACGCCTCCGCGATCCGCATGGCGATGTACGACGCGTGGCGCGGCAACGCCACGCTGCGCGAGCGATCGATGCAGCTCCTCATGGGAGATGCGCGGCATCCCGTCGAGTTCGCGGCCGCGTACTGCCGGATCGCCGCGTCGGCGCTGGCGCGCGAGCTGCGCGACGGGCTGCCGCGACGGCGCGCCCTCCAGCGAGCGGCGGCCTTCCGCCACTGGGTGCCGTGGGGCGTCGCGGCGATCGTGCCGCACGTCGTGCGCTCGAGATATCGCGCTCGTACCACCTCGATCGCGCCGCTGCCCGGTCTGCGTGGCACGGCCGGTGAGCGCGATGTCGTCCCGGTCGCGCCATCGCCAGGCCTCGACCGCGAGCTGCTCGCGCGCACCCTCGACGACTACACGACCGCGCTGCGCCCGGCAGGCGCCGCGCTACCTCATGATCGTACGCAGGCGCTGCTCGCGCTGCTCGACGCGCGGCGCGAGCCGCCGGCGGTCATCGAGGTCGCGGTCCGCGCGGTGGTGCGCTCCCAAGCGGAGGACGGCGGCTTCGGCGACGCGATCGCCACCGAGCTCGCCTGTCGCGCGCTTCGCCAGGCTCGGCCCGTCGTTCCCGCGGCCGAGCGTTCGATCGATCTCTCGCTCGCGCGCGCCGCGCACTGGCTACGCTCGCAGCAGGACGACGACGGTGGGCAGCCCGGGCCGGTCGATGCGACGGCCGCTGCGATCGAGGCCTGGATCCACTGCGGCGTCCCCGTCACCGATCCGGCGATGCGGCGTGCCCTGCGGTGGTTGGTCCGCCACCAGATGGCCGACGGAGCGTGGCCCGGCGCACCCGGTCGTCCCGCGTCCGCCGTGGCCACGGCGCGCGCCCTCGGCGCGCTCACCCACGGCCCGTATCGCGCCGCCCGCGAGCGAGGCGCGGCCGCGCTCGTCCGCATCGTCGACGCGGGGCTGCTCGACCGCACGGACGCGACGCCGCGCCTTCGCGACCTGGCGCACGCGCCGATCGTGATGGCGTCGGTGCACGCGCTGGCGGCGATCGCGCGTACGGATGGGGAGCTCGCGACAGCAGCCCGCAGGCCGCGGCTCGCCGCACCGCGGGCGACCGACGAGGATCGCAGCTACTGCGAGCACGCGCTGGGCGAGGTGTCGCGCACGTTCGCGCGACCGATCGCGATGTTGCCGCCACCGCTCGCCACCGCGGTCGGATGTGGCTACCTGCTGTGCCGGATCGCGGACACGATCGAGGACCATCCGGGCCTCGCACTCGACGAGCGCGAGCGGATGTTCGGCGTGTTCCTCGCGACGCTCGAGGGCGGTGATGCACGCGCGCTGGCGCGGGGCTTCGAGGCGATCGGCGGCGACGACGCCGAGCTGTCACTCGGCCGCAACTGCGAGCGGGTCGTGCGCGTGCTCGCGAGCCTCGACGGTGCGCAGCGGGCGGCCTGCCGGCGCTGGATCTCGGAGATGGCGCGCGGCATGAACCTCTACGCACACCGACCGCCCGGTCGCGACGACATCGTCGCGCTCACGACGCTCGCGGATCTCGAGCGGTACTGCTACTTCGTCGCCGGCACCGTGGGGAACTTGTTGACCGACGTGTTCACCGCCGAGCTCGCGCTCGCGAACAACCCCGCGCTGCGCGTCGACGCCGAGCGCTTCGGTGCGGGCCTGCAGCTGGTCAACATCCTCAAGGACGTGACCGAGGATCGCGCGCGCGGATGGTCGTACATCCCGCGCAGCGCGTGCGCCGAACACGGCCTCGAGGTGCGCGAGCTCGTCGATCCCGCCCATCGCGCGCGCGCCCACAAGATCGTCGCGCCCGTGTTCGCGATGGCCCGCGCGAACCTCGACGGCGCACTTCGTTACGCGCTGGCGGTGCCACCCGCGCACGCGGGCGTGCGGATGTTCTGCCTGTTGCCGCTGTGGATGGCCGCGCGCACCCTCATGCACGCACGCGGCAACGACGCGATGTTCGAGGCCGGGGCCGAGGTGAAGATCTCGCGCGCCGAGGTCGAGGCGATCATCGCCGAGGTCTCGCAGCTCGTCGGCGACGATGATGCGCTCGCTCGTCGCTACCGGACGCTGTGGGAGGTGCGGCCATGATCCTGCGCGGGCAGGATCCCTCCGGGCACCAGATCGGACGCGCGATCGAGGCCGCGCTCGACGTGCTGGCCGAGCAGCAGACCCCCAGGGGCTCGTGGCGCGGCGACTACGGCGGGCCGCTGTTCCTGCTGCCCATGTACGTCGGCGTCGCGCGGACGACCGGCCTCGTGCTCGACGACGACACGCGAACCGGCATGACACGCTACCTGCTCGACGCGCGCAACCCCGATGGAGGTTGGGGCCTGAGCGTCCAGACGCCCAGCTGCGTGTTCACCACCTCGCTCTGCTACGTCGCGCTTCGCCAGCTCGGTCAACCCGCAGAGGCACCGTGGGCCGCGGATGCGCGCGCGTGGCTGGCCGCTCACGGGGGACCGCTCGCATCCGCGTCGTGGGGCAAGTTCTTCCTCGCGCTGATGAACCTCTACGACTACGCCGGCGTCGATCCCGTGCCGCCGGAGCTGTGGCTCTTGCCGAGGCTCGCGCCGATCCACCCGGGCCGCATGTGGTGCCACAGCCGGATGGTGTACCTGCCGATGTCCTATCTCTACGGGCACCGCGTCTCCGCACCCGCCGACGAGCTCGTGCGTGCGTTGCGCACCGAGCTCTACGAGCGTCCGTTCGCGGACATCGACTGGGTGGCGGCGCGAGGGCGCGTCGCGGCCACCGACCGTTACGTGCCGCTCTCGCCCGTGATGCGCTCGATTCACGCGGTGCTCCACCAGTACGAACGCCATCCGAGCGCGCTGCTGCGCCGGCGAGCGTTCGCCGTCGTCCTCGACCAGATCCGCCAGGAGGACGAGAACACCGGGTACGTGTGCATCGGCCCCATCAACAAGCTGTTCCATACGCTGATCTGGCACCGCGAGGATCCGCGCGGCCGGGCGTTCGCCGCGCACGCAGCACAGCTGCCCGCGTACCTGTGGCGCGGTCCCGATGGCGTCAAGATGCAGGGCTACGAGTCCTCCGAGCTGTGGGACACCGCCTTCGCCGCGCAGGCGATCGTCGCGACCGGCCGCGCGGGCTCGCACCGCGCGATGGTCTCCGCCGCGCATCGCTTCATCGACGCGCAGCAGGTGCCCGGTGACGTGCCCGACCGGCGGCGCTACTTCCGCGATCCATCGCGCGGCGGCTGGCCGTTCTCGACACGAACCCACGGCTGGCCGATCACCGACTGCACGGCGGAGGGCATCATGGCGTGCGCCGCGCTCGCGCCTCACGTCGACGCGCCGCTGCCGAAGGACCGGCTCGCGGCCGCCGTGGATCTGCTGCTCGGCTGGCAGAACGATGACGGTGGATGGGCGACCTACGAGCGGACGCGCGGCCCGCGCTGGCTCGAGCAGCTCAACCCCTCCAGCTGCTTCGCCGACATCATGATCGACTACTCGTACGTCGAGTGCACAGCGGCATGTCTTCGCGCTCTCGCGCGCTACCGCGAGCGCTATCCCGGCGACCGCGAGCACGCGATCGGCCGGGCGATCGCGCGCGGTGCGCGGTTCCTGCGCCGGCAGCAGCGCACCGATCACGCGTGGGAAGGCTCGTGGGGGGTGTGCTTCACCTACGGCACGTGGTTCGCCGTCACCGGGCTGCGGGCGGCCGGTGCCACGGCCGACGATCCGGCGATCGCGAACGCGTGCGAGTTTCTGATCGGCCACCAGCTCCCCGACGGCGGCTGGGGCGAGCAGGTCGAGAGCTGCCGCGCGCGATCGTACGTGAGCACCGATCGTGGCCAGGCGGTGATGACGTCGTGGGCGCTGCTCGCGCTGTGCGCCGGGCCCGCGGCGACCACCCCGGCGATCAAGCGCGGCGTCGCGTTCTTGTGCGAGCGCCAGCGCGCCGATGGCACCTGGCGCGACGAGCACATCGCAGGCGTGTTCAACAAGACCTGCGGCATCCACTACGACAACTACGTCCGGCTGTTCCCGCCCTGGGCGCTCGCGGTCGCGGCGCCGCGGCTCGGCCTCGACGCAGGTCGCGTGATGCACGTCGTTGGCCTGCCGCCAGCTTGACAGGGCAGGGGCGCGGTCGTCTGATCGTGCGAACGTGGCGCGGGACGACGACGAGAAGGACGCCCTCGCGAACACGATGGCGGCGCCGCCGTCGGAGCAGCCGCCGATCAGCGGCCACGAGCCCACGGTGGCCCCATCGTCGCAGCGCGAGGCGGCGGCCGCCGAGGCTCGCCCACGCGACTCGCGCTCGCGCACGGTCCCGGTCCGCGGCGCGAGTCGCGACGGAGATCGCGCGCGCGATCACGAGGAGCTGCGCGAGATCGATCCCGCAGATTACGCGCTCGGCGACGAGATCGCGCGCGGCGGCATGGGCCGGATCCGCCGCGCGCGCGATCTGCGGCTCGGCCGTCAGGTCGCGGTCAAGGAGCTGCTGGTCTCCGAGCCCGAGACCGTCGAGCGGTTCGAGCGCGAGATCCGGCTGACCGCCCGCCTGCAGCACCCGTCGATCGTGAGCATCTACGAAGCGGGACGGTGGCCGTCGGGCGAGGCGTTCTTCGCGATGCGCATGGTGCCCGGCAAGTCACTCGACCGCGTGATCGCACCGCTGCGCGCGCTCGCGGATCGGCTCGCGCTGCTGCCCAACCTGATCGCGATCGTCGAGGCGCTCGCGTACGCGCACGACCAGGGCATCATCCACCGCGACCTCAAGCCGGGGAACGTGCTGATCGGACCGTTCGGCGAGACGGTCGTGATCGACTGGGGGCTCGCGAAGGACATGGCGTCCGCGGAGCCGTCGATCGAGCCGCGCGTGCGCCCCGCAGCCGCGGCCGGCGCGGAGGCCGATGCGCGGTCCGAGGGCGAGCTCACGCTCGCGGGTTCGGTGATGGGCACGCCGGCGTACATGCCGCCCGAGCAGGCGGCGGGCGAGCCGCTCGATCCACGCGCCGACGTCTACGCCCTCGGCGCCATCCTCTATCACGTGCTCGGCGGGCGGGCGCCGTTCACCGGCAAGACCTCCGAGGAGCTGCTGATCAAGGTGCTGAGCAAGGCGCCGACGCCGCTCGGCGAGCTCGCCGAGGGCATCCCGACCGATCTCATCACGATCGTGGCGAAGGCGATGGCGCGCGATCCTGCGGAGCGCTACGCGACCGCGCGCGAGCTCGCCACCGATCTCAAGCGGTTCCAGACCGGTCAGCTCGTCGGCGCGCACTCGTACTCGCGGTGGGCGCTGGTCAAGCGCTGGTTACAGCGTCACCGCGGCGCGGTCACGGTCGGCGCGCTGTCCCTCGTCGCGCTCGCCGCGATCGGCGTCATCAGCGTGCGCAACGTCGTGCACGAGCGCGATCGTGCGGAGGCCGCAGGCGCCGAGGCCGAACGCCAGCGCGTCGCCGCGATCGCGGCCAAGGACGAAGCGGTGCTCGCGAGCGCGCGGCTGCACTTCGATCAGGGACGCCAGGAGCTGCTCGGCGGCAACCCCTTGCGCGCTGCGGTGCTCGCGCGCGCCGCGCTCGTCGAGGACACGCCGGCCACGCGCCTGCTCGCCGGCCTCGCGCTCGGATCGCTGTCGACGCTGGTGCGCCGGTTCGAGCCGCTCAAGCAGCCAGTCCTTGCCGCCGGCTTCACGAGCGACGGCGGCGCCGTGTTCGCGGCGACCTGGCTCGGCACGATCCGGTTCTGGGACGTGAAGACCGGCCGCAGGACGGCGAGCTTCGAGCGCGGCGCACGCCTCACCGACGCGGGGCTGTCGCCCGACGCCTCGACGCTGCTCGTGCTCGGCGACGACTCCGACATCGAGGTCTGGGACACGCGCGCGGGCACGCAGCGCGGATCGATCACGATCCCCAGCGGCGTCCCGTATCGCGCGGACTTCTCTCCCGACGGTCGTGTGATCGCGGTGACCGGCGACTCGCTCACGATCTGGAGCTCGACGACGCTCGCGCAGGTCGCGACCGGACCGGCGCTCGACGACGATCTGATGACGGTGCTGCGCTGGAGCCCGGATGGCTCGCTGATCGCGCTCGGCGGCGGCAGCGAAGGCACGATCGCGATCGTCGATACGGTGACGTGGAAGGTCCGTGCGTCGACCAAGGCCCGGGGCGGCGACGTCGTCCACGACTTCGGGTTCACGCTCGACGGCACGCGCCTCGCGTACGTCACCGCCGAGAGCGGCGCGGTGCTCGACGCCCGCACGGGCAAGGAGCTGGTGACGCTCGTCGGTCCCGATCAGCAGACCGAGAACCGGTACGTCGGTGTCGAGGTCAGCCTCGACGGCAGCACGCTCGCCGTCTCCACGCAGCGCGACAACGCGAAGCTGCTCGACGCGCGCACGGGCCGCGTTCGCCGCGTGCTCCAGGGCTACGCGACCGCGCGCTTCTCCGACGATGGCACCAAGCTCCTCAGCTACGGGCCCGGCGCGAGCAAGCTGGGCGTGTGGGACGTCGCGACCGGGACCTTGCTCGACGAGCTCGCGGGCCACGCCACCCAGACCGCCGCCGCATCTTTCTCGCCCGATGGCACGAGCATCTTGACCGCGAGCGCCGACGGCAGCCTCGCCGTGTGGAAGGTCGCGGCCTCGCCCGACGAGACGCGCATGTCGCTACGCCAGCGCGCACTCGACGCGGTCTTCACCGGCGACGGCAGGTGGATGATCACGGCGAGCGATGACGGCACGGCCGATGTCTACGACGCGCGGACCGGTGACTTCGTGCGCACGCTCGGGACGCATCGCGACCTGCTGGCGGTCCCGATCCTCGAGCTCGCTGGCCCGGACCGCATCCTCGCGACGCTCGGGGCCGGTCATGTGGCGGAGCTCGTCGATCCCGCGACCGGGGCGCGCGGCATCGCGTTCGACGCGAAAGGGCCGATCCTACGCGCCGGCATGCTCGCCGGCGGGGCGCGCGTCTTCGCCGCCACGCACGATGGCATCGTGATCTGGGATGCCGCCTCGGGTGCCGAGC
>DATLHR010000062.1:0-21348 GCA_035539815.1 Kofleriaceae bacterium
CAGCCGCGAGCAGGAGGCGATCCGCTACTACAACTCCGCGATCAACACCTCGGCCGCGTGCTTGCCCGCCGTGCACGGCCTGCGCGATCTGTACCTGCGCCGCCAGGAGTGGCACAGCGTGATCGAGACGCTCGAGCTCGAGGTCAAGCTCTGGCAGGACGACAAGGAGCGCGCCGGCGTGTTCGCGCAGATCGGCCGCATCTTCGAGCAGCACCTCGGCGACGCCGAGCGCGCCCTGCACTACTACGAGAGCGCGCTCGCGGTGGACGCCGAGTGCCTCCCCGCGAACCAGGCGCTGTTCGATCACCACTTCGCGCTCGGCGAGTGGGAGCGCGCGCAGACCATCGCGAATGCGCTCGCGCAGCGTGCGATGCGCGAGGGTGATCCGTCGGCGCGGAGCGAGTTCTATCGCAAGCGCGGTGTGGTCGCGCGGATGACCGGCGACCCGCGCGCCGCCGCCGAGAGCTTCGTCGTCGCGCTCGAGATCCGGCCGCTCAATACAGGCGCGCTCGACGATCTCGGGTCGCTCGCGCGCGAACGTCCCGACGCGTGGGACTTCGACGGTACCTACCGCGAGCTCGACAAGGTGTACCGGAAGAAGGACGACGCCGGCCCGCTGCTGGCGCGCGTGCACGTGGGACGCGCCGCGATCATCGAACGCGAAGGCGACCTCGACCAGGCCGCCGAGCTGTATCGCGAGGCGCTGGAGCTCGCGCCCGCGGACTTCACCGTGCTGTCGGCGCTCGTCGACTTCCACGCCGACATGCGGCACTGGGCACAGGCGCTCGCGGCGCTGCAGCGCTTCACGGCGACGGCGAGCGTGGCCCCCGAAGCGCGGCTCGCCGCGTCGATGCGGCAGGCCACGATCCACGCCGACGGCGAGATGGCTCCGCAGCGCGCGATCGCCGTGCTGCACGAGGTGATCGCGCTCGCGCCCGCGCACCACGAGGCGCACTACCTGCTCGCGCAGCAGTACTACTTGCTCGGTCATCACGCCGAGGCGCGCGCCGCGATCGATCGCGTGATCGAGCTCGCGACCGCTCCCGGGCAGCCGCTGTCGGCGACCGACCTCGCGCGCTACTACTACTACAAGGGCCGCATCCTCGATGCTGCGAAGGATCCGCGCGCCGCCGCGCCGCAGTACCGGCGCGCGATCGAGTACGACCCGGGCTATGCCCCACCCGCCCTCGTGCTCGCGCGCCGGGCCGCGGACGCAGGTGATCAGCGCCAGGCCGAGACGCTGCTGATCGAGGCCGCGCACGCCGCGATGGAGCAAGGTGGCCCGCGCGCCGCCGTGCCGCTGCAACGCGGGCTCGCGCGCATCTTGCTGTCGACGGGTGATCGCCCTGCCGCGATCGAGGCGTACCGCGGCATCCTCAATGTCGAGCCCGACAGCCCGAGTGATCGCGTCGCCCTCGCCGAGATCTACGCCGTGGACGATCCAATGCGCGCGATCGGCGAGCTACGCAAGGTGCTCGATCGCGACATCCACCACGCGCCCGCGTATCGCCTGCTCGCGTCGTTCTACAACCGGGTCGGTGAGGTGGATCGCGCGACCCGCGTGCTGACGGCGCTCGATCTGCTCGGGTTCTCCGAGGAAGCAGACCGTGCCACCGCGCAACGCCTGCGCGCCGTGCGCAGTGCCCAGCAGATGCGCCACGCACTCGATGACGATCATCGCCAGCGGTTCCTCGTGACCCAGGCCGCGCGCGAACCACTCGGCGAGGTGTTCGACGCGTTCGCCGAGCAGCTCTCGACGCTGGTCGCGCCGCCCTCACTCGGTGAGAACCTGATGCCCGCGGTGGGTAACGAGCCGCGCCTCGTGCAGCTCGCGAGCGAGCTGGGGTTCCTCTACGAGACCGAGGCGGAGGTGTTCATCGGCGAGCGCGTGCCCGGCCTGATCGCCGCGACCGCCTTCCCACGCCGCCTGCTCGTGATCGACCGCGCGCTGCTCGTCGAGAACGATCTGACGCTGCGGTTCTTGTTCGGGTACGCATTCGAGGCGATCCGCGGCGGGTACGCGATCCTGTTGCAGCTCGGTGCGCGCCAACGACGCGAGCTCGCGGCGCTGCTGCGCGGCATGCTCGCGACCGACGCGAGTCTGCAGGGCATCGTCGCCGACCTCGTCAACAACGCGAGCGACGAGGCGCAGCACGTGATCGAGCAGCACGCGGGCGTCCGCGATGTCGATGCCGGTGCATGGATCGACGGCATGCTCGCGTGCGCCAAGCGAGCGGGGCTACTCGCGTGCGATGACTTCGCCGCGGCGATCTGGGCGGTCGCGCGCCTATCCGGAGAGCAGCTCGCGAGCCACGACGAGACGATCGCGCTCGGATCCGTGATCGGAGGCCCTGATCTCGTGCGGTTCTATCTCTCCGACGACTATCAACAGCTCCGCGACGTCCTCGCCGCGGGCTGAGCAGACGTGTAGGAGGGCGACACCGGCCTACATGAAAACGCCCCGTCCGTAGGGTGGGCTAGGTTTCGCGAGTATGCTGTAATCGCAAATACGGCAATTACGTGACGGTCGCGCCATGAGCCAAAAGTTCCAATCGGCGGTGCAGCACCGCGGCGACGTCAGCTACGTCAAGCTGGGCGGCGTCATCGACGAAGACAACGCGCTCGCGGATCTGGTGGACAAGATCCCGACGGGAACCGCGGTCATCGACCTCGGCGATATCGAGCGCATCAACTCGTGCGGTGTCCGCGACTGGGTGACCTGGCTCAGCAAGCTCGAGAACAACGGGACGCGGTCGGTCCTCGTCGAGTGCTCGCCGGCGATCGTCGCGCAGATCAACCTCGTCAACAACTTCACGGGCAGCGGCGTCGTGAAGAGCTTCTACGTCCCGTACTTCTGCCCCGAGTGCGACGAGGAGAAGGTGCTGCTCGTCGAGGCCAACGACATGGGCCCCGCGCCACACGAGCCACCGACGTGTCGCTGTGACGAGTGCGATCTCGTCATGGACTTCGACGACATGCCGGACTCGTACTTCGCGTTCCTCGCGAACCAGAAGAAGCTCGGGTCGATCGACCCGTCCGCCGACAAGATCAACGGAGCGGTGCGCGACCTCGCGCGCAACGCCGGCGGGGATCCGAACCGCAAGGTGCGATCGCGCGCGAGCCAACCCAACCTCGCCGGCGTGTCGAACCCGAGCGTGCCGTCGCTGCCGTCGATCCAGCGCTCGAGCGCCGGGCCTGCCGCCGTGCTCAACAAGTCGAGCTCGCAGCCGCCCGGCCGCGTGCTCGGCCGTACGTCGTCGAGCCCGGGCGGTAGTCAGGCGCCCGGCCAGATGCAGCCCATGCAGGCCCAGATGCAGACGTACGCGTCGGGGAGCCGGCCGCCGAGCCACTACAGCCAGCCGCCGATGCAGCACAACGGCATGGGCTACGCCCCGATGGCTCCGGTCACCGCACCGCCGCGCTCGAACACGGCGATGTTCGTGCTGATCGGGATCCTGATCGCCGCCGTGGGCGTGCTCGCGTATATCGTGGTCGCGAAGTGATCGAACGCGCGCTGCCCCCGCCGAGCGACGATGCCGAGTCGCTCGCGCGAGACCTGTTGTCGAAGCTGTACGTCGAGCTCGCCAAGTTCCCGGGCGTCACGACGACCAACGATCACTACCTCGCGCTGGCGTACACCGTCCGTGATCGGTTGATGCATCGCTGGGTGACGACGGCGCGCGCCGCGCTCGAGAACAAGACGCGCACGGTGATCTACCTGTCGGCCGAGTACCTGATCGGCCCGCAGCTCGGCGCGAATCTGTGCACGCTGAACCTCGAAGCCTCGGCGCGCGAAGCGGTCGCCAAGCTCGGCGTTTCCCTCGACGAGCTGGTCGAGCACGAGGAAGAGCCCGGCCTCGGCAACGGCGGCCTCGGGCGGCTCGCGGCGTGCTTCATGGACTCGCTCGCGACGCTCGGCATCTCGGCGATCGGCCACGGCCTCCGCTACGAGTTCGGCATCTTCGACCAGGACATTCGCGACGGCTGGCAGTACGAGCACGTCGATCGCTGGCTGCGCCGCGGCAACCCGTGGGAGATCCGCCGCTACGAGGTCGAGCACACCGTCGGGTTCGGCGGGCGCACCGAACACGTCACCGGCGCCGACGGTCGGCTGCACGTCCACTGGAAGCCGGGCCGCATCGTCAAGGGCATTCCGTACGACGTCGCGGTGCCCGGCTACGCGACGAAGGCCACCAACTTCCTGCGCCTGTGGAGCGCCGTCGCCGATGAGGACTTCGATCTCGATGCGTTCCAGGTCGGCGAGTACTGGCGTGCGGTAGATCAGAAGGTTCACAGCGAGACGCTGACGAAGGTCGTCTATCCGAATGACTCGAGCCCGGCGGGCAAGCAGCTGCGGCTCGAGCAGGAGTACTTCTTCGTCGCGTGTGCGCTGCAGGACTGCATCCGCCTGTTGCTGATGCGCGGCACGATCCGCGAGTTCCCCGACGTGTTCGCGGTCCAGCTCAACGACACCCATCCGTCGCTCGCGGTCGCGGAGCTCATGCGCCTGTTCGTCGACGTGCATGGTCTCGCCTGGGACGAGGCGTGGGACCTCGTACGCCGCTCGATCTCGTACACGAACCACACGCTGCTGCCGGAGGCACTCGAGACCTGGCCGCTGCCGCTGATGGCGCGCATCCTGCCGCGCCACGTCGAGATCATCTACGAGATCAATCGTCGCTTCCTCGAGGAAGTCCGCGCACGGTTTCCAGGCGACGACGCCCGCATCACGCGGATGAGCCTGATCGGCGAGGCCGGGGACAAGCACGTGCGGATGGCGCACCTCGCGACGGTCGCGAGCCATCACGTCAATGGCGTCGCGGAGCTGCACAGCCACCTGTTGCGCGAGACGGTGCTGCGCGACTTCGCCGAGCTGTGGCCCGAGCGGTTCACCAACGTGACCAACGGCGTGACGCCGCGCCGCTTCGTGGCGCTCGCCAACCCGAAGCTGACCGAGCTCATCACCTCCGCGATCGGGGACGGCTGGCTCGTCGATCTCGAGCGGCTGCGCGGCCTCGAAGCGCACGCCGACGACTCCGCGTTTCAGGACAAGTGGCGCGCGGTGAAGGACGCGAACAAGCACGCGCTCTCCGACTGGCTCGTGCGCACGTACAACCTCGCGTGCGATCCGTCGTCGCTCATCGACGCGCAGTGCAAGCGCATCCACGAGTACAAGCGACAGCACCTGAACCTCCTGCACGCGATCGCGCAGTGGCAGCGCCTGCGCGACGGCGCCGACATTCCGCCACGCACGATCCTGATCGCCGGCAAGGCAGCGCCGGGCTACCGGATGGCGAAGCTGATCATCCGGCTCGCGCACGCGGTCGCCTGGGCGATCGACGCCGACCCCCGCGCGCGCGGTCGCCTGCGCGTCGTGTTCGTGCCGGACTTCAGCGTGAAGACCGCACAGCGGATCTATCCGGCGGCGAACCTGTCGGAGCAGATCTCGACCGCGGGGATGGAGGCCTCGGGGACCGGCAACATGAAGTTCACGCTCAACGGCGCGCTCACGATCGGCACGCTCGACGGTGCCAACGTCGAGATCCGCGAGGCCGTGGGCGCCGACGAGTTCTTCCTGTTCGGCCTCACCGCCGACGAGGTCGCCGCGAAGAAGCGCGGCGGCTATCGCCCGCGCGACGTGATCGCGCGCGATCCCGAGCTCGCGCGCGTGTGCGAGATCCTCGGCAGCGGCGCGCTGGCGGGCGGCGATCGCGACCTGTTCGCGCCGCTGTTCCACGACCTGCTCGAGCGTGATCCGTTCCTCGTGCTCGCCGACTTCCGCGCGTACGTCGACTGTCAGCTCCGCGTCGACACCGCGTGGGGACACCAGCGCGCATGGACCCGCTCCTCGATCCTCAACACCGCGCGCGCGGGCCGGTTCTCGTCGGACCGCTCGATCCGCGAGTACGCCAAGACGATCTGGAACGTCCGCCCCGCGCGCTAGCGTTCGAGCCAGAGCTCACGGTAGGTCGACAGCAGACAAGCCGCTCGGGTTGCAGCAACTCGCTGTGAGCGAACCATGCTGGACGCTGCAGCAGAATCGATCGGGCAGTGGATTGGCGTCTGGCTGTCAGCGTACGCTCCGCTCCATGGGCGACGACGAGCTTCCGACGTTCCAGGACATCCTCGCGCACCTGCGTTCACGAGGAACGCAGGTCGATCCGAAATCCGGACGCTGGAAGTTTCGGATCCAGAGCCCCAAGGGCGACCGCTTGATCGCGATCGAGCACGAACGCGAGCCGGACGCGGATGGCTGGATCTACGTCCGGGTCGCGCGGGGCGAGTCACTCGGCGAGCCCGAGCTCGCGGACGCCGAACGAGAGATCGACCTCGGCGGGCTCGTCGCGTACGTGATGCCCGGCGAAATTCAGTCGATGATCCCGTTCGAGACCATTGAATCGCTCGCCGACTTCGATCGCGAGCTCGACCGGATCCTCGCCTGTTGACGAGTGAGCGTGCTGCGCTGCCTCGCGGACTTCGGCATTGGCGCTAACGCGTGCGATACAGCGCGAGCAGCGCACCTGCCGCGAACGCGCTGCCCACCGCGGGCCAAGGGTTGTGCGCGATGCGCGAACGGGTGAGGTCGAGCTTCTCGGCTGCTTGCTGCGCGCGGTGATCGACCTGAGAGCGAATCTGGCGGACCTTCTCGACCTTCTCCTCGATGAGCGCCTTGAGCTGCTCGATCTCCTGCTCGAGGTGAGCGCGGCGGAACTCGATCTCGCTCGTGATGACTCGTTCGTTGCGCATGCGTACCTCAGTGGGTTAGCGGATCCGTGACGTCGTGGACCGTCTGCTGGGCCCCCCGCTTCAGCTTGCGGGCGAACACCGCGGCGATGACACCACCGAGCACCAGGTAGACGGCTGACATGATCAGCAGGCGGAGAGCGAGCGAGGAGATCACCGGCTCGAGGGCGACCACGGCGGTGGTGCACAGCAGCCCGAAGCCGATCAGGACGACGACCGCGCCGAGGAGGATGACGGCCGAGTCGATCACCACGTTTCGCAGGTTGGTCGACAGCTCGACGCGTGCGAGCTCTACCTCGTCACTCGCGATCGTCTTGACGTCGTCGGTGATCCGATGAAGCAGCTCGCCGATCCCGGCCGAAGGTCGGTTCTCGAGCTGCACGAGATCGTTGGATGTCGTCGCCATACGCAGCGATCGGACTGCACGCGACGTGCCTCGAGCTGCTCAGTCGGCGCCGTAGAGTTGAAGCCCGAGCGTCAGGAACCACGCCCGCTCGTCGGCGAGCCACGCCATCCCTCCGGTCAACACCGGTCCCACGCCCGCGTACGCGCCGGGCCAATACCAGCGCTCGCCTCCGAACCGCAGACTCGCGCTGGTCCACAGCTGATCGCTCGCGAGCGGTCCGTGCATGTTGGTGTTGCTGACGCGGCGCTGACGCTCCGCCAGGAGGCTGAGGTGAGCCGGTCCGAACGGCAGCTCGAGCCAGGCTCCGGCGCTGATCGAAAAGTTCGCGCCATCGATCAAGGACACGCCGCCCGACGCGCCGAGCACCGCGGGACCACCGCGCACCGCCAGGCCGAGCGGACGCAGCGACGCCGCGCGATAGTCACCTGCCCACTGCGCCGTCAGGCTGCCGTGCCAGCCGAGCGGCCGCGGCCGTGCGAGGTGGAGCGCGAGCGCGCCGGCGAACGCGATGTCCTCGTCACCATCCGAGACCACACCAGCGTCGACCTGCACGGCTTGTGTCCAGCCCGCGGGCTCGCCGCGCAGCCGACCCGTGAACATCGCCGCTGGCGCCAGCGCAGGGCCGCCGGTGTGCGCCTCGAGCCAGGCGATCACGTCGGCCTCGACATCGGCGTGGCGCGGCTCGTGGAGCAGGTCGTGCTTGAAGCCGTCGTAGATCCGCAGCGTCTTGTCGGTGGCCGCGGCGCCGCGGATCAACATGCGACTGCCGGCAGGCGCGGTCAGGGCATCGCGCGTACCGTGCAGCGCGAGCACCGGCATCTCGAGGCGGTCGAGGCTCGCCCAGATCACGCGCATGCCGTCGACCAGGCCCGCGGCCGTGCGTGCAGGTGCCTTCGAATGCTCGACGAGTGGATCGGCGCGCAAGGCGGCGACGACCGCCGGGTCCGACGAAAATTCACCGTCGGGAAGATCGAGTGCGGCTGCACCGGGCATCAGCGCGCCGGCCATGCGCGTCGCCGCGATCAGCAGTGGTGGAGCATCGACCGCGAGCGCGGGCGCCGACAGGATCACCCCGGCGACACGCGGCTCGTGCTGCATCGCCGTGAGCGTCGCGATCGCGCCACCCATGCTGTGACCGAACACGAACACCGGGAGCCCTGGCTCGCGCTTCTCCGCCTCGCGAACGAACCGATCCACGTCGTCCACAAATCGCATCCAGTTGCCCGGCGCGACGCGCGGCCCCGCGGAGCGACCATGCCCGCGCAGATCGAGCGCGTGCACCACGTAGCCCAGGCCCGCGAGTCGCGTCGCGAAGGCGGCGTAGTTGGCCGAGTGATCCTTGAGCCCGTGCACGATCACCACGACGGCCTTGGGCGGCGCGGCCGGCGCGTAGCGCACGGTGTACAGCTCCGTGCCATCGCGCATCGCCAAGGTGCCCATCTCCGCACCGGGCGGCGGGGCCTCGGGCATGCGCAATGGCAGGTCGGGCGTGTGCGCGCACGCAGTGACCGCGAGCAGCAGCGCGGCCCGCTTCAGACGGTCAGGCCCTTCTTGTACGCGAGCAGCTCTTTTTGCGTCTTGAGCAACAGCTGGTTGGTCTCCAGCAACTCCTTCGTGCGCGCCCGCACCTGGTTTGCGAGGCGCTCGCGCTCGCGCGCCTCCTTCTCGAGCATCTCCTGATACTTCACCTGCACCTCGGCCTCGTCGGTGACGTTGCGCTGGATCTCGAGCGCGCCGACGTGGTTGCCGTGGTCATCCGTGATCGGCACGGCCGACAAGATGAACCGCAGCTTCTGCGCTTCACCGACGACCGATCCGGAGATCTCGTCGAGCCGAACGTGCCGGTTGTTGGCCCAGCACTGCTGGGCGATGCACTCGGACTTGCAGATGTTGAGCTCGAGCACGTCGTAGCAGTGCTTGCCCTTGAGGCCACGCGCGAGCTGGCGCGGCAGCAGCGCGAAGAACGCGCGGTTGAAGTCGACGATCCGGCGGTCGTGGTCGACGACGAAGTAGCTGTCGACGATCGCGTTCGCGACCCGCTTGAACTCGGTCAGGAACTGATGAAGCGCGGGTGCGACCTGGTCCACGGAACTCTAATCATACTATTCGAGCTCACGCCTTGGGCGCAGGCGGCGACTTCTTCACCGCATTGAGGAACTTCACGATCTTGCCCACGCCCGCGAGGCCGGTGGCGAGCAGCGAGGCGCGGGCGAGCTCGCCACGCGTCGGGAACTCGGGCCGACTGCCACCACGCACCGGCCGGACGGCCAAGCCAGCGCGCTCGCGCTGCGCCTGGGCGGGCGTGGAGACACCGATCACGGGTAGCTCCTTCTTCATGACGTTCCCCCCTCGAGTCGAGGTCAATGGAACGTGGCCCGGAAGTCCTGGAGCAGACGCATCGGATCGAGCTCGAGTCCACCGACGAACACCCAGCGGCCGTCGAGGTCGACCTGCGCCTTCACGATCAGGTCCGCCTCGGAACGGAACCGCTGCTGACTGATCCGGAACTGCGGTGTGTTGACATACACCGTCTCGGTGAACACAGCGCCGAGGCCGACCTTCACGCTCGCGAACGGCGCCTGCTCGTCGTCGGCCCAGCGGTAGCCCGCCGCGACCTCGAGCTTGAGCCCGAGCCACACCGGATTGCCGAAGCAGGGACAGGCGCGAGGCAGTGCCTGGAGCCCGATCGCCGCCGCCGGCTCGACGGTGGCGAAGCGATCGGTCTCGATGCCGAGCCCGAACACCAACAGACGGATGGGCTCCTTGCGGGCCGGCGAGGTGCCTTCTCGCGATACGCCATAGCGCCAGCGCATGTGGAGCCCGAGCGACTGGACCACACCATCGTCCTCGGTGGATCCGCCCGCGTGGTACGAGAGCAAGGGAACGTACGACCACCGTTCGTGACGCTCGGTGACGACGTCGGTGTAGTTCCACCACGGCTGGTTCGCCCGCGCGATGCCGGTGGACACGAGGAGGAGCACGAGCGCGAGGCGTACGGCACGCACTCTCCCCAGACGTATCCGCATCGAGGTTCGCGCAGAATTATTTCGCGTACTTCACGTTCAGGTCGAGGTAGACCGAGTCGCCGATCGTCGGGTACAGGCCCATCTCGTCGGTGAGCAGGCTCGCGAAGCCGGCGCCGACGTGCGTGATGATCGGGCCGATCTTCACGTCGACCGCCGCACCGAGATAGATGCGGCCGCCGTTGCTCGGGCGCAGCGAGACGTCGTCACCGGTGAACACCCCGGTGTCGAGGCTGAGCTTCAGCAGCGAGCCGGCCTTGAGGATCAGCGACATCGGGACCTGGACGGCGGTGAGGTTCTCGGCCTCGCCGCTTTGGAACACGAACGCCGGAAGCAGCGAGAAGTCGACGACGCTCGACAGCTTCACCTTCATGATCAGCGCACCCGCGAGGCCGGGCTTGAGATCGCCCGTGAACAGCGGGTAGTCCTTGTCGCTGAGCAGCATCGCGCCTTCGCGCATGTACGCGCCCGTCAGCGAGAGCCCGACCTCGGTCTCCTGCTTGACGAACGGCAGCTTCGGCATCTCGGGCAGCTTCGCGTCGAGGCGGATCGACATGCCGCCGAACAGCTTCGGATCGACGCCCATGAGCTCCGGCGTCTTCACGGCGAGCGGGATGGTGCCGTTGAGGCTGACGCTGGGCAGCAGGAAGTAGCGGCCGACGAGATCCGCCGCGATCCAGTTGAACGTGGCGAACTGGCCCGTCTCATCGGGACCGTTGGGCAAGCGCACGCGGCCGCCGGCATCGAAGTCGCCGGCCTTCGGCTGCTTCTCCTTCTTCGCGTCTTCCGGCGGCGGCGGCGGCGACTGTGTGGTTGCCGTCATGTCCGAGCCCGCCGGCATCGCGGCTGGATCGGCCGGCATCGCGGGTGCCGTCGGCATCGTCGGTGCCGTCGGCTCGGCCGGCTGCGCCTGCGCTGCTGCCGTCGCAACGAGCGCGAGGTTCGAGACAACAATGATGGATAGCGAGCGCAAGAACGTGCTCATCGTGAATCCCCCATCGCCCAGTAGACGGCAGGAGACGGGAGCGACTCCAGGTCGCTCACCGTGAGTCACGCGTGAGTCGTCAGCGGCCCTGCGACATGCGCAGCATCACGAGCGGCGTCTTCGCGATGATGCCGAGCTCGGTGCGCAGGAACGTGCCCAACCGCTCGAGCGAGGCCGTATAGGCGAGGTCGTAGAGCAGCTTGATGCGCATGTCGTCGGCGAGCGCGCCCTTGGCCTCGGGGAGGCCGAACGGGTTCTGCAGCGTGCCGGCGAGCTGCCCGATGTCGCTGCCCTCGGGAATCGATCCCGTGTACCCCAGCGATACCTGAGCGTACCCGGTGATGCCCGGCTTGACGTCGCGCATGCGCTCCTCGAACAGCGGGATCGCGGCGGAGAGCTGCTGCAACAGCTCGGGGCGCTCGGGGCGTGGCCCCACGAGGCTCATGCGTCCGCACAGGACGTCCCAGAACTGCGGGAGCTCGTCGAGCCGAGACTTGCGCAGGAACCGTCCAACGCGCGTGATGCGCGGATCGTGCTCACCCGCCACGACGATGCCCGTGCGCTTCTCCGCGTCCGGAATCATGGTGCGGAACTTGTGCATCTCGAACTCTTCGAAGGCGTGCACGCGCCCCTCGGTGCGCACGAGTCGTCCCGCTCTCCGCTGGCGGAACATGATCGGGCCGGGCGAATCCACGTAGATCGCAGCGGCGATGATGGGCAGGAGCGGCGCCGTGAGGACGAGCCCCAGCGCGCTGCCGGCAATGTCGATCGCGCGCTTCAAGATGCGCACGCTGAGGTGCATGGTGGAGCGCCATGCACGCGTGAGACCAAGCGCGTGCGTCAGGAACGCGCAGCTGAGCGCGCGTTGCCGGCGGCATCGGGGTCGCTATCCTCCTCGAGATGGTCTCGGCGATTCGCCTTTCGTTGCCCGGCACGCTCGAGTACCGGCCGCTCGCCGTGCGCGTCGTCGCTGAAGCCGCGCGCATCGTGTCGGGCTCCGCACGCCGTGATCCACGCATCTCCGGCGAGCACGACGTCCACGATCCGTTCGACACGGCAGTGGTGTCGGCGTTCATGGAGATCTTCAACAACGTCGTGGTGCACGCGTACGAGCGCGCGCCCGGCACGGTCGAGATCGAGATCTCGTTCCCGCCCACGCATGACGAGCTCGTGATCGACGTGACGGATCACGGTACGCCCTTCGATCCGCGCAACGTCCGGCCACTGCCGCGCGAGCTCGACGATGACTCGCTGCCCGAGAGCGGCATGGGCATGCACATCGCAACGGCGATGGTCGACGAGCTCGCCTATCACCCCGGTCCCCCGAATCTGTGGCGCATGAGCAAACGAGCTTGGAGGAGATAGATAGATGCCACCCGCCTTCGAAGTCACCCGCAATGACAACCAGACCATGCTCGTCGTGCGTGGTTCGCTCGACATCAACACGGCGCCGATCCTCGCCGCGGAGATCGACCGCATCCTCGCGGCGAAGCCAGGGCGGGTGAATGTCGATCTCACGCCGCTCGACCTGATCGACAGCTCGGGCGTCGCCGCGCTCGTGAAGCTGTACAAGGGTGTGCGCAGCGCCGGAGGATCGATCGCGATCTCGGGCGCGCGCGATCAGCCGCTCGCGATCTTCAAGCTGCTGCGCATGGACAAGGTGTTCGACTTGTAAGGAGGAGGTGACCATGCTGCGGGTGCTCGCGATCACGAAGATCTTCCCGAACGCCGCGGAGCCATGGTCGGCCCCGTTCAACCGGCAGCAGTTCGCATCCCTCGCGCATCATTGCCAGCTCGACGTGATGGGAACGATTCCGTGGTTCCCCGGCGCGGCGCTGCTGGCGCGGTGGTCGAGCGCGGGCAAGCTCGCGAACGTGCCGGCGAGTGAACGCATCGACGGCCTCGAGGTGACGCACCCGCGCACGCTGTTCCTGCCACGCCTCGCACACGCGGCGTGGGGGCCGCTGTACGCGGCGTCGATCGCACCCGCGATCGCGCGCTATCGCAAGCGCGTCGACGTGGTGCTCGGCTCGTGGGCATATCCCGACGGGTTCGCCGCGGTGATCGCGGCGCGCTTGCTCGGCGTCCCGTGCGTGGTGAAGCTGCACGGGTCCGACGTAAACCTCGTCGCGAAGCGGCCGGGGCCCCGCCGCTTGCTCTCGTGGGCGCTGCCCCGCGCGCGGCGCGTGGTCGCCGTGAGCCGGCCGCTGGCCGAGGAGGCGATCGAGCTCGGCGTTCCGCGCGACCGCGTGACGATCGTGATGAACGGCGTCGACAGCGAGCTGTTTCGTCCGCGCGACCGCGATGCCGCGCGTGCGGAGCTCGAGCTCCCAGATGGGCCGATCGTGCTGTACGTCGGCAACCTCAAGGAGGAGAAGGGCGTGCTCGATCTCGCGGGCGCGTGGGCGGAGGTCGTCGCACAGGTGCCCGATGCGACGCTCGTCGTCGTCGGCGACGGCCCGGCACACGCCGCGATGGCCGCGAAGGTCGGGCCGCTCGGCGTGCGCGTGCGGCTCGTCGGCCGCCAGGCGCTGTCGACGATCCCGACGTGGATGGCCGCCGCCGATATCGTCGTGTTGCCGAGCCACGCCGAAGGAACACCGAACGCGGTGCTCGAAGCGCTCGCGTGCGGGCGACGCGTCGTCGCATCGGCGGTCGGCGGTGTGCCGGACCTGATCACGCGTGACGAGCTCGGGACCTTGGTGCCCCCCCGCGATCCGGGAGCGCTCGGCCGCGCGCTCACGCTCGCGCTCCGCACACCATACGCACCTCGCACGGTGGCGACCCTCGGAGCGCGTGGAGGATGGGACGCAAGTGCCGCCGCGCTCTACGACGTGCTGGTTGGCGCGGCGAATGCTTCAGCATCCGATCTACAGCATGCGGCCCAAGCCCCCCACCTCGGCGGAGCTCGGTGACGAGTGGTTCGAGTCCGAGCAGCCGTACGCCACGGCCTGCGCGATCGAGCTGCGACGGATCCGGCGCCGTACCGCGGCGCGCCCGCTGCTCGTCGTGGTGCTCGCGACGCTGGTGACGACGGTGATCACGTATCGCGTCGCGACCAAGACACCGATCCTCGAGGCCGAGGTCATCGTCGCGCTCAGCGAGGAGGCGCTCGCCACCGAGCGTCCGACGTCCTTGGCCGCCGTCGAGCTGCGCGAGTACGTGAGCTCGGTGCTGCTGGCAGACCACCGGCTGCTCGCGATCATCGACGAGTGGAATCTCTACCCGCTCCGTACACGGCTCGGCCCCGAGTACGCGGTCAGCGAGCTGCGCGAGCAGATGGAGATCGCGGTGTGGCGCAACACGTTCGCGTACTACGCCGAGGAGGATCAACACGCGCGCAAGTCGGCGCGCATCGGCATCACCGTGCTCGACCGTGACCCGGAAAAAGCGTACGGCCTCGCGCGCGACCTCGCCGACGCGATGATCGCCGCGCACGATGAGGAGCAACGCGAGGCGACCCGCGATCTCGCCGACCAGGTCGCGATGATGCGCACGCACATGCAAGCGGAGCTCGACCGCCTCGCGCTCGAGATCTCGATGAAGCAGGCGGCGCTCGCGCGCGCCAAGCAGCAGCAGAAGCACGGGCTCGCCTCGGCGCTGTACGTCGACCTGACCGCGCTCGCGCAGCGCGAGAAGGCCGCCGAGGAGCAACTCACGGCGATCGTCCAGAGCCGCGACGCTCTCGCGTACGACATCGCGGACGCCGGGCTCGACGTGTCGATGCACGTCGTGGAGGAGCGCCGGCCGCAGCGCCCCGAGCGCGGGGGCTTCGCGCTGCTCGTCGTGATCGCCGTCGTGGGAACGTGCGCGCTACTCGGCGCGTCGCTCGTCGTCGGTGCTTTCGATCCCTATGTCCACGATCCCGAGGACATCCAGCGCCTCGGCCTCCCCGTGCTGGGACACGTGCCATGACCTCGATGACCCCACGCGACAAACTCCAACGCCTGGTCGACCTCGCGTCGAAGACGCTTCGCTACTGGTGGCTGACGCTGCTGATCGCGATCGTCGGCGGCGTGCTCTCCCTGGGCTTCGCGACGTTCAAGACGAAGCGGTACCAGTCGTGGGCGACGCTGTTCTACCAGGAGCGGATCCAGACCCAGCTGATGACGCCCAACCGCGAAGAGGTGGCGCAGCGTGGGATCGGCGATCGCTACCGCGAGATGCTGTTGGCGCGCTCTCAGCTGGAGCAGATCATCAGCGATCCCAAGCTCGATCCGTTCCCCGAGCAGCAGGATCGCGACGTCAAGCTCGACGAGCTGCGGCTCGCCGTGAGGTTCGAGGCCCGCGGCCTGAACGCCTTCCGCGTGATGTACACCGACACGGATCCCGCGCGCGCGAAGGCGGTGACCGAGAAGCTGACCAAGCTGCTCCAGGAGCAGGACGAGGCGCTGCGCAACGACCAGGCCTCGCGCACGGTGACGTTCGCGACCGAGCAGAAGGAGGCCGCGGCCGCCGAGCTGCGCAAGTCCGAGCAAGCTCTCGCCGAGTTCCTCGCCAAGCACCCGGAGTTCGCGCAGGACACCGCAGCGAACACCGAGGGCGCGTCGATCCGCGCGATCCGGAATCAGAAGGCGACGACACGCACGGGCAACGCGCGCCTGTACGCGCTCGAACGCCAGCGCATGCGCATCCAAGCGCGCCTCGACACATCGCCCGACGCTCCACCGATCCGCATCGAGACGCCCGCGACGCCCGAGCGCATCGCGGCCGAGGCGGCCGCCGCCGAGGCGCAGCGCGAGCTCAGCTCGGCGAACCGCGCGCTCGAGGACGCGCTCTCGCGATACACCGATCGACACCCCACGGTCATCAAGGCGCAGGACCGCGTCTCGACCGCGCAGCAGAAGTACCGCGCCGCGCAGGCCGCCATCCCACCCAAGGTCGAGACCGCGGTCGCGCCCGCGACGCCGCAGGACCGCGCCAAGCTGCAGAAGGAGCTCGCGTCCATCGAGCAGCAGATCCAGAACGAGCAGAAGCGCTCGGATAGCAAGGCCGCGCCTGCCGCCGACGCCACGACGAACTGGGTCGTCCAGCTCGAGACCGAGCACGCGAAGCTCCGCCGCGAGGTCAACGAGCAGCGCGAGCGCGTGGAGTCGCTCGCCGACAGCGTGTTCCGCGCGCAGATCGATGCCAGCCAGAAGCTCGCGGAGCAAGGTGGGCGGCTGACCGTCGTCGACCCCGCGTTCGAGCCCGCGCGCCCCTACGGTCCCGGCCGCACCGTCTTCTTCCTTGCCGGTCTCGCGATGTTCGTCACCCTTGGCCTCGGGCTCGCGATCGGGCTTGCGGCGATCGACGACCGCATCTACCGCCGCATCGACCTCGGTCAGCTCGGGCTGCCCGTCCTCGGTGAGGTCTCGCGCGCGCCACGCCACAACGTCCACGTGCTTCGGAGATCGGAATGAGCACCAACACCAATCCGTCCGTGCCGGCGCCGGGCCCCGCGATCGTGCGCCGCGACCTGAAGACACGCATCGACAACCCGATCACCGCGCTGCGCCCCGACCAGGCCGCCGCGCTCTACGGCGCCGACGCCCCGCCCCCGGAGATCCAGGTCACCGCGCACGCGATCGATGGCCAGCTCGATCCACGCCTCGTGCTCGTGCTCGAGCCCGACTCCGCGCGCAGCGCCGCGTACCGCGTCCTCCGCCACCACGTGATCGCGGCCGCGCGTCCCCAGGTCATCGTGGTGTCCAGCCCCAACGAAGGCGAGGGCAAGACCACCGTCGCGCTGAACCTCGCCCTCGCACTCGCCGAGTGCGGACGCGCGAGGGTCGCGCTCGTCGAGGCCCATGTCCGTCACCCCCAGCTCGCCGACATCATCGGCACGCCGCCCACGTGGTGCTTCGGAGATCAACTCCTCGCCCACCGCGCGCTGCCCCGCCAACCCTGGTTCCTCATCGAGCTCGCGGGCATCGGCCTCCACGTCGCCCCACTCTCCCCTGCCATCGAGCAGACCCAGCTCGTCGACGGCCTCGCCTTCAGCATCGCGATGGAGCAGCTCCGTCTCGCCGGCTACGACCACATCGTCGTCGATACGCCGCCCGTGCTCGGCTCCGCCGAGGTCAACATGATGGTCGACGCGACCGACGTCATCCTGCTGGTCGCACGTGCGCGCCGCTCGACCGCCCGGGACCTGCAGCGCTCGATCGACCAGCTCGCAACGCCCAAGGTCGCCGGTACGGTCCTGGTCCACGCCTGATTGGAACGCGAGGCTGGACAACGCCGCCGTCCTCCTGTATTCAAGTGACTACTTGAATGCCAAACCACGCGGCCAAGACACGCATCTACGAGCAGTTCGCACGGGTCGGGAAGGCGCTCGCGGCCCCGGGGCGATTGGAGTTGATCGACCTGCTCGTGCAAGGTGAGCGATCGGTAGAAGCGCTGGCGAATCAGGCGCAGATGTCGACCGCGAACGCGTCTCAGCATCTCAAGGTGCTGCTCGCCGCCCGGCTCGTCGAGACCCGCAGAGATGCGCAGCGCATCTATTACCGGCTCGCCTCGCCGTCGGTGGTCGACCTGTGGTCCGCGTTGCGCCGCACCGCGGAGAGTCAGCTCGCGGAGCTACCTGGGGTCGCCCGCGACTACCTCGGCGATCCGGACGGCTTCGAGCCGATCGAGCGTGACGAGCTCGCGCGTCGCATCGAGGCGGGCACGGTGGTCTTGATCGATGTCCGCCCCGAGGAGGAGTTCGAACAGGGCCACATCGCCGGCGCCGTGTCGGTGCCACTCGGCGCGGTCGCGGCCTGGGCCCGGGACAAGGCACCGAAGCGCAAGCAGATCGTCGCGTACTGCCGCGGGCCGTACTGCGTGTATGCGATCGAGGCCGTCGCCGAGCTGCAGAAGCGCGGCCTGCGCGCCACACGCAGCGAGGATGGCGTAGCCGAGTGGCGCGCCGCCGGATACCCGATCGAGACCGGAGGTGCAGCGTGATCTTTCGACCGTTCTACCGCTTCGAGACGGGCTGCGCCGCCTACGTCTTCGGCTGCGGCGGGCAGGGTCTGGCGTGCGTCGTCGATCCCCATGAGGACGACGTCGACGAGTACGTGAGGTTCGCCGAGAGCAAGGGGATGAAGCTCACCCACGTGTTCGACACGCACGTGCACGCGGACCACCGATCGGGAGCCCGCCGAATCGTCGACCTGACAGGCGCGAAGTACTGCCTGCATCGATCCGCCGACGTGTCATTCACGTTCGAGCCGGTCGACGACGGTCAGGTGATCGAACTCGGGAACACGATCGTAAAGGTGCTGCACACGCCCGGTCACTCGCCGGAGAGCATCAGCCTCCTGGTGAGTGACCTGCGCCGCGGCCCCGAGCCTTGGTTCGCCTGCACTGGCGACACGCTGTTCGTGGGCTCGGTGGGGCGGCCGGACCTGCCGGGTCACGAGCGCGAGAACGCGGCGCAGCTGCGGCTCAGCATCCGCGACAAGTTGCTGACGCAGGCGGACGACCTCGAGATCTATCCCGCGCACTTCGCGGGCTCCGCGTGCGGCGCCGGCATGAGCGGCAAGCCCGCGAGCACGATCGCATTCGAGAAGCGCTGGAACGCCACGCTGTCCCTCGACGAGGCGGCGTTCGTCGAGCAGGTCGGCGGGGCGGTGCCGCCGAAGCCCGAGGGCATGGCCGAGATCCTGCGGTGGAATCAGGGCCGCGGATGAGCGGCGCGCACGTGCGTCTCGGCCTCCGGCCGAACCTCGCGCAGTTCGCGCTGCTCGTCGTCGTCAACGCGTTCGTCGGCGCGATGATCGGGCTGGAGCGGACCATCCTGCCGGCGATCGCGGAGCAGGACTTCCATCTCGCCGCGCACTCGGCGGTGCTGTCATTCATCGTCGTGTTCGGCGTCACGAAGGCGTTCACGAACTACTTCGCCGGCCGGCTATCCGATCGGATCGGTCGCAAGCACGTCCTCGTCGCGGGCTGGCTCGTCGCGGTGCCGTTCCCGTTCCTGCTCATGTGGGCCCCGTCGTGGCGGTGGGTGCTGGCGGCGAACGTGCTGCTCGGCGTCAGCCAAGGGCTCACGTGGTCGACGACGGTGATCATGAAGATCGATCTTGCCGGCCCCGCGCGCCGTGGCTTCGCGATGGGGTTGAACGAGTTCGCGGGCTACACCGCCGTCGCGCTTTCGGCGCTCGCCACCGGCTACGTCGCCGCCGAGTACGGCCTGCGACCGGAGCCGTTCTATCTCGGCGTCGCGTTCGTCTTCCTCGGCCTCGCGCTCTCCGTGTTCTCCGTGCGCGAGACGCACGCGCACGCGCGGCACGAGGCAGCGAACCACGCGGTCGCCGCCGAGGCGCTCTCGCATCGCGACGTCTTCATCCGCACGTCGTTCACCGATCGCGACCTGTCCTCGGCCTCGCAGGCGGGCCTCGTCAACAACCTCAACGATGGGATGGCGTGGGGGCTGTTCCCGCTGTTCTACGCGTCGGCGAACTTGTCGCTCGAGCGCATCGGCTGGCTCGCCGCGATCTATCCGGCGATCTCCGGCCTCGGCCAGCTGGTGACCGGGGGGCTATCCGATCGCATCGGTCGCAAGTGGCTCATCGCGAGCGGCATGTGGGTCCAGGCGGTTGGCATCGCGGTCATCGTGATGTCGTCGGGGATGCTCGGCTTCGCGACGGGCTCCGCCCTTCTCGGCGCAGGCACGGCGATGGTGTACCCAGTCCTGATCGCTGCGATCGGCGACGTCGCACACCCCGCGTGGCGAGCATCCTCCGTAGGCATCTACCGCCTGTGGCGCGACCTCGGCTATGCGGCGGGCGCGGTGATCGCCGGCATCACCGCCGACGAGCTCGGGATCGAAGCGGCAATCTGGGTCGTCGCCGCGATCACCTTCGCGTCCGGGATGGTCGTCGCGGTACGGATGCGCGAGACGCTGCGGATGCGCGAGACGCTGCGTGCGGATCATCATGCAGCCGAGGACCGCGGCACGCGGCGCCCTTTCCACGCGAACACCGCAGGGTAGACCAAGTCAGGTCCACAGCATTAACGCACCATAGGGCTCGAGGGCGCGATCGTGGCTGACCAGTGTGCACCCCTCGAGGACCGCCTGCGCGACGAGCATTCGATCGAATGGATCGGCGTGATGACGCGGTAGCGCGCCAGCGGCTTCCGCATGCTCGAACGCCACCGGTAGCCGCTGGAAGCCGCTGTCCTCGACGCCCCGACCGAAGGACTCTGGGAGCTTGAGACGACCGAGGGAGATCTTGATGGCCGCCTCCCACGCCGAGGCCGCACTCACGAGGACGAGCTCGGCGCTCGCGATGGCCTGCCGGGCGCTCGTGCTCAGCCGCGCATCGTTCGCGCGCCACCAGAGGAACACGTGCGTGTCGAGGAGGAGAACGTTCACGTCTCGCCGAACCCGGCCAAGATCTCCGGTGGCAGCGGAGCATCGAAGTCATCACCGATCTCCACGCGCCCCTCCCAGCCGCCGGGCTGACGAGGTGTCCTCCGCTCGGCCAGCGCCACGAGCCGCGCCATCGGGATTCCATTCTTGGCGATGATGATCTCCTCGCCAGCCGCGGCGCGATCGACGAGCTGCGAAAGGTTCGTCTTCGCGTCGTACAGGTTCGAGATCACGGGCGGCACGCTAGAAGCGTAGTCCAGCCCAACCAATTGGTCAACATTGACCAACAGTGCGCCATCACCTCGCGTCGCTCATCGAAGCCTCGCGAGCACGTGCTCGCGGGCCACGGACGAGCCCCAGTCGGCGTCGCGTCGCGAACGCGCTGTACAGCGCAGGCAGCACCACGAGTGTGAGCAACGTCGACGAGATGACGCCGCCGATCACCACGCTCGCCAGTGGGCGCTGGACCTCCGAGCCGATGCCGGTGTTGATCGCCATCGGCACGAAGCCCAGCCCCGCGACGAGCGCGGTCATCAGCACGGGGCGTAGCCGGCGCTCCGCGGCCGTCCTCACAGCCGTGCCGAGCGCGTAGCCCTCGTCGAGCAGCTGCCGGATCGCAATGTCTGCCGCAGCGGCTGAGCTAAGAGCTGTCCCGCAAGTACGACGCGAGATCGTACGTCGAGGACAGGTTGGCTCGCAGCCGTCTCCGTTCTGGCGTGGTTCGGCTCGCGCCGATCTCATCCAGGGTTGGGGACGGTGCCCATCCAACAGTTCGCCGAGCCACCCTGGCCATCCGCGAAGCGGTGTCGGGTGTGGACGTCGACCACGTGAGGGAGGATCCCTCGCG
>DATLHR010000063.1:0-4003 GCA_035539815.1 Kofleriaceae bacterium
GCACGAGCAGCATCTCGTCGACGACGGGGCGCCCCGGATCGTTGGCGAGGATCCCGTACAGGCGCGCGAGCTCGCCACGCAGCCGCGGCGCGACGATCGCGAACAGCACGGCGATCGCGACCGGCGTCAGCGAGAAGTCGCGCGCGAGCACGTCGAGCGGCATCAGCCGGCCGCCACGGGCGCGCTCCGAGGCGAGGACCAGCTCCTCGGTGGCGCGCAGGCGCTCGAGCGCCGCGGTCAGCTCGCTCGAGGCACGCCCGCTCGTCAGCTGGAGCAGCCCGGCGATCTCGTCGGCGAACGGATGGCGCGTGGGATCGGGGCGGCTGATCCGTCCGGTGTCCCAGGCCTCGGCGATGGCGGCGGCGACGCGCGCGCCGATCAGCTGCAAGCGCAGGTCGATCGCCTGCGCGATCTCGTCGGGGGTCGCGTCGGGCGTGACGGCGACAGGATCGAGGCGCAGGAGTGGATCGTCGGGGAACGGCTCGATGTCGCCGAGCTCGTCGAGATCCTCCGCGGCGTCCGGATCGGCGGCTGGGTCGGCGGCGAGCTCGTGCTCCTCGCCGTTGGCGCGCGCGGGCTCCGCGTCCACGTCCGCCTCGCGCGCCGAGGGCGTGTCCTCGCCGGTCGCCTCGCCGAGCGTCGACGCGGCGAGGGCATCGGGGCGCACGAGCTCGAGGCCGTCGTCGGTGGCGAGTGCGATCCGCTGGAGGCCGTCGTCGATGGCGAGCTCGGTGACGCCCTCGGGCAGCACGAGCTCGCGGATCCAGCGGCCGAACCGCAGATCGAGCACGCCCAGGCGGTCGCCGGTGCGCACCACCGCGAGGCCGCGCCGCGCCGCGATCGCGAAGCTGCGCACGTTGGTGAGCCGCAGCTGCGAGGTCTGCGCGCCGTCGGTCGCCGCGGCGACGATCAACCGCAGCTCGCTGTCCGGATCGATCGTCATGCGCGTGGTGCGCTGCTGCGCGAGCACGACGAGGCGACCGTCGAGCACGAGCTGCGCCTCGAGCGTGCGCGACCCAGGATCTCCGAGCGTGCGGCGCCAGGCCTCGCCGATGCTACGCCACAGCCTCAGCTGGCCCGCCGACCACATCAGCCAGCGGCCGTCGGCGATCGGCAGGATCAGCTCGCCGCCGGACCCGGGCACCTCGGTCCGCGCCGGGTTCGCGCGCACGAGCACGGGCTGGGGCGCATGCCACACGGGCAGCTGCGGCGCGGTGCTCGACTGCAGGAAGCGCCCACTCGCGTCGAGGTAGTCCAGCGGCTCGGTCGCGAGCACGCGGCCGTCGCGCGCCGCCATGCGCGTCAGGCTGCGTGCGCCGGCGAGCCAGAGCTCGTCCCCGACGGGGGCGATATCCAGAAACTCGGGCACTTCGGCGCGCAGGCGTACGTTGCCGCTGGCGTCGTAGATGACGAGGCCCGGGGCCTCGGCGGCCAAGAGGTCCTGGCGCGGCCCGAAGAACCGCAGGATCCGACGCCGGTGCTCGGCTGTCACGCGCGCGATGCTAGCGTAGAATCCAGATCGGGGTGAACGAATGAGCCGACAGGCGCGCACCGTGAGCTGGCAAGACGGGCCCGAGCCCCGCGTGCCGTACGTCGCCAGCGTCGACGGCGAGCGGTGGGAGCTGCAGCGCCGCGAGGACATGGCCGACCCGCGGTACACGCTGGTGGTGGATGGCGTCGTGGTCGAGGAGCTCGGCGAGTGGCCGAGCGCGTGGGTGCGGCCGCCCGGCGACGATCCGTATCAACGGCGCGAGATGGAGCTCGAGCAGGAGAAGTTCGAGCGCTCGCTCAAGATCAAGCCGTCGAAGCTCGTCTGAGGTCAGTTGCGCGCCAGCATCACGGCGGTCTGCGAGTACGCCGACGACATCCAGAACTGCGACAGCGCCTCGAGCTTGTCCTCGATGCTGCCCTCGCGCGCGATCTGCGCCTGCTGGTAGGCGAGCTTGGCCTGCACCGGGATGGAGCCGGTCGCGATGCGGGCGGCCCGGGCGCTCGCACGCGCGCTGCGCTCCGCGCCGGCCAGCATCGTCATGAACGCCTTGTCGTGCGCGACGCCGGTGATGCGTCCGCTCGCCGGATCGGTCTTGAGCCCGAGCGAGTAGTGCTTGGCGACCAGCTCGGCCGAGCCGTAGTACGCGAGCTCGCTCGCCGCGAGCGAGACCAGGCTCCAGTGCGGTGAGTGCTCGCCCCACTGCTCCTTGAGCTGCTTGGGCAGGCCGTCGACGTTCTGCAGGCGGGACAGCATGTACGCGACGAGGTACTCGGGCTCGCGCAGCGCCACCTGCGTGCGCGCCTGATCGAGCGGCACGCCGAGCTGCTTGGCGGCGGGCTCGACGAGCAGCGTCTCGAAGTAGTTCACGCCGGCCGCGCCCGCCGACTGGAACGACGTCGCCATGCGCCGGATGTTCGGGATCGAGCACATGTAGTTGACCGACTTCTCGCTGAGGAAGTCCAGCTCCTCCTGCGCGAGCGCCGACCACGCGACCGTCTGGCCGATCAACAGCACCGTCGGCGCGACCTGCGCGGCGAGTAGATCGGCGACCTCCGGTGACGCGAGCTCCGCGGGGCTGCGTCGCGACACCGCTTCGATCAGCTGCGTCGTCGTCGCGAGCGACTCGCGCGCGAACACCTTGAACCCCCAGCCGCGCAGCGCCGCCTGCGAGGACGCGATCACGAGCAGGTGGCCGCCGAGCGTCGCGGGCTTGATGTCGCCGATGCGCGCGAACGCGTCGTGCGTGAGCTGATCGAGCTGGTCGAGGGACTTCAACTGCGCGAGCGCGCCGGCACCGTCGCCGCGCTGCACCTTGCTGACGATGTCGTAGATGTCCGTCGCGCTCGCGGCGTAGATCCACGCCGCGAGCATGCGCGCGTACGCGCCGGCGATCAGGCCCTGTTCGTGGAGGCGCCCGGCCTTCTCGGCCTCGGCCTGCGCGAGCTTCGCGATGTGCGCGAGCGACGCCGGCAACCGGCCCGCCTGCTGGAGCTGGAGCAGCGCGGCCCACTCGCCCGCGAGGCGCCCCTGCCAGCCTCGGTACTTGGCGTCGATCGCCTTGCTGGTGTCGGCGTCGAGCGCCATGTCGGCCTCGGGGACCGGCACGGGCTGGGGCAGCTGCTGATGCGTGAGCAGCTCGTAGGCCTGGTGGACGTTCGCGATCTCGATGGCCTCGGCGCCCCGAGCCTTCGCGAGCTCGACGAGATCGACGTCCTTCCCGGTCACCTCGGAGCGCGCCCACCGCAAGCCGATGGGGTAGCCGATGCGCTTCTTGCCCTTCTCGATCGAGGCGACGACCTTCTCGGGGATGCCGCCGACGGGGCCGATGGTGCCGTCGGGGTTGATGATGCCGGTCATCGTCGCGGCCTCGTCGATCTTCGCGCCCGTCATCGTCGCGAGGAAGCCGCCCGCCATCAGTCCCGAGGCGGATGCGCCATCGATGTAGCCCGTCGAGGCCGCGGAGAACTGGAAGTCGGTGAGGTCCTTGCCGAGCGCCGAGGCGGCGACGAACGCCGAGACCCACACGCCCGCGCGCCACTGCGAGCCGGTGCCGCCGGCGAGCTCCTCGTAGATGCCGACCTGCACGCCACCGTCGGTGTTGGGCTCGGTGGCGAGCTTGACCGGCGTGGTGCCACCGGCCGGGGCCTCGCTGCCGCCGATGCGCACGAACATCGCGTCGACGACGCCCTTCGATGCGGCCGCGGGCAGCGGGACGACCGTGGAGCCGTTCCTGTCGTCGGTGCCGAGGATGACGGCCTGGTTCGGCGCCTTCGCGTCGTCCTTGATGCCGAGCGGCGCGTAGCTCTTGTGCGTGCCGGCGGCCCTGGGCGCATCGGGGGCGCGCGAGGGCGCTCCACACGAGACGACGGCGACGAGGAAGATGGCCCGGCGGAGGGACGCCATGGCGCCATCGTACTACCGGCGTGCGCGCGGGTGCTTCGCGGCTTGCGCGATCAGGCGCGCGCGGCCGACGTGCGTGTAGACCTGAGTCGTCGAGATATCGGCGTGGCC
>DATLHR010000064.1:0-5246 GCA_035539815.1 Kofleriaceae bacterium
GGCGCGAGGCGCTGCTGCGCTGGGTCTCGCTGCCGCCGCACCCGCTCGAACAGATCGAGAAGCTCGAACAGCTGCGCGCCCTCGCCGCCGGCATGGCGATGGGCGTCGCGGTGGTGGACGCTCCCTCGTGGGGCGAGGTCAACACCGAGGATGACCTCGTTCGCGCGAACTCCCACTGGAACAACCGATGACCCCGACCACTCCCTCGGCCAGCACCAAGTACATCTTCGTCACCGGCGGCGTCGTCTCGTCGCTCGGCAAGGGCATCGCCGCGGCCTCGCTCGGGCGCCTGCTCGTCGAGCGCGGGTTGCGCGTGACGATGATGAAGCTCGACCCGTACCTCAACGTCGACCCCGGCACGATGTCGCCGTTCCAGCACGGCGAGGTCTTCGTGACCGACGACGGCGCCGAGACGGACCTCGACCTAGGGCACTACGAGCGCTTCATCGACCGCCCGCTGACGCAGGCCAACAACATCACGACCGGGCGCATCTACTCGAACGTGATCACGAAGGAGCGTCGCGGCGAGTACCTCGGCTCCACCGTGCAGGTGATCCCGCACATCACCGACGAGATCAAGAGCGCCGTGCGCCGCGTCGCGCCGGAGAACGACATCGTAATCGTCGAGGTCGGCGGCACGGTGGGCGACATCGAGTCGCTGCCGTTCCTCGAGGCCATCCGCCAGTTCCGCCACGACGTCGGGCGCGAGAACACGGTCTTCATCCATCTCACGCTCGTGCCGTACATCGCCGCCGCCGGCGAGGTGAAGACCAAGCCGACGCAGCACTCGGTGCGCGAACTGATGGAGATCGGCATCCAGCCGGACGTGCTGATCTGCCGCACCGAACGGCCGCTCGCCGAGGACGTCAAGCGCAAGATCGCGCTCTTCTGCAACGTCGAGTTCGGCGCGGTCATAGAGAGCCGCGACGTGCGCACCATCTACCAGATCCCGCTCACGTTCCGCGACCAGAACCTTGACGAGCTCGTCTGCCGCAAGCTCGGGCTCGTGACGAAGCAGCCGGACATGACGGCGTGGCAGGCGCTCGTCGACCGCGTGCTCTCGCCATCGCGCACGGTCCGCATCGCCGTCATCGGCAAGTACACGGACTATGCGGACTCGTACAAGAGCGTGCAGGAGGCGCTGATCCACGGCGGCATCGCCAATGACGTGGGCGTCGAGATCGCATGGACGTCGAGCGACCTGTTCACGGACGCGGCGCGCGCGAACGAGCTCGTGAGCGGCTTCGACGGCGTGCTCGTGCCCGGCGGCTTCGGCGTCCGCGGCGTCGAGGGCATGGTGCTGGCCCTCCGCGCCGCGCGCGAGAGCGGCACGCCGTTCTTCGGCATCTGCCTCGGCATGCAGGTCGCGATCATCGAGTTCGCGCGCAACGTGTGCAAGATCGACGACTCCAACTCGAGCGAGTTCGCGCCTGATTGTGCGAACCCCGTGATCTCGCTGCTCGAGTCGCAGCAGAACGTGAAGGACATGGGCGGCACGATGCGGCTCGGGTCCTACGCTTGCCGCCTCAAGCCGGGCTCCATGGCCGCCGAGATCTACGGCCAGCCCGAGATTTCCGAGCGGCACCGCCATCGCTACGAGGTCTCGAACCAATACCGCGAGACCTTCCAGGCCGCCGGCATGCGGCTCTCCGGCCTCTCGCCCGATGGTTCGCTCGTCGAGATGATCGAGCTCACGAACCATCCGTACTTCGTGGCCTGCCAGTTCCATCCGGAACTCAAGTCGCGCCCCACGCGGCCGCATCCGCTGTTCTCGGGCTTCGTGGCCGCGGCGGCGAAGCATGCCGACGGTGGAAGTACGACAAGCCGTCGGCGTCCTGAGAAGAAACTGGCCGAGGCGAATTGACCATGCCCGCGACGTTCCCGACCGATCGCCTCTTCCTCATCGCAGGTCCCTGCGTGGTGGAGGATGACGACCTGATGTTCCGCGTCGGCGACCACCTCGCGCGGCTCGCGGAGAAGGTGCCGGGCGGCATCATCTTCAAGGCGAGCTTCGACAAGGCGAACCGCTCGAACGCGGGTGCGTTCCGCGGTCCTGGGCTCACGGAAGGGCTCGCCGCGCTCGACCGCGTGCGTCAGCGGACCGGCCTGCCCGTCCTCACGGACGTGCACCTGCCAGAGCATTGCGCCGAGGCTGGCCAGGCGGCTGACGTATTGCAGATCCCGGCCTTCCTCTGCCGCCAGACGGACCTGCTCGTCGCTGCGGGCGCCACGGGCAAGCCCGTGAACGTGAAGAAGGGCCAGTGGATGCATCCCGAGGGCATGATCGGCGCGGTGGCCAAGGTGCGCAGCGCGTACCCACCTTCGCGCGTGGCCACCGAGGGCGAGTGCGACGTGGCCGTCACTGAGCGGGGCACCTTCTTCGGCTACGGTGACCTCGTGGTGGACATGCGCAGCTTCCAGCGCATGCGCGCGGCTTGCCATGCGCCGGTGATCTTCGACGCGACGCATTCGGTGCAGCAGCCGGGTCGAGGTGAGGGTGGCACGTCGGGAGGAGCGCGGGAATACATCCCCTCGCTCGCGCTCGCTGCCTGCGCGGCCGGCGCCGACGGATTGTTCATGGAGACGCACCCCGACCCAGCCAACGCGCCGAGCGACGGGCCGAACATGATGCCGCTCGGCCAACTCGACTCGCTGATCGAGCGCTGCGTCGAGGTCTGGGAACTGGCGCGCCGTTGACCGCCTTCGCGCCGACACTCGACGCCGCACTCGCGGCGCGCATCCGCCTCGTCTGCTTCGACGTCGACGGCGTGCTCACGGACGGCGGCATCCTGCTCGGGGACGTCGCCGGCGCCCGCGTCGAACTCAAGCAGTACGACATCCAGGACGGACTCGGCATCGTGATGCTGCGACAGGCGGGACTCCTCACGGCGATCATCACCGGTCGCGAGTCGGAGAGCGTCGCGCTGCGCGCGAAGGAGTTGCAGGTGGACGAACTCGTGCAGGACCGTCACGCGCGCAAGCTGCCGGCGCTGCACAAGCTGCTGGAGCGCCACGGACTCGGCCTGGGCGAAGTCGCGTTCGTCGGCGACGACCTGCCGGACCTCGGCGTGATGCGGGTCGTCGGCCTGCCCGTTTGCGTCGCCAACGGCACGGCCGAGGCGAAGGCGGCGGCGCGACTGCACCTCACGCGCAGCGGGGGCAGGGGCGCGGTGCGTGAGTTCTGCGAGGTCCTCCTGCGGGCCCGTGGCGAATGGGATCGCCAGGTCGAGGCGTACGTCACCAGCCGCTCGGAGGTGGCATGACCAAGCCGGACGTGCGCTCGCCCGACACGGAGCGAATCGTCGATCGCGGACGCCGCGTGCTGCGGCTGGAGCAGGAGGCGCTCGGCGACGCCATCGAGCGCCTCGACGCGGAGTTCGCGCGCGCGGTGGCGCTGATCCGCAACTCGACAGGCCGCGTGATCGTCGCCGGCATCGGCAAGTCTGGACTGATCGCGCGCAAGATCGCGGCGACCATGACGAGCACCGGCACGCCCGCGATGTTCATGCACCCGACCGAGAGCGTGCACGGCGACCTCGGCATCGTGACATCGCAGGACGTGGCCGTGCTGCTCTCGAAGAGCGGCGAGACGCAGGAACTGCTGCCGCTGCTGGAACAGCTCACACGGCTGGGTGTACCCTGCGTCGCGATCACCGGCGATCGCACTTCCACGCTCGGGAGGAACAGCACGGTGTCGCTCGATGGTTGGGTCAGCGAGGAAGCGTGTCCGCACGACCTTGCGCCGACCACGAGCACGACGGTTGCGCTGGCCCTTGGCGACGCGCTGGCGGTGACGTTGCTCGAGGAGAAGGGGTTCCGTCGCGAGGATTTCGCGCGGTTCCACCCCGGCGGCTCGCTGGGTCGCAAGCTGCTGCTCCGCGTCAGCGACGTGATGGTCGCGGTCGACATCCCGATGCTCCCCATCGGCGCGACGATGCGCGAGGCGGTCGTGCAGCTCGCTGAGCGCCGCGGCATCTGCGTCATCACCGACGACGACCGCCGCCTGCTCGGCGTGATCACGACCGGTGACCTCACGCGCTTGATGGAGGCGGAGGCCGACGTATTCGCCGTGCCGGTGAGGCGCGTGATGACGACGACCCCCAAGTCCGCCAGCGCCGGCGACCTCGCGGGCGCGGCCGTGCACGTAATGGAGAAGCACGGCGTCGTCGCCCTGCCGGTGCTCGACGACGACGGCCATGTGGTGGGCGTCGTGCACCTGCACGACCTCATGCGCGCGGGGGCCGTCTGATGCGCGCCATGGTGCTGCTCATGCTCGCCGCCGCGACCGCCACCGGCTGTTCCGACGTCCAGCCCGCGCCCTCGGGCACGTCAGACATCATGCTCGATTCGGCGGACCATGTCGCGTTCGGATTCCGCGCGCATGTTACCGACGGCGGCGTGCTGCGCGCCGAGGTGTTCGCGGACACCGCGCTCTTCTTCGACCAGAACACGCGCGCGGCGCTGCGCCGCGTGAACGGCGACTTCTTCGGCGCCACTGGCGTGAAGGAGGCGACGATGGTGGCGCGCGTCGCCAGCTTCGACACGCGGTCGCAGAACCTCGAGGCTTGGGGGGACGTCGTGATCACGGCCGTGGACGGTCGCGTGTTGCGCACGCCGCAGATCCGCTATGACCAGCGCCTCAACGAGGTGACCTCGGACTCGTCGTTCGTGATGACGGAGCCGGGGAACAAGGAGATGCGCGGCGTCGGGTTCCGGGCCGATCCGAACCTGAGCGTGGTCCGCGTGCTCAAGCTGCAAGAAGGACGCGGCGGTACGGTCAACCTCTCGAGGCCCTAGTGCGGCGTGTCGTCGTGCTCGCCCTCGCCCTGATTCCCGCCGCGCTCGGGGCGCAAGGCGCGCGCGACAGCCAGCCGTGCGAGATCGTCGTGCGCGGAGTGGTCCGGGGCGGCGACTCGACGCGCATGACGACCGTCACCACGGCCTCCGGTGCGCGCCAGACCTTCGTCGGCGGTGGCGTCGACGCGACCTGCGCCGGACGGGGCAACCGACTGCTCGCTGACAGCGCCGAGCACTATGCGGACCGCGGGCTGCTGATCCTCTTCCACAACGTGCGCTACACGGAGGAGGGCATGCGGCTCGCCGCGGACCGCATGACCTACAACACCGTCGAGGAGCGACTGCTGGCCGAGGGCAACGTCAGGGCGCTCTCCGCGTCTGGCACGCGTTTCAACGGACCGAGGGTCGAGTACTTCCCGGACAAGCCCGGCGTGCGCCCCGTCTCACGC
>DATLHR010000065.1:0-11762 GCA_035539815.1 Kofleriaceae bacterium
CTGTACGCGCCGCCGACCTCACTGAGGAGAACTCGACCCGGTCGCCCAGCAGGGCGCCGAACATCGCGGTAGACAACTGCCGCACAGGTCGAGGCGGTTCGCCAAGATGCGAGCTGCGATCGCCCGTAGGATGATCGACAGCATGTCGATCGATCGCCGCCAGCGACTCGCTACTCTTCAAGCTGATGCCAGCGCGTGTACGCGTTGCCACGAACCAGGGCTGGTTCACGTCGAGCCGCGCCTCGGTCGCGCGTCGCCGCTGTTTCAGCGGTCACCGAGCGGAGCACTCGGGATCCTCGTCATTGGTGAAGCTCCGAACTGGGACGACACCTTCGATCCCGCGAAGAGGTATCTGACCTACGACGCCGACACGGATCCGACCGGAAGCTTCGTGCGGCGCCTCCTCGTCGAAGAGGTCGGGCTTACTGACAGCGAAATCGACGACGTACTGTTCACGAACGCCGTGCTCTGCCTGCCGATCGCGAAGGGCGAGAAGTATCCGGTATCCACGAAGCAACTCGACCACTGCCGATCGTGGCTCGTGCGGCTGATGGATGACGCCGAGGTCAAGGTTGTTGATGGCCGCTTGAGTTCGTAGCGTTCTGACCCTGGGGTCGATCGGCCGGATACTCGCGGCGCCGAAGATCGTGCCGTTACGATCGTTGCCAGCGGGACGCCGAAAAGATCGAGGGCCCCGAGTTAGCAGCTCGGGACCCTCAGCCGATGGACGCCGGCTTTGAGCACACGATGCTCGACGCCGACGTTCCGAGCAAGTTTCTCGTCCTCGCACCAGGGATGCGATGGACACCAGCGACGGAATTCGCGTCGAGCGCTGCGCACGCAAGCAGTGCCAGATCCTGTTCGGCGTATGCCGGCCCTGCTATCGCGGGCAGTGGTACTGCGGCCCGCCGTGCAAGACGGTCGCGCGGACGGAGTCGAAGCGTCGGGCTCGTGCCCGTCACCAGGCATCGCCGGAGGGCCTCCTCGATCACCGGGATCGCGAGCGTGATCGCCGCGCGCGCGACGCCGAGGTCATGCGCGTGACGGATCACGGTCCCGATTTTCTTGCCCCGGTGGCACGCGTGTGCCCGCCCGACGATCCGCCGCTGCCGATTCCCGGCGCGGTCGCGCTTGTCGGCGAAGGACACGACGATGAGATACGGACCGACTGCAATTCTGACGACGACCCCGGACGTGACGCGGGTGCTGGTGCGCCTCGATGGCGACGTGGTGCTCAAGGCCGCTTTGCTGCCGTGCTACGCGGCGCCGCACCGACGGGCCTTGCCGACGCTGCTCGAAGCGATGGCGCTGTGGCACCAGGCACCGGTGCGCACTGTCGTTTCTGTGCGCGACGTGGCCTCGTGGTCACAGCTTGGCCTCGCCGAGGAGCTCGACGGCGGGGTCACGACCGTGCACTACCACGTGGAAATGCGCGCGCCGGGCCGTGATCGCGGCCAGCGCATCCGCGGGCTCGGTTCGTTCGCCGACGCGCAGCAGCTCGACCTGGCAGGTGTGCGATGAAGACCACGCCCGAGACAGAGGCGGAGATCATTCGCCTCCACTACGCCGAGCACTGGCCGGTCGGGACGATCGCGACGCAGCTCCAAGCCCACCCCGACGTCGTGCGCCGCGTGCTCGGCCTTGGTGAGCCGCGCGCGCCGTCACAGCTGCGCCCCAGGATCTTCGAACCGTACCGCGCGTTCATCGACGACACGCTGGCTCGGTATCCCAAGCTCCTCGCGACCAGGCTCTACGACATGGTCCGCGAGCGCGGCTACCGCGGCTCGGTGCGCACGCTGCGCAAGTACGTCGCGCTCGTTCGGCCGCGGCCCAAACGCGAGGCGTACCTGGTCACCGAGTCCCTTCCCGGCGAGCAGGCCCAGGTCGATTGGGCCTACGTCGGCAAGATCTCCGTCCCCGGCGGCGAGCGAGCGATCTGGCTGTTCGTGATCGTGCTCGCGCACTCGCGCGCGATGTGGGCCGAGTTCGTCATCGATCTCACCGTCCACTCGCTGTGCCGCTCGCTCGTGCGCGGCGCCGCCGCGTTCGGCGGCGTCCCGCGCCAGTGGCTGTTCGACAATCCCAAGGTCGTGGTCCTGGAGCGCGTCGGCTCCGCCGTTCGGTTCCACCCGACCTTGCTCGCGCTGTGCGCCGACATGCGCGTCGAGCCCAAGCTCTGCGCGGTGCGGATGCCCCAGCACAAGGGCAAGGTCGAGCGCGCGATCCGCTACCTCCGCGATCGGTTCCTTGCCGGTCGCAGCATCACCAGCGTCGACGATGGCAATCGGCTCCTCGCCCGCTTCATCGCCGACATCGCGCACGTCCGGCCGCACCCGACGATCGCGCAGCGATCCGTCGACGAGGTCCTCACCGACGAGCGCACGCGTCTGTTGCCGTTGCCCGAGCCCGTGCCCGAGACCGATCGCGTCGAGCCGGTCCAGGTCGACGCCCAGGCGTTCGTACGCGTCGACACCAATCGCTACTCGGTCCCGACCGACCACGCCGGCCACGTCCGCACGCTCGTCGTCGATGACCGCGTCGTCCGCATCCTGGATGGCAAGACCGTGATCGCCGAGCACGCTCGTTCGTGGGGTCGTCGTCAGGTGCTCGAGCTCGCGGCGCATCGCGCCGCGCTACTCGCCGAGCGCAAACAGGCGCGCGATCTCAAGGGCCGCGATCGCCTCCGCGCGGTCGCGCCCACGTTCGACCGCATCGTCGAGCGGTGGTCCGTGTCCGGATCGAGCCTGGGCCTGCGGGTTACCCGCTCGATCAAGCTGCTCGACCTCTACGGCGACGAGGTGTTCGCCGCCGCGGTGGCCGATCTCGACGCGCGTGGCCTCGCCGACGTCGGCGCGCTTGCGATCGCCTGCGAGCAGCATCGCAAGGGTCGCCGCCGCCCGGTCCCCGTCGAACTCGTGCTCCCCGCGCACCTCGACGACGCCGACGTCGTTCCCCATGACCTGGCGGCCTACGATGAGTAGCGACGATCTCACCGAGCGGCTTCGTCGGCTCGGCCTTCGCGTCGGCCGCGACGCCCTCGCGGCCTTCCTCGCGCACGTCCACAAGAGTCGCGTCGGCCCGACCGAGACCCTCGAGCAGCTCGCCGACCTCGAGGAGCGCGCTCGCGTCGCGGTCAACCTCGCGCGCCGCACCCGGTTCGCGTGCCTCGGCTCATTCAAGACCCTTGACCGCTTCGACTGGGCGCACCCCGAGAAGATCGATCGCCCGATGATCGAGCGCCTCGTCGAGCTCGAGTTCGTCGATCGTGGCGAGAACGTCCTGCTCAAGGGCGGCTCCGGTCTCGGCAAGACCATGATCGCGCAGAATCTCGCGCAGGCCGCCCTCGCCGCCGGCTTCACCGTTCGGTTCTCGACGCTCGCCGCCGCGCTCGCCGACCTCCTCGGACAGGAATCGATGCCCGCCTTCGAGCGCCGGCTCCGCCGCTACACCAACCCGGATCTCTTAATCCTCGACGAGCTCGGCTACTTGCCCTGCGACACGCGCGCTGCCGACATCCTCTACAACATCATCAGCCGCCGCCACGAGCAGCGCTCCACGATCATCACGACCAACCTCGCCTTCAAGCAGTGGGGCAACACGTTCCCCGGCGCGGCCTGTGTCGTCGCCCTCGTCGACCGCTTCGCCCAGCACTGTCATCGTATCGAGATCGTCGGCGAGTCCTGGCGGGACAAGCACCGCCTCGATCCGGACCGACCACCACCGAAGCCGAGCCGCTCACGACGCAAGCGCCCGTGACACGTCGAGGGTCAGATCACGACGGGAATCGCGGGCCGTCAACAGGAGGTTGAGCCAACGTAGAAACCGAGGCGTGACAACTAACGTTTGAAGGCGACGACGAGGCCGGTCTTGTCGGGCATCGCGAACGAGACCCGGCTGTAGTCCTCGGCGAACGCGTCCGGGTGAAGGTGCGCATACACCTGCTGCGTGATCGCGACGCTGGAGTGGCCCAGGATCTTCGAGAGCTTGAAGATGTCGCCGCCGGACGCGAGGAAAAGGCCGGCGAACGTGTGTCGAAGGTCGTGCAGGCGGAGCTTCTTCGGCAATCCGGCGCGGATCACTGCGGCTTTGAAGGGACGGAACACGCTCGTCTTGTTGCGAGGCAGCTGCTCCTCGAACTTGTCGCGCTTCGCGCCGTGCCAGAGGAGCGTGTTCTCGCCTTTGGCGACTTTCATCTCGCGCAGTACCGTCAGAACGGAGTCGAAGATCGGGACGTGACGAAGGCGACCGGACTTCGGTGCGCCACGGCGACCGCGGTGCACGTGGATCACGCGGTGCTGCAGATCGATGTCGGTCCACATCAGGTGCAGTGCCTCGTCGAGGCGCATGCCGGTGCCTACGAGGACCGCGACGAGCGTGCGGATGTTCTCGTTGCACGCGGCGAGCAGCTTCTGTACTTCGCCGGCGGACTGGAGCCACAGGAAGGGCCGCTCGGTCACCTCGAGGTCGCGGATGAACTTGAGCGGGTTCTCGGAGCACCAGCCTTGCTCGATGAAGTAGCTGTAGGCGGCGGACAGCGAGGCGAAGAGGGTGTTGATCGTCGCGTTGCCGATCGGCTCCTCGCGCTCCTTGAGCGAGGTGCGCAGGTCGATCAGCTTGGCCTTCGTGACCTTCACGAGCGGCGTGCGATCGAACGCCGGACGCACGTACAGCCGCATCCGGCTCTCGTACTCGTCGTGCGAGCGCTGGTCCTTGATTGCGCGGAGCCACGCGTCGAGCGCGTCGCCCATCGTGCGCTTGTGGTCCACCGCGGCTGGGAGCTCGCCGGCCTTGATCCCGCGTTGCGTGACTCGGTGCTGCTGTTCGGCGAACTCCGCTTCGCGCCGCGAGGCGAACGATCCGACGTAGACCTTGATGCTCTATTCGCGAACTCGCGCGCGCTCGTAAACCTGGAACGATTTCGTTCCATCCGCCGCCACATGCACCTTGATCATGGCAGCGAGCCTATAACAGGCGTCCGACAGGTCGGGGTAGAACCGGGGTAGAACGGCGATTTCGGAGATCGGTCACGCGTTCGGACGCGTGCGCTTCGGCGGCAGCGGAATGAAGCGCGAGACGCGCGCTTGGTACGCGCGATACGCCTCGCCCTAGCTCCGCAGAGCTTGATTCTCCGTCGGAGGAATGCCCGTGACGCCGAGGATCGATCCCAGAATGATTCCCTGACCGAGCAGCGCGATCAGGCCCGCCGGCGCGAACGCGATCCCATACACCGCGAGCCCAAGCCAGAAGCACCACTCGAAGAAGTAGTTCGGGTGGCGCGAGTACGACCACAGGCCCGTGTCGCAGACCTTGCCCTTGTTCGCGGGGTCACGGCGCCAGCGCGCGAGCTGCGCGTCGGCGATGGTCTCGCCGAGGACGCCGATGATCGAGAGCGCGGCGCCCGCGATGCGGAAGGCGAGGGTGCCGTCGCGCGGGCCGGCGATGAACGGGATGACGAACGCCGTTGAGAGGATGCCGGTGAGGGCAGCTTGCGCCTGGAAGAAGACGAAGAACTTGGGCGAGGCGGCGGTGCCCCAGCGGGCGCGGAGATCGGCGTAGCGGCCCTCCTCGGGCGAACGAGCGGCGCCGCGCGTGACGAGGTAGCCGCCGAGGCGGAGGCTCCACACCGCGACGATAACGGCAAGCACGGCCCAGGTCGTCGCGGGCGCGGTGGCGCGCGTTGCGAACAGCGCGATGACGAGCGCGAACGACACGGCCCAGCCGACGTCGACGATGCCCGCGTTGCGCGTGCGCTGCTGAACGAGCCAGAGGACGAGCTGGAGGGCGGCGGCGAGGGCCCAGGCCTCCGCGAGCCGGACGAGGACCGCGTGGGTCATCTCGTCTTCGGCAGCACGACGACGAACGACCGATCGTCGCGCTTGTGGACGGCGACGCGATCGCCCGCGCTCTCGACCAGTGCGTACCAGGGCTGCTTCTTGGAGAGGTCGTCGGCGGCGGCGAGCTCGGGGACGATGAGATCGATCTCGATGAAGTGGTTCTTGGTAGCCTCGTCGACGGCGCCGGCGTAGCTCCACTCGGCGACGGCGGGATCGGGGAAGCGGTCGTTGTGGAGGGCGCCGCCGTAGACGGCGATCCACGGCCGGTGCTCGGGCTGCTTGTCGCGGTAGCGGACGGCGCTGGTCGCGATGCGCTTGAGCTCGCGGGTGGTGAGCGTGAGCATCTCGACGGGGTCGGCCTGGCCGCCCTTCACGAGGCGATCGTAGTCGGCGCAGGTGATGGTCATGGCGTGCGGCTTGATGCCGGCGGCCTTGGCGACGTCGGCGAGCAGCGCGACCTCGGACTTCGTGGCCTCGGGCCGTTTGACCTCGGTCTCCATCTTCTGCGTCGCCTGCACGGCCTTCTGTCCGCAGCTCGGATCGACGAGCCAGGTCTCGACCACCAAGTCGGAGTACTTGGCGCCGAACGCGGGCAGGGCGGCCGTGAAGTGGAAGAGCGCGGACTTCACGTTCGCGCGGTCGATGCGGTTGTGGATCTCGCCGAAACCGACGACGCGCGCGTCGGGCGGGATGATCGCGGCGAGCGCGGCGGCCAGGTCCGCGTACGTGTTCGGCGGGTGCACGATCGCGGCGTCGGGGACCGCTTCGGCGACGGGGGCTGCGACGCGCTGCGACGACGCTGGGGACGCCGGAGGGGGCTCCTTCGTCGACGGACCACTCGAGCCGCAGGCCGCCAGGAACATCCCGAGGAGCATCGTCCGCACCGCATCACGGTACCGCGATCGAGGACCGGTTTGGGTTCACATCCTCGACGACGGGTGTATGGTCCAGGCATATGGGGCCTAGTGGGCAAGAACTGCGCACGATTCCGCTGTTCCAGGGATTCGGCGACGAGGAGCTGACGAGGCTGAGCAGCTTGTTCACGCGTGCGAACATCGACGCGAACAAGCCGCTCTTCGACGTCGGCGAGCAAGCGACCGAGCTCTATCTGCTCACCAAAGGCGAGGTCGTGCTCGATCGGCCGGGTGACGACGTGTTCCGGTTGTATCCGCCCGCGCTGATCGGCGAGCTGGGCGCGCTGACCGGGTTGCCGCGCTCGACGCGCGCGACGGTGTCGGAAGGCGCCGTGGTGTGGGCGCTGCGCGCGAAGCAGATCCAGGACTTCTTCGCGACCAATCAGGAGCTCGGGGTGAGGTTCCTGGTGAATCTGCTCAGCGTCGTCGCCGACAAGGTGCACCGCGATCAGACGCGCATGGCCGACATGCGGCAGAACCTCATGCGCACGCAGAAGCAGCTCAAGCAGCTGCGCGAGCTCGTGCTCGAGAGCGACGAGACGCCGATCTCGGCGCCCATCCACGATGCGCTCGACACGCTCATCACGCACAACCGGCGCGTGAACTACCGCGTCGAGCCGCCGGCCGCGCTGCCGGTCGTGCTGCGGCTCTCCGGTGGTGACTGCAAGGTCGACGACATCTCGCGCACGCACGTGTCCGCGATGCTGCCCGCGCCGGCGCCCGCCGTGGGCACGTGGGTCAGCGGCGTGCTCGCGCTCGCGGGTACCGAGATCCCGATCTCGGGCAAGGTCCACCGGGTCGCCGGCACCAAGGTCACGCTCGAGCTGGATCTGTTGATCGACGAGTACGCCGGCGCGCTCGAGAACTACCTGACGCGCGCGCAGCTGCTCGACGTCCTCGTCTGAGCTGCAAATGCAAAAAGGGCCCGCCGGAGTGGCGAGCCCTTCATCGGTTCGATCGCGCGGATCGAGCTACTTCTGCGAGACCTTGTCCGGCTTCTGCGTCGGCGCCTTCTCGGCCGGCTTCGCCGTCTTGGTGTCCTTGGCCTTGTCGGTCTTCGGCGCCTCTTCCTTCTTCTTCTCCGCCGTGCGCGGCGCCTCGGTCTCCGTCTCGGCCTTGTCCATGTGCGGGCAGGCGAGAACCGGGGTGGCGGCGATGCACAGCGAAGCGAATGCGAGCGCGATCTTCTTCATCGAAAACACTCCTCGAGGTTTGAAGTCCAACGACAGTGACGTAGATGGATACGAGGCGCAAGCGACTTCGGCCCAGGTCGCCGCCGTCGCAGCGCGCAACTTAGCGAGATTGTTTGCGGCGCGCCTCGGCCAGGTACTCGTAGATCAGCTTGTGATCGTTGGTCTGGCCCCGGAGGTCGTACTCCGGCTTGAAGCCACCCGGATTGGCGTCGGCCCACTCGCTGATCGGATCTTGGTGGGTCCCGGTCGGCCCGATCTTGAAGCCGCCCTCGTTGGACACGCAGCGCGGGTCCATCGCCGGCCACGCGTTGCGATCGACGAGCGGGATGTCCGCCGGCGGCGCCCAGTCACCCGCGGCGAGCCGATCCATGTCGATGCAATCGGACAGGTCGTTCGCCGCGTCGATGCGCGCGTTGATCGAGTCGAGCTCGAACGCGTTCTGCAGGTGCTTGAGCGCCGACGTGTGATCGTAGAGCACGCTGCTCACGTAGCCCTGCTTCACGTACGGGCCCACGACCATCGCGGGCACGCGGAAGCCCATCTGCTCGAACCCGGGCACCCCGTACTTCGCCAGCGTGTCGTCGGTCGTGGTCGGCGGCGCGACGTGATCGTAGAAGCCGCCGTGCTCGTCGTAGCAGATCACGAGCATGCAGTTCTTCCACTGCGGCGAGGTCGCGAGCGCCGTGTACACGGCCGCGATCAGCTCCTGGCCCATGATCGGATGGATCGGCGGGTGGTCGTCGTTCTCGTAGAACGCGGGATCGATGTAGACGACCGGAGGCAGCTTGCCCTCCTTCGCGTCCTTGAAGAACTGACCGGCGCCGATCTGCGCGTCGCCGAACCGCCGGATGTGGCCGGTGCCGTCGTTGGGGCCGAGATCGAGCTGATAGGGCCCCGCGTTGCCGAGCAGCGACACGACGGCGAGGTTGCCGAAGTAGTACGCCCAGTCGACACCCTTCGCGGCGAGCTGGTTGTAGATCGTCGGCACCGGGACGCCCGCCGAGAACTCGGTCAGGATCTCCTGGTTGGCCTTGATGCCGAACGAGGTGCCCGTATGCCAGTAGGCGCGGTTGGGCAGCGTCGGGCCCATCACCGCCGCGTGCCAGCGATCGCACGTGGTGTACGCGTCCGCGAGCGCCCACGAGACCGCCTGCTGCTCGCGCACGAGGTACTGCATCGGATCGCGCGCGCCCGGCTCGCTCGCCTGATGCGCGCGCACGAAGCCGTCGTTGGCGCCGTTGTTCCACTGCGCGTGCGCCGCATCCCAGCCGTGCGGCGGATCGCCCACCGTGCACATCTCGAGCGAGGACGGGGTGTAGATCGCGACCGGGTCGCCGTTGGTGTCGGGGTTCGAGGCGCCGGCGGTGAGGCCGTTGCCGCCCAGGCCCTCGAGGGCGCGCGCACCGAACACGTGGTCGTACGTCCGGTTCTCGAGCATCAAGTACACGTAGGTCGTGATGCCGACCGGGCCGTCCGAACCGTCATCGCCGCACGCCGGCAGCAACTTCGACATGCCGGCCATGCCGGCGAGGCCACCGATCGTCTTGAGCGCGTCGCGTCGCTTCATCGCGCGCGAGCATACACCTCCGCCGAGCGCGCGTTCTCTAAAGCAGCGAGGCGACCCAGCCCACGCCGACCCAGAACCCAACGGCGGTGCCGAGGCCCGATGCGACCGCGATGAGCAAGATGCGGGTCACCGGGTTGCGCCAGAACCCCTTCAGGGTCTGGATATCGTCGGGTAACCGCTCGCAATCAGCCACGCTCGGCTTGCGCCGCCACGCCTCGACGACGCCGACGATCATGCCGGTGCCGAGCAGCGGATGGATCGCGGCGATCGGCGCGACGACCAGCGCCGAGAGCACCGAGAACGGGGAGCCGCCGGCCAGGAGTGTGAGCCCTGCCGCACCGACCGACGTCGGCAGGATCCACGCGAGCATCAGCTCCGCGAAGCTCGACGAGTCGGACCACCGCCAGCCGTAGACCAGCGCCGCGATGAACAGCAGCGGCACCAGCCACTTGATCGCGGTCCACAGCTTCGACGGCGGCGGCAGCTTGTCGAGCGGCGCGCGATCGATCGGCGTACCGATCTTGGGCGTCATCCCCGGGACGTGCGCGGCGCCGACGACCGCGACGACGCGCTTGCCGGTGACGTCGTTCAGCTTCGACGCGAGATAGCTGTCGCGCTCGTCGATCAGCGGCTGCTTGACCTCGGGCACCGCCTCGCCGAGCTGCGCGAGCATCTCGGACAGCGCCTTGGGCTCCTTGAGGTCCTCGATCGCTTTCTCGTCGACGGGCTTGCCCTTGTTGTCGTCCTCCCACCCGACCATCAACGACGCGAGCAGCGTCGAGCGCTTCCACAGCCCGAGGTTCGCCCACGTGCGCTTGAGCGTGACGTTGATGTCGCGATCGATCAGCTCGACGGGGATGCCCTTCGCGTTCGCGGCGGTGACCGCGGCGAGCAGCTCCGCGCCGGGCTTCACGCCCAGGCTCGCGCCGATCTTGCGCTGGTACGACGACAGCGCGAGGTGCGCGAGCAGGTAGAGCGTCTTGCCCTCGCGCACGACCTTGAACACGTCGAGCTCGCGGAACGCGCTGTCCTTGGTCAACGCGTCGTGCCGCGCCTTGCACAGCTCGACGGCGACGACGTCCGGGTTGACCTGCTCGATGACCGCCTTGACCTCGTCGACGGAGCGCTGCGAGACGTGCGCGGTGCCCACCAGGTAGTAGGTCGTGTCGCCGTGGACGACCTCGGTCACCGAGGGGGGCAGGGCGGTGGGAACGGCTTCCACGTCTCGGTGCATAGCACGCGGCGCGTACGAAGATGCGCTACACCGTGGCCATGGCAACCGAGATTCCCGAGGCCACGCGGGTCGAGATCGAAGCGGCGGCGTTCCGCCGGCTGGTTCAGCACTTTCGCGAGCGCACCGACGTTCAGAACATCGATGTGATGAACCTGGCGGGGTTCTGCCGCAACTGCCTCTCCAAATGGTACCGAGCGGCCGCGGCCGAGCGCGGTGTCGAGATCTCGGATCCCGACGCGCGCGAGCTCATCTACGGGATGCCGTACGACGAGTGGAAGGCGAAGTTTCAGAAGTGATCAGTACACGGCGAGGCCGAACAGCACGTCGGTCGACCGATCGTCGTGGGCCTTGACCACGCCCATGCGCGCCGTCAGCGCGAGGCGGGTGTGGATGTCGAGCTGCAGCTGGCCGCCGCCCGTGAACACCGTGGTCCCGTTGTCGCCGCTCGCGATCGTCGCGCCCGGCACGTCTTCCCACCGATAGCCGAGCCCGGCGCCGACGTAGCCGCCGAGGTGCAGCTTGCCCGCGGCGATCGGCATCGCCTGCAGCTCGGCGACGTAGCGCGAGTCGAACAGCGTCCCGCCGAACTGGTTGTCGCGCCAGCCGAGCGAGACGTTCGCGACGAGGCCGATCTCGTTCGTCGGGAAGTAGCCGCCCTGGATCGCGAACGACGGCCCGAAGTCGACGTCACCGACGACCGAGCGCATGGTGCCGTAGCCCGCGTACATCGCGTAGGTGCCGCTGCGCGTGAGCGGCTTGCGCTGGAGGTTGCGCCACGGGCCCTCGTACGGCCGCACGATCGCCTTGTCGGCGTACTCGACCGCTCGCTGGTCGACCCACGCGAGCGGGACCGTGGTCTGTGAGCCGTCCTTGCCGATCAGGTGGACCGGGTGCATCGGGTGCAGCTGGACCCAGCCGTCATAGCGCGAGCCCTCCACGCCGGCGGCGGCGAACAGCGCGACGGCGGCGATCACGAGGATCGCGGCCGCGGCCGCCTTCCCGTCCCCGGCGCCGCTACCC
>DATLHR010000066.1:0-4174 GCA_035539815.1 Kofleriaceae bacterium
CGCTCGGTGTTGACGAAGCCGATCTTGATGGTCGTCGTGACCGCCTGGGCCGAGGCGACGGTGGCGGCCGCCGCCAGCGCCGCGACCGCTCGCAGGAGATTCCCGTGAAACGCATCGTTCATCTCGTGGCCGCCGCGGCGCGCGTCGAGTCGAGCTGTGCGGCGTACTTGCGGTTGGCGAGGAACGCGATCGCTCCCGGCCCGGCACGCTCGAGCGTCGCGACGCGCGTCACGCGGACCGCACCGTCGCCGAACAGCGCGGCACCCGCGGCCTGCGCGAGATCGGCCAGCGACCAGCCCGTGGTGGTGTGGTTCGGCCCCATCGCGGCGGCGGCGCGGCCGGAGCGGCGCGCGCTACTTGTCGGCCAGCGCCTTGATCACCTTGTCGGTGATGTCGATGCGCTGGCTCGCGTAGACCACCGGGTCCTGCAGGATCAGGTCGAACTTCTCGCCCTCGGCGATCTGCTGGATCACCTTGTTGGCGCGTTCCTGCAGCTGCGCGAGCTCCTCGTTGCGCCGCAGGTTCAGGTCCTCGCGGAACTCGCGCTGCGCGCGCTGCAGGTCGCGCGACAGGTTGGCGAGGTCGCGCTCCTTGTTGCGCCGCTCGGTCTCGGCCATCGTCGCGCCGTCCTTGTCGAGGTTCGCCTGCAGGTCGCGCACCTGCTTGGTGAGCTTCTGCACCTCGGCGTCGCGCGTGGCGAACTCCTTCTCGAGCTTGGCCTGCGCGCGCTTCGCCGGCGCCGCCTCGCGGAACAGCCGCTCGGTGTTGACGAAGCCGATCTTGATGGTCGTCGTGACCGCCTGGGCCGAGGCGACGGTGGCGGCCGCCGCCAGCGCCGCGGCGGCCACGAGATGAACGATGCGATTCACGGGAATCTCCTGCGAGCGGTCGCGGCGCGGGTCAGAACACCGAGCCGACCTGGAACTGGAAGCGCTGGATCTTGTCGCCCTGCTTCTCGTTGATCGGATACGCGTAGCTGAACTTGAGCGGCCCCAGCGGCGAGTTCCACGCCAGGCCGGCGCCGACGGAATAGCGGAACGACTCGAACTCCGGCTGCAGCCCGTTCAGGTAGATCTGGCCCGCGTCGGCGAACACCGACAGCCGGACCGCCTGCTGGCCCGCCAGCACCGGGTAGAACAGCTCGGCATTGCCCACGATCTTGCGCTTGCCCCCGAGCACGTTGCCGAACGTGTCGCGCGGCCCGAGCGAGCTCGACTCGTAGCCGCGCACCGACCCGACGCCGCCGGCATAGAACGCCTTGAAGAACGGCAGCGGCTTGCCCGAGTAGCCGTCCCCGTAGCCGACCTCGCCACGCAGCATCAGCACGAAGGGCGACCAGACCGGCCAGAACCACTGGTGGATGTACTGCGCCTTGTAGTAGGCCAGGTCGCCGAACGGCAGGCCGAACTCGAGGAACAGGCTCTGCAGGCGTCCCTGGTTAGGATAGAGAATGTCGTCGCGGGTGTCACGCGCCCAGCCGAGCGTCAGGATGAAGGCGTCGGTCGTGGCGCCGAACTGGTCGACGAAATCGATGTAGACCGGCGGGCTGTCCGCGAACAGCGTGAGCTTGGTGTGGTCGTAGCGGAAGCCGATCTGGATCGAATCGGTCTCGGTGATCGGCACCGAAAAGCCGATCGCGCCGCCGACCGTGTCGGAGGCGTACTGCGAGATCGACAGCGACGTCGGGTCGAGGCGGCGCGCGTAGACCTCGAGCGTTCGCGACACCCCGTCGACGGTCCAGTACGGCTCGCTGTAGGCGATCGAGTAGGTGCGGTTGATCTTGCTCGTGTTGACCGCCAGCGCGATCGCGTTGCCCGAGCCGAACACATTCTGCTGCGAGATCGAGCCGCTGAACACGAGGCCATCCGCGCTCGAGTAGCCCAGCCCGGCCAGCAGGTTGCCGGTCGAGCGCTCAGTCACCGTGTACTCGACGTCGATCTGGTCGGACGCTCCCGGCACCGGCGGCGTCTCGACGTTGACGTCGTCGAAGTAGCCGAGCCGCCGGACACGCACCTTGGTGCGCTCGATGCGCTGGCCGTCGAACCACGCGCCCTCGAGCTGGCGCGACTCGCGGCGGATCACCTCGTCGCGCGTCTTCGTGTTGCCGCTCACGTTCAGCCGGCGCACGTAGACGCGGCGGCCGGGGTCGACGAAGATCGTGAACGCCGCCGACGCGTTGGCGCGGTCGATCTCCGGCACGGCGTTGACATTGGCGAACGCATAGCCTTCGGCGCCGAGGCGGTCGGAGATGTCCTTGGCGGTGCGCTGCAGCTTCTCCCGCGAGTAGACGTCGCCCGCCTTCACGCGCACCAGGCTGCGAAGCTCGGACTCGTCGACGGCGAGGTCGCCGGCGAGTCGCACGTCGCCGATCGTGTAGCGCGGCCCCTCGTTCACGTTGACCGTGATGTAGATGTCCTCCTTGTCGGGCGAGATGGACACCTGCGTCGACTCGATCTCGAACTCGAGATAGCCGCGGTTCTGGTAGAAGTTGCGCAGCGACTCGAGGTCACCCTGCAGCTTCTGCTTGCTGTACTGGTCGTTCTTCGTGTACCAGGTCAGCCAGCCCGGCGTGGTCAGCGTCATCTCCTTGCGGAGCTGCGCCTCGGTGAACGCCTTGGTGCCGATGATGTTGATGCGCGCGATGCGGGAGGCCTCGCCCTCGTCGATCGTGAAGTTGATCGCGACGCGGTTGCGCTCCTGCGGCGTCACCGTCGTCTGCACCTTGGCCGAGTACAGGCCGCGCGTGATGTACTGGCGCTTGAGCTCCTGCTCGGCGCGGTCGAGCGCGGAGCGGTCGAAGATTCGCGCCTCGGCGATGCCGATGTCCTTCAGCGCCTTCTTGACCGTCTCGGTGTCGAACTCCTTGTTGCCCACGAACGACAGCGAGCTGACGGTCGGGCGCTCCTGCACCGCGACCACCAGGACGTCCCCCTCGCGCTCGAGCCGCACGTCGCGGAAGAAGCCGGTCGCGTAGAGCGCCTTGACCGCGGCAGACAGCTTCTCGTCGTCGACGCGCTCGCCGACCTTGATCGGCAGGTAGCTGAAGATCGTGCCGGCCTCGGTGCGCTGCACGCCCTCGACCCGGATGTCGCGCACGACGAACGGGTCCACCGCGCGCGCCCCGAACGGCGCGGCCAGCGCACAGGCGACGAACGCCCGCAGCACGCACGCCGCGAACCCGCGCCGGCGGCGCGGCGGGGGCCGGCGGTCAGAACAGGCGGGAGACGTCATTGACGAGCGCGAGGGTCATCAGCACGGCGAGCAGCGCCATGCCGATGCGCTGCCCGACCTCGAAGGCCCGGTCGGATACCGGTCGGCCTAGAACGATCTCGGCGAGATAATACAGCAAGTGCCCGCCGTCCAGCAGCGGGATCGGCAGCAGGTTCAGCACGCCCAGGCTGATGCTGATGAGCGCGAGATAGCCGATGAACGTGAGCGCGCCAGCCTGCGCCGACTGGCCCGCGTAATCGGCGAGCGTGATCGGCCCGGACAGGTTCTTGAGCGACGCATCGCCGGTGATCATGCGCCCGAGCATGCGCAGCGTGAACGTCGACAGCTCCCAGGTCTTGCGCACGCCCGCGCCGAGCGCGTCGAGCGGACCGGAACGCACGGTGATCGCGATGCGCTCGATGTTCGCCGGGTCGACCTTGAGTCGCAGTCCGGCGAGGCCGACGCGGCGTCCGCCCTGCGCCGAGCTCTCGGGCACCACCGTCACGTCGCGCGCGGCCGCGTCGCGCGCGATGCGGACCACGACCGGCTTGCCGGGGCTCGCGTTGGTCGCGAGCGCGACGTCGGACGGCGAGCGCGTCGCGCGGCCGTCGACCGCGACGATGCGATCGCCGCTGCGCAGCCCGGCCGCCTCCGCCGGCTTGCCTGGCGACACCTGGTCGACGAGCGGGGCGCCGAAGTCCGGCCGCAGCCCGAGCGCGGCGAGCGGATTGCCCTCCCAGTCCGCCATCGCCAGGCCCGCGACCGCCAGATCGCGCGTCGCACGGCTGCCGTCGGGACGCTCGGTCTCGACCGCGATGCGATCGCGCCCCTGCGACTTCAGCACGCGCCAGCGCAGGTCCTGCAGGCTCGCGACCGGATCGCCGTCGACCGCGACGACGCGATCGCCGTCGACGAATCCCGCGGCGGCGGCCGGCGTGCCGGCGAGCGGCGGCGCGAGCACGGG
>DATLHR010000067.1:0-2136 GCA_035539815.1 Kofleriaceae bacterium
ACCTTGAACCACGTCATCGCGCCCCCCGGATCTCCGCGAGCGTCGCGAGCACGGCGGCCTTCTCGTCCTCGGGCAGCGTGCGCGCCCACTCGACGAGTTCGTCGGGGTGCGCCTCATCGAGAACAGGCTCCGCGGCGATGCCGATGCGCTTGAGCAGCCATCCGCCGCTCGCGAGCGTGCGCACGACGCCGATCGCCTGGAGCTTGCGAAGCGGCTCGTGGAGTCGGTGAGAGTGCTCGCCGGGGTGATGCAGACGCATCGTGTCGGCGAGGGTGTTGACATCCGCTCGAGCGAGGCCAGCAGTGTCCGCCATGACGTCGAGTGCAGCGCAGACGAGAGCCATCGCCGCATCGATGCGCGGGTCGGTGGCGCACCACGAGGGCATCGAGAGGCCCGAGCGCAGGAGCCACGCCTCGCGCTTGTCGGCGTCGGAGTCGGGCGCGCCGAGGGGGCCGAAGCCGCTCGGTGCAGCAAGGCGCTCGGCGAGCTCGAGCGCGCGCCGTCGCACGTCGGGGTCGGTGATGGGTTCACGCAGCGGGTTGCGCCGCGGCGGCTTCTCGGGTACTTCGTGACTCATCGGGACGTCCTTTCCGTCTCGGTCACGGGCTCAGCCGTTGGCGCGGCGTGAGCCCGTTTCATTTTCTCGCGCTTGTTCGCGTCGTATCGGCGCACGCGCTCGCGGTGCTCCTCCTCGAGCATCGGGCCGCTGCACCCGTCCTTCGCGCCAGGCCAGTGCGCGCGCATGCCGCATCGGATGCACGAGCCGCGGCCCCACAGGTGCTGGCGCGTGCCCTTGTGAAGGCCGCTCACGACCGACCACCCTTCCGGCGCACGACGACGCCGAGCTCGCGCTCACAGGCGATGCAGAGGCCGTCGCGGAGTGCATGACGGCACGAGGCTCGCTGACAGCGAGCGCACTGCGCGACACCGCATCCGGCGCAGTCACGGCCTCTCGGGCACGCCAGCGTCATCGCGACACCTCGTGCGGCGGCGCCGAGTGGAGATGGCTCCACGTCGTCCCACGTAGCGCGTCGCGGACCGTTGCCGGGTTCACCCCGAGTCGGCGCGCGAACTCCGTTGAGGTAGTGCCCAGCGCGGCGCGCTCTTGGAGCATCGCGATGACATCGGCTTCGGTCAGTTTCGCGCTGCCATGGCGCTCGCCACGCGGCCTGCTCTCAGGCTGGGTGCGAGACCAGTGGCGGTGTCCGTACGCGCCGCGCCCCTTCGCGCGCATATCCGCCACGTTGTCCGCATGAGTGCCGACGAAGAGGTGCGACGGCCGAACGCAACGCTGGTTGTCGCAGCGGTGGCAGAGAACGAGGCCATCGGGGATGGGCCCGTGCTCGATCTCAAACGCGTACCGATGCGCCGACACCATGCGTGCGGTCCCAGAGGCACGCGAGCCCGCGTGGAATCGGCCGTATCCAGGCCGCTCTCCACGCACACCGGAGGTGCCGCCAGTCCAGTTCCAGCACTCGCCGGATTTGTCGACCTTGGCCCAGAAGCGCTCCTCTTCGGTCATCGCTCGCTCCTGTGCTCGGGGGCCATTTCCCAAAGCGGACGGACAGGCAGACGCGTGAAGTCGCGCTCGTCGACGGGGCCATCGCTGTCCCACGCGTTCCACGCGATCGGCCCGAAGTCGCCGAGGTCGTCGCGTCCACGGTCGCAGCGCAGCAGCACACGCAGCGCGAGCGCGAGACGGGCGCGCCGCACACGATCGACGTGGCCGTACCAGTTGTGCCCCATCGCCTCGCGGAGAAAGCGGCTGTCCGCGTCGCCAATCCCAAGCGCACGCGACGCCTCGTTGAGGCCGCAGCGACTCTCGCGCACGCACTCCAGCGCCAGCGTCATCGCGGCGCGGTCACGACGCGACAGCTTCACGCCCCACCGCCCCTCTTGCGCGGCGGCGGCGCAAGCTGCTCGGGTTCAGCCGGCTTCCGCGTTGCCTCGAGTTGCGCCTTTCGCGTCTCGACCCACACCTCGCCGATCGCATTAAACAGCGCCGTTGCTGCGGCCGTCACCACGGCCACCACAGCCGGATTGCCCCACGGCGACGGGCACGGCTGAGGCGCCGGGCAGTCGTCATCGCAGCGCTGACGCACACGCACTCTGCCGACTCGAGGTCCGAGCATCACG
>DATLHR010000068.1:0-23994 GCA_035539815.1 Kofleriaceae bacterium
CGCCGCGAACGCACTGTCGCCCACCGCGACGATCTGCGCGACATCCACCTCGCGCGCCGACTTCACGACGTTGCCGCCGCGGTCGAGGATCACGAGGTGACTCTCCTCGGGCTGGTACGGGATGTCCTCTCCGATCTCGAAGTCGGGCAGATCGCTCGGCACCACCATGTGCGCGACCAGATAGTCCCCCACCGCGATCAGGCTGATCTCCCAGCCGTACGCCGCCGGTAGCGGCAACGTGATCGCCGCACCTGCCTTGCCCGCACGATCGATCGGCACGAGCCAGTAGCCGGAGGTCACCGCGAGATCGCCCTGGTCCTTCGGTGGCAACGAACCTGTCACGAACACCAGCGGGCCCCCCGGCGTCACGAGGACGTCGTCAGCCATCACATCCATCCCCTGCGTCGCCGGCACCGCGAGCTCGGCCAGCTGCGCGTTGGTGTCGAGGTCGCGCACGTAGATGTGGCGGAGCTCCTGGTCGGACACGATGTACGCGGGTCGGTCGCCGAGCTCGAACACGCGCCTGACATCGCGAGGCTGGTCCTCGCGCGCGAAGTCGTTGTATGCCTTGTCCCATTCGCAGCTCGGTGCGCGAGGCGCTGCTGCTGCCACGCTCGGGACCGAGGTCGTGCGCGTGGGGCTGCCGCAGGCGACGAACAGCGCTGCCGTGAGCGCCGCGCGTCCGCTGATGTCCAGGCCGGATAGGGGCATGGGCGGCATTCTGCCGGAGGCCGGCTCCCGAGAGCGATCAGCCTGCGAAAAATGCAGACGCCTGCGAGATCCGCAGGCACCGACCTGCAGAGCACGCAGCCATGAACTGCGCGTGAGACGCGATTCCGTCGCGTTCATTCACATCGCGCGTGGGCATGCGAAATGCTCGCGGGTCGCGACATGCGCCCGTCCGTCGCGTTCGCCATCCCCATCCTGCTCGCCACCTCTGCTGCCCACGCCGAACGCGTCGGCGGTGATCAAAGTGGTGGACGCGGCCGTCTCGGCCAGGTCAGTGGGGGCATCGCGACCGCGACGTCGTCCGACGCGGGGCGCAGGTCCGGGGGCTCCAGCGATCCGCGGCCCGGCTACGCTCGGCCCTCCAATGGCGACCTCTATCGCCGCGTGTGGCGTGATTGCCCGACGGACATGATGCCGCGCGACTTCGGGCGCAACGGTCCACCGTCGACGAGCCCGGGCGCGTGGTGTCGCGGCCAGTACATCGCCGTGATCGATGCCGACGGCACCGTCGTCCGCGAATACCAGCCCCCACAGGCCCCGAACACTGGCACCGCCAACGTCGACTTCTTCGTCGGCGCACACAAGGTCATCGAATCCGATGGCGCGCTCTCGCTCTCGCTCGCCGTCGACGATCGCTGGTTTCGCATCGCGGGCTCGGTCACCCGCTACGTCGAGGACCAGATGGACGGCTCGCAGCTCACGCTCACCATGCCCACGCTGCTCGGCGGCGTCCGCGTCGACGGGGGTGGCGCCACGCGCGCGTTCCTCGAGGGCGGCGTCGCGATCGTCTCCACCCGCAACGACCCCATGGCGGACAGCTCGATCGCGGGCGCGATGGTCGGCATGCACGCCGAGCATCGCCTGACGCCGTCGGGCAGGCGCTCGCTCGTCGGTGACGCGCACGCCATGTACTTCGAGTCCGACGTCAAAGCGTACGCGGCTCGCGTCGGCGTTCGCATCGGCTATCTCGAAGCCGCGTTCCGCGTGCTCGACTTCAACGTCGGCCCCGCGCTCTACGGCCCCGAGGTCGGCCTGCGGTTCTAACGGAGGTCGTCTTCTCGTTGATGGCGGAGCGCGAGCACGCTGACCGTCGCTGGCGGCTGGAGGCGGAACAACGCCACGTAGCCGCGTGCGCCGAACGAGATCACGAGCTCGCGCAGGGAGTCATCGCTCGCCGCGGCCGCGCGCCGGCACGACCGAGGAAATAGCTCGAGCATCTCGATCGCCTTCAGGATCGTCTTGCGCGCGCGCTCCGCCGCACGTGCGTCGCGCTCGAGCAGGAAGACGTAGATCCGCTCGAGATCTTCGGCGGCGTTCGGCGTGAACCGAACGTGCCAGCGTTGCTTCATCGCCGGGCGGCCGTGCGGGGCCGTGGACGCCGCGTCTGGCGAGGGCGCAAGCGCTGCCGGAGCTCGTCGGCCGTGACCCACGTGCCCGCAGCCTCCGTCTCGGCCTCCGCGGCGAGCGCACGATCCAAGAACTCGGCCTGCGAGGTCCTCGCGGCGATCCCCTCGCGGAGGAGCTCTTCGAGCAACGCGGATAGGGTCTGCCCGGGGGCGCGTAGCCGCTCGGCCTGCCGCCGTAAGGCCGCCTCCACGCGTATGGACGGCAAGAGCGCGGTCTTCATCGCCCGACTGTAGCGCATTTGTAGCGCACGCGCTCTACTTCGTCGGCGTGCGCGCGCGCCAGGCGGCGAGGAGCTCGCGCTCGCGTTCGGGCGTGGGCGTGACGCGCAGCTTCTGCGGATCGCCGAGCTTGGGCGGCGGCGCGCCCTTGGCCTTCGCGGCTTCGACGAGCTCGTTGGTGACGCGCACGCGGCGCTCGATCTCGCGCGGGTACCACTCGAGGATGGCCTTGATCGTGTCGGAGACCGGACGGAACGTGAGGCCCGCGGCTTCGGCGCGGTCGTTGTTCCAGCGGTGGAAGCCCGCGAACTTGCCGACCGGAGGGATCCAGATCGGGAACGCGTCCTCGCCGGAGGAGTCTTGCTTCTCGAGCCACTCGGCGGGGACCCACTCGAGCTTGGCGCCGGGCGCGGCGGTGACGCAGGCCTGGAGGACGTCGCCCCAGCGCGCGGGCGTCGACGGGCCGAGCGCGTTGAACGTACCGGTGGTGCCGCGCTCGGCGAGCAGGACGAGCCACTCGGCGAGATCGCGCACGTCGATCCACTGGAGCGGGTCATCGGGCGTGCCGGGCGCGAGCACGTCGCCGCCGCGCGAGATGCGGATGGGCCAGTAGGTGAAGCGATCGGTCGGATCGCCGGGCCCGACGATGAAGCCCGGACGCACGATGGTGGCGCCGTTGGGGAAGGCCTCCTGCACCGCACGCTCGCAGAGGACCTTGAGCGCGCCGTAGTTCTCGAACTGATCGCCCATCTTCTCGGTCGTGGGATCGGCGATCGTGGCGAGCCGCGTGGACTCGTCGCCGCCGGCGGCGGGCGCGTCGTCGTAGACCGACACGGTCGAGATGAAGATGTACTGGCGCGCGGACTTCGCGAGCAGCTGCGCGGAGGCCTTGACCAGGCGCGGGACGTAGCCCGAGTTGTCGATGACGACGTCGAACTCGCGCCCGACGAGCTGCTCGAGGCCCTTGGGGGACGCGTCGGGGCGGAGCAGCTTGCCGTCGGGTCCGCGCTCGTCGTCGGCGGGCAGCTCGGGATCGCGGTTGCCGTAGAGGTGCTCGACCTGGTGCTCGAGCGGCAGCTGCTTCTCGCGCTTGCCGCGGTTGAAGATCGTGACGTTGTGGCCGCGCGCGATGGCCGCGTCGATCGTCTTGGGCCCGAGGAAGCCGGTGCCGCCGAGGATCAAGATCTTCAGCTTCGGCGGCGGCGTGGCGGCCGTGGTGGCGGTGGTGGTGGTCGCGGCGGGCGTCGAGTTGGAGCACGCCGAGGAGACGAGGCCGAGCGCCGCCGCGGCGAGTCCGCCACGCAGCATGTCTCGACGAGAAACGCGCGAGCTAGTCATGCCGCGAGAACGTAGCGCTGCGCGCCGGGCGACATCGAGCGAAAACCCGCGTGTCGCATGCGGCGATCGCGTGGTCGCACGCGGTCGCATGGGCCGGCGTCGGTCCGGGCTACCGCGGAGGTGCCCCGCCGAAGTCGAAGTCAGAGGTGTACGTGTACGAGATCCTCAGCTGCGCCGAGGTATCGATCACGTCGCGGCGTGCATCGAGGAAGGTCGCGCGTCGCCCGGAGAACATGCCCTCGAGCTGGAGCGCGTGTGGAGGATGGATCCCGGCGATCACGCCGACCCGCACGTGGCTCACGAACTCGCTGCCCTCGCCGAACGGACCCGCGTCGATGTAGTAGCCGCGCGCGTTGGCGTACGCGAGTCCGATGTCGCGCCACCCGAGCCGCAGGTCGATGAGTGCGTTCGCGCCGGGGCCGCGGTGATAGCTCGAGTGCGAGCTCTCGCCTTCATCGGGATGCGCGTAGATGTCCTCGCCGGCCGCGCCGTACGGAATGAAGCCGGCGCCGAGGTGCACCTGTGCGAACTGCCGTGGGCCGATCGGCTGGTGCACGACACCGCCGAGGCCGATCGCGACCGCCGAGACCCGCGTCCGCTCCTGACTCATGAAGTCGTAGCTCGCCATCACGCCACCGATCGCCCCGCCATGCTCGAGCTTCGCGGCGCGTCCCCACAACAAGCCCCGCGTGTTGAGCGAGAGCGACGCGCTGTCCTCGGCGAGGTCGCCCTCGACCAGCAGATCGAAGTAGTCGAGCGGGCGCCGCGGCTGGAACCGCGCGTCGGTCGGCAACCCGTAGCTGTGTGCCAACGCCCCGTGCACGCGAGGGATCGCGCGCTGGAGTCGCTGGCCCGCCGGCGCATCGAAGTCGACCGAGATGCCGTTCCAGCCGAACGAGAGATATCCGAAGTGCGAGGGCAGCGCCGTGCGTGCGTAGGCATCGCCGTGCGTCCATCGGCTGATCGCACTCATCGGATCGATGGCGACCGCGAGGACGCGGCTCGCGAACGCGTCGCTGCGCCAGCGGATCGCCTCGGCCGTCCGGAACAGCGACTCGCCGAGGATGATGCCGCCTGCCGGGGTGAACAGCTGGTCGTTGATCGAGGGCGTCGCCGTCTCCATCACCAGCTCCCAGAACAAGCTGCTCGCGAACGAGGCGAGCGCCGAGCCCCAGAACCCGACGCCATTCGACCGCGCGGCGTTGAACGAGAGGTTGCCGAAGTACGGGTGGCCGAACTGGTTGGTCGTGAACGCGTCGTCGTCCCACGCCCACGAGCCGGAGACGTTGTCCCAGACCGAGCCCGGCGAGATCTTGAGGTAGTCCTTGTCGAACACGAGGAGGCCGAGGGCCGAGAACCCGACGTTGAGCCCGAGGACGTGGATCGCCGCCCACCCGTAGCTGCGTCGCAGCACGACGGGCTCCGCGGGGACCGGCGGCTCGATTCGCTCGGCCGCCTCGGCGGGCGTCGGCACGGCAGAGGGCGGCTGTGCGTGGGCCGGCGAGCCCAGTGCCACGGCAAGCGCGAGCGGAAGCCAACGTGATCGCAAGGTCTAGATCTGTGTAGACGCGCGCCGGGAGGGATGCGATTCGCGCGCATCGTGAGAGAGCGGCGAGGCGCGGCTCCGGGATTTTCCGACGGCAGCTAACGGCAACCGCTGCGGCGCGAGCAACGGTGCAGCGTGCGTTAACGTCTATGGTTCATGCGCACGGCGTGGGTGACGAGCATCGCCATGGGCTTCGCCTTGCCGGCATCTGCCGAGGTCCGCGCCACGGCATCGACGCACGCGCAGGCGCCGAGCCGCCACCTCTTCTACGTCGAGGCGTTCGGCAAGGGCGGCCTGTACGGCCTCGGCTACGAGCTCGCGATCACGCCGCGCCTGTCGCTCGGGGCGGCGGGCTCGTTCGCGGTCGTGCGCGAGCAGCAGGTGCTCACCCTCGCGCCCTATGTCCACGCGACGCTCGTGCGCGGCGAGCGCAACGCGCTGTTCACCGACGTGGGAGCACTGTTCGCGCGCAGCCACATCCCCTCGCCCGTCGAGGGCTGGGACGGCATGACCGACTCCGGCGGCGGCGGGTTCGTGTCGCTCGGCTGGGAGCGCGCGACGCGTCATCTCGTGCTGCGTGCGAGCGGCTCCGTCGTCGCGGGTGAAGGCGGCGTCACGCCGTGGGCCGGCTTCGCGATCGGAGTCCGCCCATGAGAGCCGCCTGCGCCCTGCTCGTCGTGGCCGCTGGCTGCACCGAACAGCTCGACGACGGTGCTCCCTGGCAGCCCGTCGAGGAGATGACCGGAGCGCTCGCCCCCGAGGTCGGGCCCGCACCCGCTGCGTCCGCACCGGCAGGATGCACGCTGCGCGTCGCGAGCTGGAACGTTCACTTCGGCGCGGACCCGGACGGGCTCGCGCGCGCGATCGCCGGGTCGACCGAGGTCGCGCGCGCCGACGTGCTGTTCGTCCAGGAGATCGAGGCCTATCCGGCGGAGGCCGGCTCGCGCGCCGCTCGCCTCGCCGCCGCGCTCGGGATGACGTGGGTCTATGCACCCGCGCGCGTCGAGGGTGATGGCACGCACGGCATCGCGACGCTGTCGCGGTTCCCGATCACCGCCGCCGCGGTCCGCGAGCTGCCGTACTTCGATCAACCGCTGCGCCCGCGCGAGCGCAACGCCCTCGCCGTCACCGTCGACGCCGGCGCGCAACCGCTGCAGCTCGTCAACGTGCACCTCGACGTTCGCCTCGGTCCCGTCGACCGCATCCGCCAGCTCGATCCGGCGGCGACCGACCTCGACGAGCGCGCTGTCCTCGGCGGTGACTTCAACAGCAACCCGTATGCGTGGGCGGGCTCGCTCGTGCCGCTCGCCGAGACCGAGGCCATCCTCGGCCAGGATCAGGCGCGCGTCCTCGACGACTACATAATCGCCAGGCGGTTCACGAGCTCGATCTCTCCGGAGGTGACGACGATGCGGGTGCCGATCATCGGCATGCGCATCGACAACCTCTACGCCCGCGCGCTCCCGATCACCGCGTCGGGGATCGAGTACGTCGACGGCTCCGACCACTGGCCCGTGTGGACCGACGTAGCGCTGTGCGCTGCGGCGGCGTACTGACAAGGCCGCGCGCGCACGGCGCGAAGCGCGCAGCGCTGCACGGGCGCGCGTGATCGCCTCGAGCGCCTGCCGACCTACGAGATCCTCGCGCGCATGCCGCGTGCACGAGGCGGCCGGTCATGGTCACCGCACGACTCGGATCCTTGCTCGCGATCGCGCTCGGCCTCGGCGCCTGCGACTACGGCGATAACATCACGCCGTTCACGATCGGCGGCCCCGCGATCGACGGCATCACGATCCCGAAATTCGAGCAGCCGCTGTTCATCCCACCGGTGATGGCGCCGACGGGAGCCGGCGATGGCGGCACCGAGTTCCGGATCGCGGCGCGGCAGTTCCGCCAGCAGGTGCTGCCGCCGCCGATGCCGGTGACCACCGTGTGGGGCTATGGGCGCGCGGATGATCTGGAGACATTCAGCTATCCCGGGCCGACGATGGAGACGCGCAGCAACTTCCCCGTGCGCGTCACGTGGATCAACGAGCTCGTCGACATCAACGGTCGCTACCTCCCGCACCTGCTGCCCGTCGACTCGACGATCCACTGGGCGGATCCGGGCAGCGATGGCGGCGGCGAGCACGAGCACACGCAGGAGGGTGCGCTCTACACCGGGCCGGTGCCGATCGTCACGCACGTGCACGGCGCGCACTCGTTCGATCACAGCGACGGTCACCCGGAAGCGTGGTACCTGCCCGACGCGAACAACCTCCCCCCCGACTTCGCGCCGATCGGGCCGCGCTATCAGAGCCAGGTCGACGTCGGCCGTGGCGCGGCGGTGTTCGACTATCCCCTCGACGAGGACGCGGCGACGCTCTGGTACCACGACCACACGCTCGGCATGACGCGGGTCAACGTGTACGCGGGCCTCGCCGGGATGTGGATCATCCGCGACGGCACCGACGACACCATGAACCTCCCCGGGCCCGCGCCGCGGCTCGGGGATCCGGAGGGCACGCGCTACTACGAGGTCCCGCTCGTCATCCAAGACAAGACGTTCACCGAGGAAGGCGAGCTGTTCTATCCGAGCTCGCGCACCGACTTCGACGGCTACACCGGCCCGTTCATCCCCGAGTCCGACGTGCCTCCGATCTGGGGCCCCGAGTTCATCGGCAACGCGATCGTGGTCAACGGCCGCACGTGGCCGTTCCTCGAGGTCGAGCCGCGGCTGTATCGCTTCCGCCTCCTCAATGCGTCCGACGCCCGGACCCTCATCATGGCGTTCGATCGGGCGGGGCTCGACTTCGTGCAGATCGGCGGCGATGGTGGGCGCATGTTCGGCGCGCCGGCGCGCCACACCCAGCTCACGGTCGGCCCGGCGGAGCGCTACGACGTGCTGGTCGACTTCTCGAGCCTCGCAGTCGGTGACGTCGTCACGCTGCTCAACCTCGGCCCCGACGAGCCCTGGGGCGGCCCGAGCCCGGTCGACGGACCGCAGGAGCCGGCGGACCCGAACACCACGGGCCTGATCATGCAGTTCCGCGTGGTACCGCTCACCGCCGACGGGCGACCCGGCGCGCTCCCCACCGCGTTCGCACCGGCGCCGGTGCTGACGCCGACCGCGCCACCGCGCGACCTGCTGCTGCGCGAGCTCTCGGTGCCCGGCGACTTCCCGTCCCACGTGCTGCTCGGCACCGTGGCGATGGGGCCGCTGCTGTGGACCGATCCGACGACCGAGATCATCCGCGAAGGCGACACCGAGGTGTGGCGCGTGGCGAACACGACGCCCGACGCGCACCCGATCCACATCCACCTCGTCGACTTCCAGGTGCTCGATCGCATCCCGTTCGACGACGAAGGACTCGTCGCCGCCGAGGCGGCCTTCCTCGCCGGCACCGGACCGGCCCCCGTGCTGGACGACTTCCTCACCGGGCCGCCGGTCTCGATCTCCAGTAACGAGGCCAGCGCGAAGGACACGGTGATGATGCTCCCCGGCACGGTCACGCGCCTCGTCGCACGGTTCGATCGCACGGGCTCGTACGTGTGGCACTGCCACATCATCGAGCACGAAGACAACGAGATGATGCGGCCCCTCGAGATCGTTCCGCGATGAGCGGGGTGCGATCGGCGACGCGCTACGTGGCCTGGCTAGGACCGCGGGCGCGCCAGCTGATCGTCGCGCACGTGGCGCTGGTGCTCGCTGCCCTGTACCTCGCGGCGTTCCATCTTCCGCTGCGCGCGGACTTCTCGAACCTTCTCCCGCAGGACGCGCCGGCGGTGCGCGATCTGCGCCGCCTCGAGGCACGCGTGAAGGCGTCGGACACAGTGCTCGTCCTCGTCAAGGCGCCCACGTCCGACGAGCGCGCCGCCACGGCCGACGTGGTGGCCGCCTCGATCCGCGAGCTGCCGGCGTCACTCGTCGAGCTCGTGATCACCAACCACGACGACCTCCGGCGGTATCTCGAGACCAACGGCTATCTACTCGCGTCGCTCGAGCAATTGCAGCGCGCACGCGACGCACTGGCGGCGCGGATGGACGAAGCGAAGCTCGAGGCGAACCCGCTGTTCATTCGTCTCGACGATGAGGAGCCGCATGCGCGCACGAGCGACCACGGCTCTCTCGACGAGCTCGTGGCACAGCAGCGCGATGCGCGCGCGAAGCTCGCGCGGTTGTCCAACGTCAGCGCCGACGGGACGATCGGCCTCGTCGAGGTCCGCACCGCGTTTCGCTCGACGGACGCGGGGAGCGGCGCCGCGCTCCTCGCTCACCTCGCGGCGATCCGTGCCGGCGTCCACGCCGCACATTCCGGCGTCGAGATCGGGTTCACGGGCAGCGTGGTCACCGCGGTGGCCGAGCACCGCGCCATCGCCGGCGGGGTGCTGCATTCGTGCCTGCTCACCGGGGTCCTCGTCATCCTGGTGCTCGCGTTCTACTTCCGCAGCGCGGTGCTGCTGACGCTCGTGCTCGCGACGCTCGTCGGCGCGACGGTGATGGCGTTCGGCCTCGCGGCGTTGACCGTCGGGCACCTCAACGCCGCGACCGCGTTCCTCGGCGCGATCATCGCGGGGAACGGCATCAACTTCGGCATCCTGCTCGTCGCGCGCTACGTCGAGGAGCGCCGCGCGCACTCCGTCGAGGATGCGCTCGCGCACGCCATCTCCGCCACCCTGCGTCCCACGGCGATCGCCGCGCTCGGTGCCGCGATCGCGTACGGCTCGCTCGCGGCCACCAGCTTCAAGGGGTTCGCCGACTTCGCGGCGATCGGCTCAGCGGGCATGGTGCTCGTGTGGATGGTGACGTACGCGTTGTTGCCGCCGCTGCTCCTTCGCTTCGGTCGTGGCGCGCTGCCGCGCGGAAACGATCCATGGGTCGGGCGCGCCCTCGCCCGCTGCCTCGGTCCCCGGCGGCCGCGCGTCGTGGGTGCCGTCATGGCGGTGGCCAGCGTCGCGGCCGCGATCGTCGTCGCGCGCTACGTGGCCGACGATCCGTTCGAGTACAACCTCAAGCGCCTGCGCTCCGAAGGTGCCGATGCGCTCGAGGCGCGGCGCTGGATGGCGCTGTCGAATCGCACGTTCGGCAGCGGGGTCGCCGGGCGCACGGTGATCGCCGCGGATCGGCCCGATCAGGTTCCGATGATCGTCGATGCACTGCGTAGCCTCGACGCCAAGCTGCCTCTGGCTCGGCGAAGGATCGGCGACGTGTGGTCGCTGTCGGCGTTCCTGCCCGCCGATCAGCCGACCAAGCTCGCGTACCTCGGCGAGCTGCGCGCGCTCGTCGACCAGGCCGTCGACGAGGTCCCCGACGACGAGCGAGCGAAGCTCCGCGAACTGCGCCCGCCCGACGGCCTTCAGCCGATCACGATGGAGACGCTCCCCGCGAGCCTGCGGGACAGGTTCACCGAGCGCGACGGGCGCGTGGGCAACCTCATCGAGATCCGCCCCGCGCCCGGCCTCGACGAGTGGAACGGCCGAAGTCTGATCAACTTCGCGCGCGCGGTGCGCGAGGTGCGCCTGCGCGATGGCGAACGGGTCACCACGTCCGGTACGAGCGTGATCTTCGCGGACATCGTGTCGTCGATCGAGCGCGACGGACCGGTCGTCACGCTGATCGCCGCCGCCAGCCTCGTAGTGATGGTGCTCGGACTCGCGGGTGGTCGGCGGCGCGCGCTCGCGGTGCTCGCGAGCACCGGCGCCGGCGCGCTGTTCATGGTCGCCGGCTGCGCGCTGCTCGAGCTGCGGGTGAACTTCCTCGACTTCATCGCGCTGCCGATCACGCTCGGCATCGGCGTCGACTACGCGATCAACATCGCGCATCGCTTCGGGACGCCCGACGCCGACACCCGCCACATCCTCGAGACCAGCGGTGGCGCGGTGCTCGTGTGCTCGCTGACGACGATCATCGGCTATGGCTCGCTGCTGGTCAGCGACAATCTGGCGATCCGCGGCTTCGGCACGGCCTCGCTCGTCGGCGAGGTCGCGTGCGTGGTCACCGCTCTCGTGCTCGTACCGGCGATGTTGCGAGATCCTCGCAGTCGATTTCGCGTGCGCGCCGACGCTGCGTGATGACAGATTGATCCGACTTTGGTCCGAGGGTGGATTTGCACGGCGGCCGTGCTCGTCGCGGCGTCGGTCGCGTCAGCGCGCGCTGACTCCAAGGCACTGTCGCGCGTCGCCGATCAGCTGTCCCTGCGATGGGCGCCGGTCTATGTCCAGCACGTCGCCGATGACGATCGAGGGCAGGATCGACCGACGCGCATCGACTTCGACGGCAACTGGGACGCGACCGACAACTGGGATCACCAGGCGCTGTTCGGGACCGCGCTACCGCCAGCCGGCTACGGCGCGGCGATCCTGACCGCGACGCGCGCGTACCTGACCTACACGCTGTTCTATCCGCGCGACTGGTCGGACTGGTGCGTCTCGCTCATCTGCCACGACAACGACCTCGAGAGCATCCAGCTCATCGTCGAGCGCGACGGCGGAGATGGCCGGCTCGTCGAAGTTCGCACCAAGGCGCACCACAGCATGTCCAGCGTGCCGGCCTCGCAGGTCGCGCGCAGCGAGGACGGCCGGCCCGTGCTGCGCGTCGAAGCGCAGGGTCACGGCATCTCGGTGTGCCGGCCCGGCGATCCGCAGTGCGCCCCACAGCGCGGCCGCATCATCTACACACCGGGATTGTTCCCCTCGTTGCCGCCGGTCGCCGCGGAGGGCCAGCGCGTGACCTACGAGCTGCTGTCGCTGCGCGACACGCTGTGGTCGCGCCGCAGCGCCCGCGACACCAGGCTATGGATGGACGGCGAGACCGGCCCGCTGTCATACGTCGGCGCGCGGCACGGCAGGCTCGGCGACGTCATGGGGGCCGCGATGGCCTCGAACCGCTTCCTCGGCGGCGTGCGTCCACCGTGGGCGCTCGCCGGGGCGGACGGCAAGCGCGGCGACTGGTTCCTCGATCCCGAGGGCGCCGATCCGCGGCTGCCGTCGCCGTACGTCTATCACCCCTTCCTCGACGACCTCGCGGGCGAGTGCCGCGGCGCGCGATGCAAGCCCGCCCCTCGCGAGCGCTCGCGCGTCGGCTACTACTTCAAGCTTGGAGCACCATATGTGGCGCTGGCGCTTGGCTCGATCGTGGTCGGCGGGACGCTGCGACGTCATGTAAGAGGGCTGCCGTTCTGACCGCGCACTCGCGTGCGGTGAGGGCGGCGACGCGGCGATACGCACGCGCGACGATGAGCTCGCGCTGCTCGGGATAGACGAGCAGCTCGGCGATCGCCGACTGGAGCGCCTCGCGATCGCCGACCGGATACAGCATGCCGTCCGCGCCGTGGGTCACGATCTCGCGTGTCGCCGGCGTGTCCGCGGCGATCACCGTCGTCCCCATCGCCATCGCCTCGAGCACGACGTTGGGGCAGCCTTCGGCGCGCGACGGCAACACCAGGACGTCACACGCGGCGTAGAAGTCGCGCATGTCGTGCACGTAGCCGATAACGGACAGCGTGTGCGCACCGGCGGCCCGCGCGTACTCCGCGTAGTACGCACGGCGGCTGCCGTCGCCCGCGAGCAGGAACGCGACGTCGCTGACCGGCGCCAGACGCGCCGCCACCTCGATGAAGTCCTCGGGACGCTTCTGCGGGACCATGCGGCCCGCGAACCCGATCACGACGCGTGCTCCCGGCACTCGCAGCTTCGCGCGATCGCCGAGCCCCGGCCGGAATTGGCGGGCGTCGATCCCGTTGCGGATCACCGTCGCGGGGGCGCGCACCATCGGCGCGTACATGCTGCGTACCGCCTCTCCATTACAGACGAGATGATCCGGGCGATAGAACCGCGTGAAGATCGAGAGCCAGCGCCGCTCGGCCGGTGAGCACTCGGTGCCTCCCGCTCGCCAGACGATCGGGATCCCGAGCCGGCGCGCGACCGGCGTGGCGGCGATCCACGCGATCGCCATCGCCGCGTAGATGACGTCGATCTTCCGCGCTACGACGACCTCCTCGATCTCCCTCATCAGCTCGGTCATGCAGCGCACGTAACGCCAGGGGAGCACAGCGCGCCTGGGCCCCGCGAGCTTGGGCCACCCTCCCGGGAAGTTGCGACTGAACACGGCGTCGCCGACGCCGCGCTCGGCGAGCCACGCGAGGATCTCGTCGCCCGGGCCCACCATCGGCGTCGTCTCGACGCCGAGATCACGCAGCACGGGCACGATCGTCGCGGCCTGGCGCTCGGCGCCACCGAAGTGGGCAGCAGGTTGCAGATAGAGCACTCGGAGCGGCGACATGAAGCCTTGGCGCCTCGTCAAGATCGTTGCACTCCTCGGAGGACTGCTCCTCACGGCGGCGCTTGTTGCACGACTCGGACCTCACACGATCTCGGCGGAGCTCGCGGACGCGGGACCGCGATCACTATGGCTGTTGGCCGCCTACGCCGCCGGCACCACGCTCGGTGCGCTGCCGTGGCACGTGCTCCTGCCGGACGCCGTGCGTCCCTCGGTGACCGCGTCGATCCTGAGCCGGTTCGCCGCGTCTGCCGCGAACTCGGTCCTTCCGTTCGCGGTGACCGGAGAGCCGGTTCGCCTGTTGTGGCTGCGCCCCGAGGCGCGCGCGATCGGCTTCGCCGCGATCATCGTGGATCGTCTCGCCTATGCGGTGGCGAGTGCGCTGTTCCTGTTCGCGGGAGCGATCGCGGCGGTGCGCCTCGCGGTGCTCCCGGCGGACTATGCGATCGCGGCGGCGGCCGTAGGGGTGGCGCTGTTCGCCGGGGCCGGCCTCGTGATCTGGTTCGCGGTGCGCCACCGGATCAGCGTACGCATCGAACGGTTGCTCGGTCGCCTGCGCAAGCGCGCCGTGCCCGAGGCCGGCTTCGGTGACGCGATCGATCGCGCGCTCGCCGACCTGGTGCGCCATCGCCGTCGCCTCGTGATCGCGGTCGGGATCAGCCTGCTCGCGCGCATCGTGCTCGGGCTCGAGGTCTACGCCGGGTTCCGTGTCGTGGGGGTCACGCTCTCGGTCGACGAAGCGCTCGCGTTCGCCGCGGTCCCGGTGTTCCTCTCGGTCGCCGGTGCGGTCGTGCCGAACCAGCTCGGGATCCAGGAGGGCTCGCAGGCCGTGATCGCGTCCGCGCTCGGCATCCCGGCGGCGTCGGCGGTCGCGGTCGTGCTGCTGCAGCGCATCCGCCAGGTCGTGACCGCGCTGTTCGCCCTCGTCGTGGTCGCGACCGTGCGGCGCGGCCAGCGCCCCATCGAAATCGCGTCTCGATGACCCCTCCCGCGCCGCGCCCGTATATCATCCGAGCATGGCGGAGACTCCCGGCGGGCCCACACCCCGAACCGAGCGCCTGCTCGCGATCATCGAGCTCCAGAACGCGATCGCCGCGGCCGGCATGAACAGCGACGAGGTCATGCGCTTCGTCGCCGAGCGCGCCGCGCCGCTGACCGACTCGACGGCCGCCACCGTCGAGCTCGTCGAGGGCGACGACATGGTCGGCCGTGCCGCCACCAACAAGCACCAGCTCGGGCTGCGGCTGTCACAGAAGGCGAGCCTGTCGGGGCGCTGCGTCGAGGCGCGCAGGCCGCTGCGCTCCGAGGATGGCTCCGCGATCGCGGTCCCGCTGCTGCACGGCGAGTACGCGGTCGGCGCGCTGGGCGTCTCCGGAGGCGCCTCGACCGACGAGGATATCGAGACGCTGCGCCTGCTCGCGCCGATCATCTCGATCGCGCTGCACCGCACGCGCAGCTATCCGCGTCCGCCGAAGGACAACACCCACGATGCGCTGACCGGGCTGCTCAATCGCCGCGCCTTCGAGGAGCGCCTCGAGATCGAGCTCGCGCGCCGCACGCGCTACGGTCAGACGTTCTCGCTCGCGCTGCTCGATCTCGATGGCTTCAACACCGCGAACGATCGCTTCGGTGAGGCCGCGGGTGACGAGCTGCTCCGCAACATCGCCACCATCCTCAACACGCACACACGTGTGATGGATGCCGCGTTCCGGCTCGGTGGCGACGAGTTCGCGATCCTGATGCCCGGCACCGCGCTCGAGGGTGCCAAGACGTTCACCGAGCGGTGTCGGCAATACATCGGCGATGCAAAGCTGTGTGACGGCACCGTCACCGCGAGCTTCGGCGTGGTCGAAGCCGAGCCGCAGGAGACGACCGCGGCGCTGAGCGAGCGCGCCGATGCGGCGCTGCGCGACGACAAGCGTACCCGCCGCACGTCGTAGTCCCGACAGCTGTCGGATCACCTGGCAGCACGGCGCGGTTAACTCTGCGGCTCGCGGCTGCACAACGGGGCACGGGCATTGCTAACCTGCGCGTCCGCATGCAGCAGTTGCGACGTATCGCGCTGGCTTCGCTGTTCGTTGCCTCGCCTGCCCTCGCGCAGCCCGAGCCTTCGCCCGAGCAGCCCGCCCCGGAGCAGCCCGCGCCGATCGATCCGAGCGTGCCGACCATCCTGGTCAGCGGTCGCGTCATCAACGCGCTCGGCCGTCCGGTGCGGAACGCCGTCATCACGGTGGAGGGCTCCACCGATGAGGTGAAGTCCGATCGCGAGGGGCGGTTCAAGATCCGCGCGCCGATCGGCGCCACCCTCGTCGTCTCGCAGAAGGCCTACGGAGTCGGGCTCGCGACGGTCACCGGCGAGGTGATCGACGACGTCGTGCTGCTCACCGAGGATCAGCTCGCCGAGACGATAGAGATCCAGAGTGAAGCTCCCGCGGTCGCCCCGGGCGCCGCGCAGCTCGATCGGCAGGAGCTGCAGCGCGTGCCGGGCACCGGCGGCGACGTGGTGCGCGCGTTGACCGTGATGCCCGGCGTCGTGAACCTCCAGATCCCGCTCGGCTACTCCGGCGTCGTGATCCGCGGCTCGTCGCCGCAGGACTCGAAGGTCATGATCGACAACTTCGAGGTCCCGGTGCTGTTCCACAACATCGGGTTCCGCGCGATCACGCCGGCCGAGACGATCGCGACGCTCGACTTCGTCCCCGGCGGCTTCGACGTGGCGTACGGCCGGGCGTCGTCGGGCGTCGTGCTGCTGACCACGCGTCCCGGCGACGCCAAGCGCACGACGCAGGCCGAGATCTCGGTGATCGACGGTGGCCTGCTCGCCCAGGGTCCGGCCGGCAAGAAGACGACGTACATGGCGGCGCTCCGCCGCTCGACGATCGACTTCGTGCTGCCGTCGGTGATCCCGGACTCCGTGGACCTGTCGCTGACGACGGTGCCGCGCTACTGGGACGGTCAGCTCCGCGTCGATCACGAGCTGTCCGAGCGCTGGAAGCTCACGGTCTCGAGCCTCGGCACCGACGACATCTTCGAGCTCGTCGGCACCAAGAACGAGGACGAGATGAGCAAGCGGTTCTTCAACCGCACGCGCTTTGTCCGCCTCACCACCGCGCTTCGCTACAAGGAAGGGCCGTGGACCGCGAACCTCGCGCTGTCGGGGATGTGGCAGCAGTTCGTGTTCGAGATCGGGCTGTACCAGTTCATCCGCTCGAACGTGCCGTCGGTGACGCCGCGGTTCGAGGTCGTGCGCAACGAGCCCGAGGCGATCGGCCTCAAGGACGTCGAGTGGCGCGTCGGCGGCGAGGTCCAGGTCGGACGCGGCGACATCGAGATCGCGATCCCCGTCGAGCAGCGCGAGGGCGAGGGCAACCCGGTGTTCGATCCGATGGACACGTCGACCCGCTTCGACGGTGCGATCTGGGTGCCCGACTTCGCCGCGTGGACGGCGACCAGCGCGACGTTCCATCCGCGCGTGCGCGTCAGCGCCGGCATCCGCGCCGACATCTACGGCCGCCCCGGTGAGGTGCTGCTGCAGCCGCGCGGCGAGGCGCAGTTCAAGCTCGCGAAGCACTGGAAGCTGCGGTTCTCGGCCGGTGCGTTCTCGCGCCCGCCCGAGTACCAGACCGAGTTCTTGTCGGAGACGGCGAAGGCCGAGCGCAGCAAGCAGACGATCCTCGGCCTCCAGTACGAGCCGCGCGACGGCGTGCGCGTGCAGGCCTCGGGCTACTACACCGACCGCTCGCACCTGCTCACCCACGAGCAGGTTCCCGATCCGGGCATGACTCGGACCGTCGACGAGCTGCGCAACAACGGCCGCGGCAAGACGTACGGCGGCGAGCTGCTCGCGACGTACCGCGGCGGCCCGTGGTTCGGCTGGCTCAGCTACTCGTACTCGCACTCGACGCGTGTCGATCGCCCCGGCGCCGACGAGCGCTTGTTCGACTTCGATCAGCCGCACAGCCTCAATGCGGCGGCGAGCTGGAAGCGCGGACGCTGGCAGATCGGCGGGCGCTTCCAGCTGTACTCGGGGCTGCCGTACACACCCGTCCTCGGCTCGGTGTTCGACAGCGATCGCAACCTCTACATCCCGATCAACGCGCCCGTGAACTCCGAGCGCGCGCCGATGCACCACCAGCTCGATCTTCGCGTCGACTACAGCTGGAAGTGGGGACCGGTCGCCATCACGGCGTTCCTCGATCTCCAGAACGCGTACCTCAACGAGAGCGTCGTGACCTACTTCTATAACTATGACTTCTCGCAGCGGTCGGCGTTCAAGTCGCTGCCGTTGATCCCGTCGATCGGGCTCAAGGGGATCCTGTGATGCGTGTTCTCCTCCTCGCCGTGTTGCTCGCCGGCTGCGTCGACGATGTCGATCAAGAGTGGGAGCTCGATCACGATCGCATCGTGGCGGTGCGTTCCACGCCGCCTCGCATCGTCCCGGGCGAGCGCGCGATCCTCGACGTGTTGATCGCGCGCAAGGGCGACTCCCCGACGGTGGTCGCGCCGGCGGCCGCGCAGATCGTCAGCCCCGAGAGCCTCGCGAGCTACGTGACGCTCGACGGTGAAGGCTGGGGGGTGATCGCACCGACCGAGGCGACGCTCGAGGCGACGCGCGCCGAGCTCGGCCTGGAGGCGGGTGCGCCGGTGCCGCTCGTCGTCGGCGTCGGGCTCACGGAGGCCTCGTTCCCGGCGGGCGGTGGACCGTTCGCGGCGACTAAGACCGTGTGGCTCGGGGACTCCGCGCAGAACCCGGTGCTCGACGTCGCGTCCGTCGACGGGACGACGCCCGGCGACGACAGCGAGCTCGTCGTCGGCAAGGAGGTCGATGTGCGGCTGTCGGTGCCGTTCGCGCCGCCGGACAAGGTGCGATGGCTCACGTCGTGCGGCACGATGCACGACTTCGATCTGCCGGAGGCGTACCTGCGCGTCGAGCCCGAGGACTCGACCGAGGGCGACCTCGCCGTCGTCGTGCGGACCGCGAACGGCGGGGTCGCGTGGCGTATATGGTCGATCCGCGCCGAGTAGCTCGACGAAAACTTGCCGCGGCTGTCCGCGCGGCGGACACTGCGCGGGTGATGCGACGCATCGCTCGAGGGCTACTGATCGCTGGGCTGTTCGCGGCCGGGTGTGACGTGCCGCAGGAGGCAAGCGACCAGGCGACGTGCACGACGCTCTGCCAGTGCCTCGTGTCGCTGCCCAGCGCGCGCGCGGAGTGCGAGGCCGGCTGCCTGGCCAACCTGGCGCCGGTGCCGGAGGTCTGCGAGCTGTGCGTCCTCGACCACGCCGATCGATGCGAATCCATGATCACCGACTGCAGCGCCGCCTGCCAGTCGACGACGCCCACGCCGTGACGAGGAGGTTCCGATGAAGATGACCCGCACGTTGATCCCGTTCCTGCTCGCCGCCTCGTCGGCCACCGCGCTCGCGCAGCCGGGGACCATGCCCACGGACGATCCGTCGCTGACGACCCCGACGCCCGAGGAGCCGGTCCAGCCGCCGCCGCCGATGCCGCCGCAGCCACCGCAGCCGCCGCCGCCGCCGATGGCCACCCAGACGATCGAACCCGTGGCCGCGGGGCGACCGGTCGGCACCTCGCTCGGCCTCGGCATCGGTTACGCGTTCGGCGCCGGAACCAACCTCCAGACGCCCAACATCGCGAGCGCGCGCGTGCGCCTCGCGTCGGGCCTGACGTTCGAGCCCGAGGTCGTGATCGGGACGCAGCGCGTGACACAGGATAGCGGCACCACCGAGAGCACCGACTCGGCGGTCGAGCTGACGTTCGGCACCGCCCTGCGTTACCCGATGTTCCGCAAGGGCAAGTTCGATCTAGAGCTGCTCGGCGGCGTGCGGTTCGGCATCGACAAGACCAACCCCGACGGCGACGACAACGGCAGCACCACGACGCGCGCGAGCCTCGGCTGGGGCCTCGCCGTGAACTACTGGCTCACCGAGCACTGGGACCTCTCGGTCGGTGCGAGCAACCCGCTGCTCGCCTTCCAGAAGACGACCAACGAGAACCCGCCGCCGCTCGACGACAGCTCGACGACCTCGTTCTCCGTGCTCGCCGCCTGGGACCCCGTCATCACCGTGATGATGCACTTGTTCTACTGATCCGCGGTTGCTACCAACGGCGGGTGCAGCCCGCGCAGGCGATCGCGACCGCCGTCGTCGAGCATTACGAGCGCGTGAAGCGCGATCTCCCGTGGCGGCGTACGCGTGATCCCTACGCGATCTGGGTCAGCGAGATCATGCTGCAACAGACGCGCGTCGCGACCGTGATCCCGTACTGGGAGCGGTGGATGACGAGGTTTCCGACGGTGAGCGCGCTCGCCGCGGCGCCGCTCGACGACGTCCTCGCCGCATGGGCGGGGCTCGGCTATTACTCGCGCGCGCGCAACCTGTGGTCGGGCGCGAAGGAGGTCGGCGAGAGGTGGGGCGGCGCCCTGCCGCGCAGCGCCGCGGAGCTCCGCGCGGTGCCGGGCATCGGCCCGTACACCGCGGGCGCGATCGCATCGATCGCGTACGGCGAGCGCGCGCCGCTGGTCGATGGCAACGTCGCGCGCGTGCTCGCACGCGTGTTCGCGATCGAGCTCGACATCAAGTCGACGGCCGGCACCAAGGCGCTGTGGGCCGAGGCGGGTGCGATGATGACGGCGCTGCCGGCCGCGAGCTCACCAGGTGCGCTCAACCAGGGGCTCATGGAGCTCGGCGCGACGGTGTGCACGCCGACCGATCCGCGCTGTCTCGTGTGCCCGATCGCGGGCCCCTGCGCGGCCCACCGGCTGGGGAAGCAGGACTCGCTGCCGGTGACCGCGCCACGCAAGAAGGAGCGCGACCTGCCGCTGCTGGAGCGCACACTGGTGTGGATCGCCGAGGGTGACGAGCTGGTCCTGGTGCGGCGCACGCCGGAGGGCTTGTTCGGCGGCTTGTGGGAGCTGCCGCCGCGCGAGCTGGCCGACCAGCTAGGTGTAACGATCGACGCTCGCCCGGTGTCTCATCATCATCAGACCTTGTCGCACCGTCGGTTGCGCGTCACCGTGGTGCGCGGGGCGATGCCGGGGCGGCTTGTCCGGCCCGCGGATCCGAGTTACGACGCGATCGCGCGTGTCCGCATCACGGACGCGGGACAGCTCGGGGTCGCCGCCGCGACGACCGCGATCCTCACGAAGTATCAGGACACACCATGGACCTCGACACCAAGGCCCTCGCACTCTTCAAAGAGGGCTACGACAAGATCATCGAAGGCATCCGCGAGCTCGGCTACGACACGAAAGACGAGAACTTCGCCGACACGGCGGCGCGCGCGGCCAAGGGCCTCCACCAGCTGATCCACGATCAGAAGCACGTCCGCACCGAGGTCGAGGAGCTGCTCGCGAAGACGTTCCCCGCCAAGTACACGGAGATGGTCATCTCGAAGCACAACACGTGCTTCGGCGTTTGCCCGCACCACCTGTTGCCGGTCGTCTACCGGATCTCGATGGCGTACATCCCGACGCAGAAGGTGCTCGGGCTATCGAAGCTGTCGCGCCTCGCACGCCTCATCGCGCGCGGGCCGCGCCTGCAAGAGGACCTCACCCACGAGCTCGCCGACCTCCTGCACCTCAACCTCGCCAGCCAGGGCTCGGCCGTCTACATCGAGGGCCTGCACATGTGCATGGCCGCGCGTGGCGTCGGTGCGCACGAGGCGCGCCTCGTGACGAGCGGTGTCCGCGGCGTGTTCCTCGAGCTCGCCACCCGCGAGGAGTTCATCAAGCTCGTCGTCGCGCCGCAGACCACCGTGCTGTAACGCGTGCGCGTCGCGTGCCTGCACGGCTTCCTCGGCTCGCCGGAAGTGTGGCGAGGCATCGCCGACGGCGCGCACGCGGTCGCCCTGCCCGGCCACGGCGGCGGGCCGGTGGGCGAGACGTGGGCCGCGAACCTCGACGCGGTGGCTCGCGCGATCGGCGCGTGCGACGTCGTCATCGGCTACTCGCTCGGCGCGCGCGTCGCGCTCGGGCTCGTCGCGACCGAGCGCGTGGGACGCGCGGTGCTGATCAGCGTCAACGCCGGCATCGACGACGGCGAGCGCGCTGCCCGCCGCGAGGCGGATGCGGCGTGGGCGCGCCTGCTGCGCACGCAGGGGCTCGCGACCTTCCTCTCCGCCTGGGAGGCGCAGCCGCTGTTCGCGACGCAGGCACGCGCGGGCGCCGTGGTGATCGCGCAGCGCAGGGCGCGCCGGCTCGCGCTCGATCCCGAGCAGCTCGCGCGCAGCCTCGAGGTCATGGGGCTGGCCGAGATGCCGGACTACCGCGGCGCGCTCGACGCGCGCTGTTCACTCGTCGTCGGAGCCGAGGACACCAGGTACGTCGAGCTCGCGAGGAGCTGGGGACAGGCCGCGGTCTCGATCGCCGACTGCGGCCACGATCCGACGCTCGAGCAACCGCAGCAGCTCGCCCGCGCGCTCGCACGCATGCTCACGTGAAGGCGGCGAGCATCTCGTCGGGGATGCGCACCGGCCGGCCGCTCGCGAGCGAGAGGAGCGCCCACGTCGTCGCCGCGCGCGCGACCACCTTGCCATCGCGCAGGATCTCGGTGTGGCGCACGCACGAGGCCTGTCGCCACCCGTCGACCCAGGTCTCGAGCGAGAGCTGCTGACCGACGGTGACCTGCGCGATGTAGTCGAGCTCGTGGCGGCGCACGACGAACACGGCGCCGAGCTCGCGGTAGCGCTCGAACGGCCAGCCGACCGCCACCGAGTGCGCGACCGCGACGTCGAGCACCCACCGCAGATACACCTGGTTGCCGACGTGCCCCAGCTCGTCGATGTCGGCGGCAGCGGCGACGTACGGCATGAGGAAGCGCTCGGTCACGTGCGCTCTATACCTTGGCCCGGTGCTACCGTCGTCGGGATGATCGACGAAACGAGCGCTCAGGCGTTGCGCGCGCAGCTCGAGCACGGGCAAGCGAGCGCGGGCGAGGTGGTGCGGCAGCTGTCGATCGCGGCGCTCGAGGCGCCGACCCGGACGGCCCGCCTCGACGCCTGCCGGCTGCTCGGCGAGCTCGCGGGCCGCGCCCTCGGCGCCGACTGGGAGGCGGCCGAGCGCGCCGCGTTCGCGCTGCTCGAGGCCGCACGCCTCGCCGACACCGGCGCGGATCGCCGCGGCGTGCTCGCCGCGATGGGCCGCGGGTTCCGCAACATCTGGCTGCTTCCGTTCGTCCACCGCCGCCTCTCGGATCGCGACCTCACGATCGCCGAGGCGGCGCTGCACGCCGCCGGCGGACTCGGCTTCCCCGCGCTCGAAGAGTCGGTGGCCGCCTTCGTCAGCGAGGCGCAGCCCGCGGTGCTGCGGCGCGCGGCGATCGCGGCGCTCGGGCGCATGGGTGCGATGAGCGCCGTCGATCGGCTGGTGCCGCTCGTCCTCGGCGATCCGACCGAGGCCGCCGCGGCGCTGACCGCGCTCACCGAGATCCGGTCTCCCGCCGGGCGCGACGCGGCGCTGCTCGTCCTCGATCACGATCTCGAGCCCGAGGTGCAGATCGCGGCGGTCCGCTACCTCGCCGAGCTCGGTGCGCTCGAGGTGCTCACCACGCTGCGCCGGCTCGCGCGCCACGACGACGCCGAGATCCGGATCGCCTCGAGCATGGCGTCGCGCGCGCTCAAGGCCGAGCGCAGCCGCGATGCTGCGGAGCGGTTCCTCGTCGCGCTCAGCGAGCCAGATCGTGCCGTGCGTGCGGTGCTCGCGCGCCGGTTGCGGACACTCCCCGTCGGCGAGGTCATCGAGCAAGCCGAGGTGCTGCTGTCGGATGACGCGCCCGGCGTGGTCCAGATCCTCGGCGAGCTGCGGGACGCGGAGATCACTCGCTTCCTCATGACCGTGGCCGAGCGGACCTCTCTCCCCGTCGAGGTCCGCGCGCGTGCGATCGGCGCGATCGAGGCCGATCAGGCCTGGGAGCGTGCCGCGCTCACCGAGCTCGCGCACCGCATCGACACCGACGAGCTCGTCCGCGCCGCGGCGGTCCAGGCGATGGGCGCGTTCGCGAGCAGCAGCGAGCTGCTCGAGCGCATCGGCGATCTGGCGACGTCTCCGTCGGCGGCGGTCCGCGGCGCGGTGCTGTGGGCGCTCCAGCTCGGCGCGCGCGGCGGGCAGGATGCTCCGGCGATCGCGCGGCTGATCGCGCCGATGCTCGACGACGCCGATCCGATGGTGCGCCGCCGCTCCGCGTACGTCGCCGGCAACCTCGGGCTCACCGAGCTCGCGCCGCTGCTCGTCAAGCACTGCACGCCGAACGAGCCGCCCGATCTCCGCCTCGCCGCCTACGTCGCGCTCGGCGAGCTCGGCGTCCCCGGCGTCGCGAAGGACGTGGTCGCGCAGATCAAGCGCGAGGACGATCCGCGCGTGCTCGGCGCGGCGTCGAACGCGCTCGTCGCCACGGCGCCCGATGCGTCGGCGCTCGCCGGCCTCGCCCCGCGCACGGCGGGTGCGTCATCGGACGCGAGCGGTGCGAGCGTGGACGCGGGC
>DATLHR010000069.1:0-5538 GCA_035539815.1 Kofleriaceae bacterium
CAAGCCCCCCGCGGCACCGGCGATCACGCCCCCCGCGCCCGCACCTACGCCCGCACCGAGCAAGCCCGCCGGGCCGCTGACCGTGCCACCGAGCGCCGTCGCCAAGCTCTCGGGTGCGCCGCTCGAGCTCGCGAAGGGCAAGGAAGAGCTGCCGGCGACCGCCGCTGCCAAGGTCTGCATCAGCTACACGGGCAAGGTCACCTCGGTCGACCTCATCACCAAGCTCGATCCGCGCTCCGCGTCCGAGATCGTGGCGACGGTCAAGACGTGGACCTACGCGCCGTACATGCACCAGCACGTCGCGACGCCGGTGTGCTTCGCGCTGTCGCTGCGCCTGCGCTGAGCGTCAGACGTCGGCGACGACGGCGCCCTGGAACATGTCCATGCCGCACGCGAACGTCAGCTTGCCGCTCGCGGGCACGGTGATGGGCACCTCGACCGCCTTGTTCATCGGGAGCTCCACGACCTTGCCGTCGGGGGTGCGCAGCTCCGCGAGGCACTCGCCCTCGACGGTGCGCGTGAACACGAGCACGAGCTTCTCGCCGGGCTTGCCGGGGATCTTGTCGGGCACGTAGCCCTCCTTGCCCGCCTCGATCGTCACGCGCCGCACGCCGTCGGCGCCGACCGTTCCTGTCGACAAGGTCGCCGCCGCCGGCTTGTCCTTGCTCTTGGTCTCCTTGGTGCAAGCCACGAGGGAGAGCGCGAGACCAACGGCCAGGACGAGGCGAGACATGGCCGCACGATAGCGCGCGGCGCTGGGGCCGGCTACTCCTCCCAATTCTCGAACTGCAGGATGCCCAGCTCGGCGAATCGCGCGCGCTGGCGCTCGCTGAGCAGGTCCATCTTCTTGATCGCCGGCACGATCTTCGCGAACAGCATCTGCCGGAACATCACCTGGCCCGTGTTGTTGAGCGCGATGTCCATGCACTCCTTCACCGGCAGCCCCGCCTTCTCCCACACCTCCTGGAACAGGAACCGGTCGCGCATGAGCCGCGCGGCCTCGTAGACGAAGTCCTCGCGCTCGCGCTTCACGCTCTCGGGCTGCTCGCTGTAGTAGTCGCGCAGCGAGAGCACACCGAACGCGACGTGCCGCGCCTCGTCACCCATGACGTACGTCGTGAGCTCCTTGAGCAGCGGCTCCTGCGTGTTCGTGCGGATCATCCCGAACGCCGCGAGCGCGAGGCCCTCGACCATGATCTGCATGCCGAGGAACTTCAGATCCCACCGCGAGTCCTTCAGGATGAGGTCGAGCAGCGTCTTGAGGTGCGGGTTGACCGGATAGGCGAACCCGACCTTGGTGTGGAGGTAGCGGTTGTAGACGTCGACGTGGCGCGCCTCGTCCACGACCTGGCTCGCCGCGCACAGCTTGCTGTCGAGGTCGCGCACCGAGTCGACGAGCTGCGCGGTCGCGAGCAGCGCGCCCTGCTCGCCGTGCAGGAACTGCGACAGCGTCCACGCGAATGACTCGATGTTGATCCGCGTGCGCTCCTGCGGCGTCATCCGGTTGTAGATGTCGGAGCCGAACAGCGGCATCAGCTGCTCGGGCGCGGACGGCCGCTCGAGATCGACGTCGGTCGCCCACGGCAGGATCTCGTCGGAGATCCACTGAGCGCGCACCGCCTTGTCGTAGAGGTCGCGCAGCTTCGCGCGCGTCTCCTGGTAGCCCCAGGTGTAGGTCACATCGAGCAGCGCCTCGAGCGTCTCGAGCGATGGACCTGCGAGCGTCACTACTTCCCCGACGCCTCGGCGATCGCACCGGTGATCGCCGCGACCGCCTCGGGCTCGGGCTTGCCCGACAGCAACAGCGCGTGCAGCACGCACGCGAGCGAGCGCGCCGCGCACGTGCCGAAGTCGAGCGGCACGATGTACGAGCTGCGCTCGCCGGCCCACACCGCGAGCGAGGCGTGATCGACGGCCTCGAGGATCCAGAAGTGCTGGCTCTCCTGATGGCCCTGCCACGCGTGCAGCTGCCGCGTCGTGTCGATCGACCCGCGCACCGCCTCCTTGTTGGAGTTGGACGGGTTCTCGATCCAGCGCTGGATCTTCGCGAGCATGTCGTCGACGTACGACCGCGGTGCATGCGCATCGGCGCCATCGGCCGGATAGCGATCGATCACGAGCTTGCACGCATTGACCGCGGCCTTCACGGCGACCTTCTGGTCGTCGCTGACCTGCTGGCGGATCCAGTGCACGAGCCCCTGCACCAGGTAGTTCTCGGCGCCCGCCCACGCGTTCGATGCGTTGGTCGAGGTCTCGCCGAGCTCGCGGAGAAATTCGGGATCGGGTCGGTAGGTCATACGTCGAGGTAGCTTCCTTCCGCTGCTGCGAACACGGGGATCTTCGTGCGCTCCGACGTCGCCTTCACCACCTGGTCGATCATGTCGTCGGTGGCGTCGGGGCTGTGATGAAACAATGCCAGCTTCTTGGCGCCCGCGCGCTCCGCGACGACGACTCCCGCACGCGCCGGTGAGTGGCCCCAGCCGCGGCGCAGCTCGTAGTCGTCGTCCGCGTGCATCGCATCGTGGATCAGCAGATCCGCACCGCGCGCGAGCGCGAGCGCCTCGGCCAGCGGGTTGTCGACATCCGGATACTCGACGTCGGACAGATACGCGACCGTCTTGCCGTCGGCGGTGATACGGAACGCCGTGGTCCACATGCTGCCGTGCGGGACCGCGACCGTCCGGACCGTGAAGCCGGGGAACGCGATCGCGGCGCCCGGATCGAAGGTCTCGATCGTCACGCCGGCGGCGAGGTTCTCGAGGCCGTTGAGCGGCGAGTAGTGCGGCGCGAGCTGGTTCTGCAGCGTCGCCTCGAGCGAGAGCTGCGTCGGGTTCGCTCCGAGGATGCGGATCGAGTTGCCCTTGATGAAGAACGGCGTGAAGAACGGCAGCCCCTGGATGTGATCGAGGTGCGTGTGCGAGAGCAGGATCGGCAGCGAGCCTTGCCCCTTGCCGAACGCACCGCCCATGAGCTGCTTGGCGAGCTCGGTCGCGCCGGTGCCGAGATCGATGAGCAGGCGCTCGCCGGCGTTGGTCACCAGCTCGACCGAGGTGGTGTTGCCGCCGTAGCGCAGGAACTCGCGTCCCGGCATGGCGAACGAGCCGCGTACGCCCCAGAACCGGATCTTCAAGGCGGCCCGATCCCGGGGTTGGTGCGCTCGACTTCGACCGTCGGTCCCTGGCCGTTCCGCCCGATCGCGAGCGTCATGCCCTCGCACGAGGTCACCACCTCCACCCCCGCGTCCAACCCCGCTGCCCGGTACTTCGCCGCGATCTGATCCATCTGCTCGTCGGAGTGCGAGGGCGCGTGGTGATAGAGCACGAGCCGCCGCACCTTCGCCTCGACGCAGATCTCGAGCGCCTGGTCCGGCGTCGAGTGCCCGTAGTGCGGGAACCGCTCGTACTCCTCGGGCACGAAGTGCGTGTCGTAGACGACCGTGTCGACGCCGGCGAGCCGCGCGACGAGCTCCTCGCGCATCGCCGCGAGCGCCGCGCGATCCGCGTCGGTCAGCGGCTCGGGGCCCGACAGGAAGTGTTGCTTGTGGAGCACCTTGTCGAACGGCGCCGTGTCGCTGACGTACGCCCACGACGTGCCGTCGGCGTCGAGGCGATAGCCGACGGAGCCGAACGGGTGGTTGAGCGCGATCGGCGTGATGTGGAACGCGCCGAGATCGAACGCGACGCCGGGCTCGACCTGATGGAAGTCGAACTGCGCCGGCACCGCTTCGAGCGGCATCGGGAAGAACTCGTGACGCGTGATGCCACCGATGACCTGCTGGAGCTCGTCGGCGGCCGTGAGCAGCGCGTGCACCGCGATGCGCGTGCCGGGCACGTACGCGGGCGAGAAGAACGGCAGGCCCTGGATGTGATCCCAGTGCACGTGCGAGAGCAGCACGTCGTAGTTCTGCGGACCGCGTGCTTCGCGCACCAGCTTGTTGCCGAGCGCGCGCATGCCCGTGCCGGCGTCGACGATGACGCAGTCACCGCGCGTCGAGCGTGCCTCGACACACGACGTCTGGCCGCCGTATCGGACGGTGGCCGCGCCGGGCACGGGATAACTTCCCCGGACGCCCCAAAACGTGATCTGCATCGACGCGGAAATTGTATCCCCTCCCGCGCGACTTCGCGCTTTTCCGCGCCATCCATGCGGGATGCTTCGAGTCATCCTCTGCCTGCGCACCGCCTGCGGCGGTGCTGCGCGCCCGGCGTTCGCCGGGCTTGCATGCGCTCGGGTAGCGAATGGGTTATGCAAGCTCACATGAATCCGCAGCCGCGAATCCTGGTCATGGGAGCAGGTGGCATCGGCGGAATCGTGGCCGCCACCCTGATGGAGGTCGGCTCGGCGGTGACCGCGGTCTCGACGAACACGGCGATCCGCGCCGCCGTCGATCAGGCCGGCTTCCGCGTCATCGACGAGGGCGAGGAGCGGGTGGTGCGCGGCTGGGTCTCGCCGGCACCCGAGGGAAAGTACGATCTGTGCATCCTCGCGACGCAGCCGCCCAACGTCGAGGAGGCCGCGCGCACCGCCCTTCCCCACCTCGCTGACGACGCCCAGGTCGTGGTCCTCCAGAACGGCCTGTGCGAGGAACGGATCGCGGCGATCGTCGGAGCCGACCGCGTGATCGGCGGCATCGTCGCGTGGGGAGCGTCGATGCCGTCACCCGGGCGCTACGAGCGCACGGCGGCAGGCGGGTTCTCGCTCGGCCGGCTCTCCGGCGAGCTCGACGCCGACGTGCGCCGGGTCGCGGAGCTGCTCGAGGCGATCGGGCCGGTGACGCTGACCAGGAACCTCCGCGGCGCGCGGTGGAGCAAGCTCGCGCTCAACTGCGCCGTCTCCGCCCTCGGCACGATCGCGGGCGACCGGCTCGGCCCGCTCGTGCGCCAGCGGCGCTATCGCCGGCTCGCGCTCGAGATCATGACCGAGGCCGTCGCGGTCGCGAAGGCCGAGGGGATCCAGCTCGAGAAGGTGTCGGGCACGCTCGATCTCGAGTGGATCGCGCTCTCGGATGCCGACCGCGCCGCGAACGCCTCGGTGGCGCTGACCGCGAAGCACGCGCTGCTGCTCGCCGTCGGGCTGCGCTACCGGCGCATGCGCTCGTCGATGCTCGCGGCGATCGAGCGCGGCCGCACCCCGGCGATCGACTTCTTGAACGGCGAGGTCGTCACGCGCGGCGCGAAGCACGGGGTCGCGACACCGGTGAATCAGCGCATCGTCGAGACCGTGTGGGCGATCGCCAGGCGCGAGCAGCCGTCATCGCGAGAGACGCTCGATCGCGTGTGCGGCCCCGACCGCGCCGAGTAGGAGCGGACGATCAAAACCTGTGACGTGAGCGTCCGCGCTAACCCCAGGGTTCGCTTCTGTTGATCCGAGCCCGAGCCAAGCGCGCGTAGCGCGTGAAGCCCGAGCCCGAAAAAAGCGCGCTCCGAGGGCGCGACCAGCGCACCGCTGGCACTGGAATCGACGAACTTCCGTCGAGAACGATGGCTGCCGAGTCGGACACATCGCTTCTGGATCGTGTGATCGGCTGGAGGCGACCAC
>DATLHR010000070.1:0-4760 GCA_035539815.1 Kofleriaceae bacterium
CCGCCGCGGCCTCCGGGATCTCGTCGGCGCCCACCACCTTGCCGTCGCGCAGGCGGATCGTCCGCTGGCAGCGCGCCGCGACCTCCGGGTCGTGCGTGACGACGAGGACCGTGATGCCCGTCTGGTGGATCTCGGCCAGCAGGTCCATGATCTGGCGGCTGGTCTGGCTGTCGAGCGCGCCCGTCGGCTCGTCGGCGAGGATCAGGCGCGGCTTGCCGATCAGCGCGCGCGCGATGGCGACGCGCTGCTTCTGCCCGCCCGACATCTCCGACGGCAGGTGGTCCGCCCAGTCACGCAGCCCGACGCGCTCGAGGTACTGCGCTGCGATCTGGTTGCGCTTGCGGCGGCTGACACCCTGGTAGTAGAGGGGCAGGGCGACGTTCTCGAGCGCTGTCTTGAACGGCAGCAGGTTGAACGACTGGAACACGAAGCCGATGAGCTTGTTGCGGTACTCCGCGGCGCGCTTCTCCGAGAGCTTGCGGATCAGCGTGTCGCCGAGCCGGTACTCGCCGGAGTCGTAGTCATCGAGGATGCCGAGGATGTTGAGCAGCGTCGACTTGCCAGAGCCCGACGCGCCCATGATCGCGACGAACTCGCCGTCGTCGACCTCGAAGTCGACGTCGCGCAGGACGTGCAGCGCTTGATGGCCGACCCGGTAGTACTTGTTGACCTTCGAGAGGCGCAACATCGGGGTGACCGCAAGGCTAGCCTCATCCCGGTGGGCCGGCCAGGCGTTAGGCCGTGCGACAGCCTGCGACGCACGCGGGGCGACCGCGCTACGTCAGCTGTGCGAGGGCGTCGTCGAGCTCGGCCGCGGTCGCAGGCGCGAGCACGAGCTGGCCGTGCGCGCCGTGCAGCTCGCACGCGGGCGCCTGGTCGCAGCGATCGAGGCACGTCACCGGAGCGATCGAGAAGGCGGCCGACCGCTGCTCGACGAGGTGATCGAGGAGATCGAGCGCGCCGTAGCGCTGGCAGTTGCCCGCGCATACGCGCACGGTCAGCGGAGCGTCGCCGGCGAGCCGCAGCTCGGTCGCGAGCGGGATCGCTGCGAGGTAGTGGCTCGGCGGCCGCCCGCGATCCTCGGCGAGCTCGACGAGCGCATCGAGGGCGACCGTGTCGTCCACGGCGATGTCCTCGAGCTCGAGGCCCATCGACGACAGTCGGGCGATCGGCACGTCCTCGTGCGTCGGCGAACGTGTGGGGAGCTTGGCCACTATGGATTCGCCGGCTCGAACTTGATCGGGATGCTCTCGAGCTCGACGCGCTTGCCCGGAGGCTTGTCGAGCCTGAGCTTGGCGAGCTGCTGCGTGACGCAGAAGCGGAGCACCGGATCCTGCGGCTCGTCGCGGCGGAGCACGATCTCGCCGAACTGGCCGTTGCTGTCGACCGCGGCCTGCACGACGTACATGCCGCGCAGCTTGCGGTTCGTGGTCAGCGACTTCTGATAACAGGCCTGGATCGGCTCCTGCGCGCTCGCCAGCTTGGCCGTGATCGCCGAGCGGACCTGCGGATCCGCGCCGGACTTGCAGCCCGCGGCGACGCCGAGGGAGAGGACAACGAGGCTGAGCTTACTCATCCTTCACCACCGTCTTCTTGGGGCCCTGCTTGATGATGTTGAACTCGACGCGGCGGTTGGCCTCGCGGCCCGCGTCGGACTCGTTGTCGGCGATCGGCATGTCGGGACCGAAGCCCTTGGGCTCGAGCCGGTCCTTCTTGATGCCCTTGCTCGCGATGTACTTCACGACCGACTCGGCGCGCGCCTGCGAGAGCTTGCGGTTGAGGTCGGCAGAGCCCGTCGCGTCGGTGTGTCCCGCGACCTCGACGACCTCGATCTGCGGGTTGTCCTTCATCACCGCGACGACCTCGTCGAGCAGCGAGAACGAGACTTCCTTGAGATCCGCCTTGCCGGTCTCGAACTGCACCTTGTCGGTGATCGCGATGTTCGAGGGCGTGAGGATCACCTTGTCGGGGCCGGGTGGTGGCCGAGTCGCGGTGACGTTCATGACGGGGAAAGGATCCTGCTTCGCAGCCGGCATGATCATCGAGCACCCGGATCCCCCGATGACCATCGCCACGAGCAGCGCGTGGATGCGATGTCGCATGGGCGAATCCTCGCGGACTCGGCCCGCGCCTGCAAGCGCTTCGCGGGCGTATAACCGCCGCGTGATCACCGTCCACCATCTCGACCATTCGCGGTCGCAGCGCGTCCTGTGGCTGCTCGAAGAGCTCGAGCTGCCGTACGAGATGGTGCGCTACGAGCGCGATCCCAAGACGCTGCTCGCGCCGCCATCGCTGCAGAAGGTGCATCCGCTCGGCAAGTCGCCCGTGATCACCGACGGCGATGTCACCGTCGCCGAGTCCGGCGCGATCCTCGAGTACATCGTCGAGACCTACGGCGAGGGCCGGTTCGTGCCGGCGGCCGGCACACCGGCGTATCGCGCCTACCGCTACTTCATGCACTACGCGGAGGGCTCGCTGATGCCGTACCTCTTGCTCGGGCTGATCTTCGGCCGCATCCGTAAGGCGCCGCTCCTCGTGCGCCCGATCGCGAAGGCGATCGCGAACAAGGTGCACGCCGACTTCATCGACCCGAACCTGACCCGCCACCTCGCGTTCCTCGGCGATCACCTGGCGACGCACACGTGGTTCGCGGGCGACGAGCTCACGGTGGCCGACATCCAGATGAGCTACGCCGTCGAGGCGATCGTCTCGCGCGTGAAGCACATCGAGGTCTCGCCGAAGCTGTTCGAGCTCGCGAAGCGCATGCAGGCGCGCCCGGCGTACCAGCGCGCGCTCGCCAAGGGCGGGCCGGTCACGCCCGAGGTGTAGCGGCCGGACGCTTACGCGCGGCCCTTGGGCAGCACGGGCACGAGCAGCCCGTGCTCGCCGAGCACGCGCGCGAGGTCGGCGGACAGCTCGCGCTTGCGCTGCAGCTTCTCGGGCGCCATCGCCTCGTTGAGCCGGCGTCGCGCCTCGTGCATGCGCCACGCGATCGTGCCGTCGGTGACGTTCTGCACGATCGCGACCTCGCCGTGCGACATGCCCTGCAGGGAGACGAGGATCACGGTGGTGCGCATCTCGACCGGCAGCGCATCGAGTGCGCGCAGCAGGCGCGCGTAGGTCTGGCGCAGCTCGGCGGCACGGCCCGGGTTGCTGCGCGCATCGACCGCGACGGCGAGCTCGAGGCGCGGGTCATCGCCGTCCTCGCCGCGGCGCGCGCGATCGCGGCGGGCGTTGAGCGAGCGGTTGACCGTCATCCGGTACACCCACGTGAAGAACTGGCTGCGACCCTCGAACTGCCCGAGCGCGCGGTAGGCCTTCAGGAAGACCTCTTGCGTGATGTCATCGGCCTCGCTCGAGGAGCCGATGATGTGGAGTGCGAGGGCGAAGATGCGCTTGCGGTAGCGACGGACCAGCGCCTCGAACGCGCGCTGGTCGCCGCCCTTCGCGGCATCGACCAGGGCGGAAGCAGTCGCGGCTTCCCGTTCGGCGTGAGTCATCGCGGTCAACGGTATGGACGCCTAGCCTACGTCAAGGCTTTGAGAAATGTTTGCCCACACCGGGGCACACGCTCAACTGCCTAATTCGCCTCGTGTTCCTCGAACGTGGAGGAGGGGGAGGCGAGGGAGAACGTGGCGATCTCGGCGTCGAAGTAGCTCCCGTCGTCCCGCCACATCCGGTAGCTGCCCTGCATCGTGCCGATCGGGGTCGTCAGCACGCACCCGGACGTGTACTGGAAGCTCTGGCCGGGGGACAGCCTCGGCTGCTCGCCCACCACGCCGTCACCGCGCACCTCTTCCACGCTGCCGCGGCCGTCCGTGATGATCCAGTGCCGTGTGCGCAGCTGGCAGGTGCGCGCACTCTCGTTCGAGATCGTGATCGTGTACGCGAAGACGTAGCGATCGTGGCGCGGCGACGACTGTTCCGAAAGGTAGTGCGACCGCACCCGCACTCGAATTCCTTCCGTGAGCGCGGAGGACGTAGGCTCCGCCATGATGTGAGGCATCGAGTCGAATCTGGCTCGCTCTCGGAACAGTTGCAAGCGCGGTCGCGGACGCGGTGGCATGCTCGCGCGACGATGCGAGCCTGGATCTTGGCAACGACCGTAGCGACGTCCGCCTGCGGCTCTGCGCAACACAGCGAGCCATCCCCGCAGCCCGTGGCTGCCCCGACGGAAGCCTCCGCACCCGTCGCAGCGACCGCGCCGGCCGAGGCGGCGCCCGAGCCGGTGGTCGCCGCGCCGGCCGACAAGCCCAAGGCCGCCGCCTCACCCAAGGGGGCTCCGCAGGTGATCGTGGACACCCACAACCGCTATCGCGAAAAGCATTGTGCGAAGCCGCTGACGTGGTCGCCCGCGCTCGCCGAGGTTGCCCAGAAGTGGGCGGAGACGCTGAAGGCGAAGGGCTGCATGTTCGGTCACTCGAACAATCGCAAGTATGGCGAGAACCTCGCGGCCGGCACCACCGGCGCGATGCCACCCGAAGCCGTCGTGACCATGTGGTACGACGAGGTCGCCAAGTACGACTTCAAGAAGCCCACGTTCTCGATGGAGACGGGTCACTTCACCCAGGTCGTGTGGACGACCACGACCCAGGTCGGCTGCGGCATGGCCCAGTGCAAGGGCATGGACATCTGGGTCTGCAACTACGCCCCGCCCGGGAACTGGGAAGGCCAGTACCGCGAGCACGTGCTGCCGACGAGCTGCAAGTAGTAGCTCACAGCTCGCGCAGCGCGAGCACCAGCTGGAGCGTCGCGACGAA
>DATLHR010000071.1:0-4712 GCA_035539815.1 Kofleriaceae bacterium
GTCCCAGATCTGGATGCGATAGCCGAGCGGGAAGCCCGCACCGAGGTTCCCAGCGTCCGAGCGCGGGTGGAGGATGACCTGCGAGACCGCGCGCGGCGTCGTCGATCGTCGGGCCGACGCTGCCGAGAGCGGTGACGAACACGTCGGCCGTGGTCGGGTTGCGGGTCTGCGTCCACCGGACGTAGCCCTTGCGCTCGTCGTTCGTGTAGGTCGTGATCGCGCCCTTGCGATTGTCGGTGAGGCCGCGGCCGTTGATCACGGCCCACGCATAGAGCACGACGAGCGCCGGCACGGTGAGGCGGCGCACCGGCAGCAGCATCGCGGGCGCCATCAGCATCGTCGCCGCCGGGAGCCACAGGCGGCCGTGCCGGAAGTCACCGCCGACGCGCATGATGTAGAGCGCGCTCACGACCGACGCGATCACGGGCGCCGCGAGCACGAGGCGGTCGCGGCCGACGAAGCTGCGCTTGCGAACGGCGTAGACGAACAGCGCGAGGAACACGGCCATCGGTAGCCACAGCCAGTGCGGCTCGACGAAGTTCGCGAGGTACAGAAGGCCGCGGCCCCACGCCGCTTCGTCGGCGCTCTTGGCGAGTGCCGGCAGCGGGACGAGCGCGCCGTAGTAGCCCGCGCGGAACACCTCGTACGCGACGGGGAGGGCGAGCGCGGCAGCGGCGAGCGCCAGCGTGCGGCGGCGCGGCGGTCGCACCAGCAGCCACGCCGCGGGCAGAAAGACGAGCGTCGCGAGCGAGAGGTCGGGGCGCACGAGCGGGCCGAGGCCGAGCACGCACGCGGTGACGAGCTGACGCCGCCACGGCGTGTGCGGCCCGAGGTCGACGAGCAGCCACCAGCTCGTCACGACCCACAGCATGGCGAACGACGTCTCGAGTCCCGACGATGCGAAGTCCCAGAACGGGAACACGGCGAGCGCGATCAGCACCGAGCCCGGCACCAGGGGAGCGTCCGAGCCGCGCGCGCGCTGCCAGCGTCGACTCGCGTCCATGCCGACGACCAGGCACGCGAGCGCGCACGCGATGCCGCTCCACACGGCGACCTGCGCGAGGTCACCGCAGGTCACCCCGCCGACGAGCGCGAGCAGCCACGGCCACAGCGCGCTCGTGTTGGCCTCCGCTCGCTCGAGCTCGTTGAACACGGGCCCGTTGCCGTCGAGGATGTTGCGGACGATGCGGACGTAGATGAGCCCGTCGTCGGAGATCCAGCGCCGCTGGTACGCGAGCCACGCGAAGACGAGCGTCACCGCGATGACGCTCGTCAGCGTGACCTTCGCCGAGCGGCTCCACCGCATTGCCCGCACCTTACCTCGGCGGGATCGCGGCGTCGTGGTACTCAGGGGCCTCGATGAAGGTCGTGTTTCTGGCTCCGGCGTACCCACCCGAGATGCAGCAGTACACGCGCGGCCTCGCCGAGGTCGGCGCGTCGGTCTACGGGGTCGGGGACCAGCCGGTGTCCCAGTTGCCTGCGCACCTCAAGCAGTACCTCACCGACTACCTCCAGGTGCCGCGCTTGCTCGATGAGGACGACCTCGTCGATCGCGTGCACGCATGGATGCGCGGCCGCAGCGTCGATCGCGTGCTCGCCAACTGGGAGGTGCTGGTGCTCGCCGCGGCGCGGCTGCGCGAGCGGTTCGGCGTGCCCGGCATGACCGTCGACGAGGTGCGCGGCTTTCGCGACAAGCAGCTGATGAAGGAGCGCGTCGCCGCCGCCGGCCTGCGCGTGCCGCGCGCCGAGCGGGTGCGCACCGCGGTGGAAGCGCGCGCCGCCGCCGAGCGCATCGGCTTCCCCGCGATCCTGAAGCCGATCTCCGGAGCCGGCAGCGCGGACACCTACCGCGTCGACGACGTCGCCGAGCTCGAGCGCGTGCTCGCGCGCACGCAGCACGTACGCGAGGCGAGCCTCGAGGAGTTCGTCGAAGGCGAAGAGTTCACCTACGACACCGTGTGCGTCGGCGGGCGCCCGGTGTTCGCGAACGTCGCGCAGTACCTGCCGCGCCCGCTGATCGCGCGCAGCAACGAATGGATCAGCCCCGTCATCATCACCGTGCGCGAGCTCGCGCAGCCCGCGCTCGCGAAGGGCATCGAGCTCGGTGACGGCGTGCTCGGCGCACTCGGCATGGGCGACGGCTTCACGCACATGGAGTGGTTCAAGAAGCCCAGCGGCGAGGTCGTGTTCGGCGAGATCGGGTGCCGGCCGGGCGGCGCGCACCTCGTCGATCAGATGAACTACACGTGCGACATCGACCTGTTCCGCGAGTGGGCGCGCGCGGTGTGCTGGCACTCGTTCAAGGCGCCGACGACCCGCAAGTACAACGCGGCGATCATCTTCAAGCGCGCGAAGGGGCAGGGCCGGATCACCCGGATCACCGGCCTCGTCGAGTTCATGCGGAAGTACGGTGAGCACGTGGTCGAGCAGAAGCTGCTCCCCGTCGGCTCGCCGCGCCGCAACTGGAAGCACACGCTGGTCTCCGACGGCTTCATCCTACTGCGCCACCCCGACTGGCGGGTGACCAAGGAGCTCGCCGACATCGTGGCGACCGAAGTCACGATGTACGCGGAGTGAGGCGAGGGGCAGCTCGCGGACGTATGCTTCCGAGCGACGCCGCGTTAGAGCAACAGCAATGAACCAGTCGCAAATGACGGCAATCATCGAACAAGGCGACGGCTTCATCGCCGCGCTCGACCAGTCGGGCGGGTCCACGCCCAAGGCGCTGAAGGGCTACGGCATCGAGGAGGGCGCCTGGAGCAGCGACGAGCAGATGTTCGATCTCATCCACCAAATGCGCTCGCGGATCATCACGTCGCCCTGCTTTGGAAGCGGCAAGGTGATCGGAACGATCCTGTTCGAGCAGACGATGGACCGACAGGTCGCGGGCAAGACCACGCCGCAGGCGTTGATCGACCAGGGCGTCGTGCCCTTCGTCAAGATCGACAAGGGCCTGGAGGAGGAGGCGAACGGGGTCCAGCTGATGAAGCCGATGCCCGACCTCGATGCGCTCCTCGCGCGCGCCAGGGGGCTTGGCGTCTTCGGGACCAAGGAGCGCTCGCTGATCAATCTCGCTAATCGCGAAGGCATCGCCGCGGTCGTGAAGCAGCAGTTCGACCTCGCTCGGCAGGTGCTGGGCCATGGCCTGATGCCGATCCTCGAGCCCGAAGTGAACCTCAAGAGCCCGGAGCGCGATGCGGCGGATCGCATCCTGCTCGAAGAGATTCTGAAGCATCTTGAGCAAGTGCCTGGCGATCAACGCGTAATGCTCAAGTTGTCGCTCCCAGCCGAGGCCGGACTGTTCAGGCCGTTGGTGGCGCACCCGAGGGTGCTTCGAGTCCTGGCGCTATCGGGCGGGTTCAGCCGTACGGAGGCGTGCCGCGAGCTCGCGAAGAACCCGGGCATGATCGCGAGCTTCAGCCGCGCGCTGCTGTACGACCTCCGCGCGCAGGAGAGTGACGAGGAGTTCAACCGCACGCTCGGCCAGGCAATCGACGAGATCTACGAAGCGTCCGTCAGCAGGCTCCCGGCCTGGTCTTGAACGAAGCCGAATTTCGACCCGATCGAGGCACGCGAGCGCGATGCTACGCGCTGACATGGACGGGCGTGCTTACTCCGTCGGAGTGCTCGCCCACCGCGCCAGGTATCGCTTCATCCGCAGCTTCCGCAGCGTCGACGCGCTCGACATGTAGCGCACGTTGCCGAAGATGGGGCGCGTCGGCGCCCACGGTCGATCGTGCCGGCCGAGCGTCCACAAGATGCCGGTGTACGAGTTCGGATCGCGTCCGTCGAGCGAGTACTTGTTGTTGAGCTCGATCAGCGTCGCGAGTGCGCGCTTGGGCGACGGCGACCACTCGAGGATCTTCTTGCCCCACAGCATGCGCAGGTAGTTGTGGATGCGGCCCTCCACGAGGAGCTGGCGCTGCGCCGCGTTCCACACCGGATCTCCGGTGCGCGCGCGTTCGAGCTGCGCCGGCGTGTAGCGCTCGGGGCGCGGGTCGCGCGCGTGCGCGGTCAGCGTCCGCTGCGCCCAGTCGGGCAACGACGACCACCGCGCGTAGTCGTCGCGATGGAAGCAGAAGCCGTAGCCGAGCTCGCGCCAGGTGACGAGCTCGTCGAGGAACGCCTCGTGGCTCGCGGGCAGGCCCCACCAGCCCTCGCGCGAGCCGGTGGGCTTCGCGCCGGCGAGCCGCGACGGATCCCAGCGCGCCGATCGCCACACGCGCGCCGCGATCTCGTGCGCCGAGACGTGCCCGAAGTGCAGCCACGGTGACAGCCCGCTCGCCGCATCGTCGTCGGGGTGGTTGTGACCGTGGCCGTAGCGCGCCAGCTTGTGGGCGATGAAGTCGTCGAGGACGTCACCGGCGGTGCTCGCTCCGCCGGCGAGGGGTGACGGCGCGACGGTGTGATCGAGCGGCAGCGCGGCGAGTGCGGTGCGCTCGGCGGCGAGCAGCGGGGGCGTCGCCATCCGCCACGCGCGTAGCCCTCGCGGCTCGGCATCTCGCAACACGCGCGGGATGCGGTCGAGCGGCGCGGCGGAGGGCAGGGCGAGGAGGTGCGGCGGCAGCTCGCGCTGGAGGACGCGGCGAAACGCGGCGGCGGTGGGATACGCGCGGTCGGTCGCACGCAGCGGCAGCAGCCCGTTGCCATCGACCTGCTCGAGCCGCACGTCGAGCTTGCCGCCTGCGGCGGCCACCATGTGTGGCAAGAAG
>DATLHR010000072.1:0-18282 GCA_035539815.1 Kofleriaceae bacterium
TCCCTCGCGCGCCGAGAGGTCGGTTGACTCGGACAGGGTGTCTTGCCACCCCAACAAGCAAGAACGAGACAGCGCGGAGCGGATCGCACCCAGCGCATGGGTCGTGGCGGCGTAGTCGACCCGCGCCGACGACGGCTGACCCGGCTCGGCGAACACCACAAACGACGCGAGCACCGCGGCGATCGCATCGCGGTCCCCCAGAAGGCCACACGCGCGACACGCGTGGACGCGTTCAGCGAGTCGCTTGGCGACGCGCAACTGGCGCATCCTCCGAGACCATCGGCGACGTGGATGCCACTTGGCTGACACCCTCAACGCTGTGGCCTTCCTCCACAACCTCCACCTGGAGAACATACGGGACAGCCTTTAGCTGCGTGCGAGCCAGCTGTGGACGGCGAGCAGCTGACACAGCGGTGTGATCGATGTGAATCCGGCGCCACGGAGTGCAGCGGAGAGCTCGTCCGGCGCGATCGGGAACACGTTCCCGCGCGTCTCCTCCTCACGGGTCACGAGCTCGGCGGGCGCGATGCCGTTCGAGAGCGCGTAGTGCCGACGGAGCTTCGTCCACGCGGCTTGTACGGTGGGCTCCGCCGATCGCCCGAGCGCGCTGACCACGAGGCTGCCACCCGGCCGGAGCCGCGCGCGGATCGCCGCCAGGAGCGGTCCCCGCTCGTCGGGTGGAACGAAGTGGAGGACCAGCGTGCAAACGACCACGTCGAATTGCGGGTCGGCCGCGACCGCAGATAGATCACCGACGATGAAGTGCGTCGTCACACCCGCCGCTTCGCAGCGAGCGCGCGCGGTCGCGATCATCGAGGGCGCCGGGTCACACGCCGTGAGCTGCGCATCGGGCAACGCACGCGCGAGCGCGACGAGGCCGGCACCGGTTCCGCAGCCGAGATCGAGCACGGCGGCGCTCGATGACGGCGCCTCCGCGGCGGCCGCGAGCGCGACGATCTCCTGCAGCGCCGCGTAGCCGGGAACCGTGCCGGTCGAGAGGCGCTCGTAGTGGTGAGGGTCGAACGGCGCTCGTTCTGACGCGGTCACGGCCTCGGCTCCTTCGCGGAGTGGTCTGCCTCCCGGATCGCGACGGCCGTGCGGAGCTTGTCCAGCAGCTCGTCGAGCGGGATGCGATGAATGCGAGCCGCGCGCTCGACGGTGATGAGCTTGGTGATCACCTTGCGGATCGAGAACCGTCCGATCCGCTTCACGCCGAGCGCCTCCATGACGTCCGCGATGTCTCCGTATCGTGTGAGAATGTCCGCGACCTTGGTGTCCTTCGTGATCTCCATGGGGCCTCTCGATCAGCTCGGCGCGCGCTCGAATCCAGGGGGCAGCGCTCGCATCGCGCTGCGTGACGCGATCGACGCGACATCGTCGATCTGGAGCTTGACGACGCCGGCCTGGACGCGGCGAAGCAGGCGGCGCCGGATGCCGAGCTTCGTCAGCAGGGGGAGCGCAGCGCCGAAGAACGCGCGCACCTGCCAGCGCGGCGCGCCGAGCATGAAGTAGCCGAGCCGGCGCTGGAACGTCTGCATCGCGCGGATCTCGGGCTCGCGCTCGGCCTGGATCGCCGCACCGATCGCGTCGTCGTCCCACGACTGTCCTTGCTCGACACGCGCGAGCAGGTGCCGGGCGACCACGATGCTGTCGCGCATCGCGAGGTTGATGCCCTGCCCTGCCACCGGTGACATCGTGTGCGCGGCATCGCCCACGAACAGCACCCCGGGTGCGGACCAGTGCGAGAGCCGATCGCACTGCACGCGCAGGAACTGGGTCCGCGTCGTCGGCCGATAATGCTCGTCGAGAAATGCGCGGTAGGGGGGTGGCGCCTCGCCGAGGAGACGCGCCTTCTTGCGCGCGTGATCGGAGTCCTTGAGGACCATTTCATCGCGACGGCTCCACGCCATCTGGATGTTGCCTCCGTCGGTCGGGTGCACGATGAACAGGCTGTCGCCCGTCAGATAGGCACGGAAGCCGCTCGGCACCAGCGACGCATCGGTAGGCGCCGGGAGTCGCAGCCACAGGATGTTGAAATGCGTATCGACCGTGCGGGCTTCGAGCCCGGCGGCCTTTCGCAGCGAGGTGCCACGCCCGGTGGCGACGACGAACAAGCTGCCGCCGATGCGCACCTCGCCTCGCTCGCCGCTGGCGACCGACTCCACGATGCGATCACCGTCCCGGATGAAGCCACGGACGGTGGTTCCGAAGGTCGCGCGATAGTTCGGCAGCCGAAGCAGGCGCTCGTGGAGGAACGACAGGAATCGCTCCTGGTGCAGGATGATCCCGAAGTCGGCCTGATCGCCCACGCCGGCCAGCTCGGCCACCACGCGATTGTCGAGGAAGATCGTCGCCGACCGCGCCGGGATCGCCGCGCCCGACGCCAGCAGCTCGTCGAGCAAACCGAGCTCCTCGAGATGGCGCACGACCGACGCCTGGATGCCTTCGCCACGGAACTCGCGCTGGAAGTCCGCATGCCGCTCGATCACGTGCACGGCCACGCCCCGCGTCGCGAGCAGCCACGCGAGCAGCATTCCGGCCGGCCCCGCACCGACGATCACGACCTCGCGGCGGGATGGATCGGCCGTCATCGGCGGACCTCGCGCCGGGGCCGTGGTCGTGGGTGGCGCTGCCGCTTCCCTGCCGCCGTGCGCCGCAGCAGCTTCTCGAGCTCGGCCCACAGCGCGTCGGGCGGCATCACGAGCTGCTTGCCTTGCGCGGTCGCCGCGCCCCGCAAGCAGCCGACCACGGTCCACACCAGGAGCTCGACGGGGACATCCGTGGCGACGAGGCGATCCTGCTGGGCCTCGTCGAGACAGGCGCGCACGAACCCGATCGATCGCCCGACCATGCGGCGAACGCGCTCTGCACCCGCGGGGCCCGCGATCTCGGCGAGCCGATCGTTGAAGGCGAGCCCGAGGATCTCGGGGTTCTCCCGCGCCTTGTCGACACGCCGAACAAAGAACGCCCCGAGGCGCGCGAGCGGATCGCCACCGGTCTCGACGATGTCGCCCTCCAGCAGCTCCTCGAATCGCTCGATCGCGGCCGCGACGATCGCGTCCTTGTCGCGGAAGTGACGGAACAGCGCCGCGTCCGAGATTCCGAGCATGCGAGCGATCTCCATCGCGGTGAGGCCACGCGCACCCCGCGACGCCAGGATGCGAAGCGCCGCGTCGGCGATCTGCCGCATGCGATCCGTGCCGGAGAGTCGTTCGAGGGCCACAGGAGGTCGACCAGCAGTTAGTTAGTATTCACTAACTACCATGGCCGCTGGTGGTGTCAACACCGGCGGTGCGGCGGCGGACGTACTAGGTTGGGCTCCCGCCTTCCTACGAGCGCTGGTCTGTACCGGCGATCGATCTGGCGCGTCCCAGCTCGTCGATAGACAAGCCTGCCCAGTTCGAGCCGCTTACCGGCGCTTGCGGTGATCGCGGACCGTGGGCTCGGGCGCCGGCGCCGGCGGCGTGCGGCGGTGATCGCGGACCGTCGGCGACGAGCTCGGCGGTGGCGGCGGCGGCGTGACGACCGGCCGCGTGTTGGTGCGGTGATCGCGGACGGCGCCATCGCTCGTCGTGCTCGTCGTGCTCGTGGTGGTGGCCGGGGCCTGCGACGACGTGCGGTGATCGCGGACACCGAGGTCGACGCTGATCCCGCCGCCGGTGGGCACGTTGACCTGGATCGCCGGCGTGTCGATGACGACCGGGGTGATCGCGATGCCGGTGCCCGACGAGCCGGCCGTGCCGAACACGGTCGCGTCGGTCCAGCCGCCCGCGATCCACACCCACTCGGCGCGGTTCCACTGCCAGCGACCGGTGGTCCACTGCGCGCCGTCGAACGGCGGCGGGCCCGGGTTCTCGACGAGGATCGCCGGCATCGGCGGACGCTGGCGCGCGCCGATCGAGACGAGATAGGCCTGCAGCTCGACGCGCGCACCGAGCGCGAGCTGGATGCGCTGGCGCTCCGCGGCCTCGCGGGCCTCGCGCTCCGCGCGCAGCTTGGCGTCGCGGGCCTCGCGCTCGGCGCGCAGCGTGGCCTCGCGAGCGGCGCGTTGTTCGCGCTCGACGCGCAGGCGGGCTTCGCGCTCGAGGCGCAGCTTGGCTTCGAGGTCGAGCTTCGCCTGTGCCTCGATGCGGAGCTTCATCTCGCGCTCCTCGCGGAGGCGAAGCTCGGCGGTGCGCTCGCGCTCGCGCTTGTGGGGATCGGCGTTGCAGGTCCCTGCGAGGTAGGCGACGAGCGAGCCACGGACCTCGTACGCGACCTTGATGCGCGCCTCGAGCGCGATCTCGAGGGCGTGCTTGCGCTGCCACTCCGCGTTCGCCTCGCGCTGGCGCCGCGCGTCGATCTCGACCTGCAGCCGCAGGCGCTCGGCGTCGGCGGTGGCGCGCAGCTGGGCGCGGCGAGCATCCTCCTCGGCGCGGCGGGCTTCGTCCTCGGCGTAGTTGCGCTGCCGCTCGGCTTCGAGCTCGGCGCGCCGGCGCTGCCGCTCGGCGTCGGCCTCCGCGCGGAGGCGCTGCCGCTCGGCCTCGGCTTCGGCGCGCGCGCGGGCCTCGGCGTCGCGGCGTTTCTGCAGCCCGAGTGGGTCGGCGCCGGCGGCGGCGAGCTGCGCGGTGAGCTGCACGCGGACCTGGCGCGCCTCGGCGGTGGCGACGACCTGACGCTCGCGCGCCTCGGCGTCCAGATCGCGGACGCGGGTGACGTCGTAGCCGGCGATCACGTTGGCGTCGTCGGCGAGCGCGCGCACGACGCACGTCGAGTCCGAGGGCACCATCAGGGTCGCACGCGCCTGCAGGCGCCCCGCGCCGACGTCCCACTGGGCGAGCTCGGTGATCGGAGGGAAGGCGTCGCCGACCACGCCGCCGGCGGCGTCACGCACCGAGCTCGTCGTCATCGTCGTCTGCACCGTCGCGGTGCCCTGCGGCCCGGTGACCACGGCCTGGCCCTGCATGGTCGCCGGTGGCGCGACGGCGCCGGCCACCACACGCGCCGCCGACGCCGCGGCCGCGCGGTCGCGATCCTGCTGGCGGTTGAGCTCGGCGAGCCGGCGCGTACGGTACTCGTCGAACGTCTGGCCGACCTGGCCCCGTTGCTCCTGCTCCCCGCACGCGATGACGTAGTCGACGATCTGCGCGCGCGGCACGTCGAACCGCAGCGCGAGCTCGTAGCGCCCGCGCGTCAGCTCGATCGTGGCCCCCGCGCCGGCGGTGACCTCGGCCTGCCCGCGGGCCTGCACGAGAGCCATCCGCTGGCCGACCGCCTCGCGGCGGAGGTGGGAGCCCGCGCACCCGCCGAAGCCGGCGAGCGCACACACCATCACATAGGAGAGGCGACGCATCGAGATCGCCATTGTGCCATCGTCGTGCCACGGCCAGCGCTGGCCTCGACCTTGCGTAAACGCTTTGGCAGCCCCCATGACTTCAGCCCATTTGCCTCGTATTCGTGAACACACGGTAACGCCCCTGCTCGCCACACTGGCGCTCTGTCTTCTCGCCGCCGGGTGCGGTGGCAAGAGCGAGAGGCGCGACACCTACGCCCGCGCCACCGAGGTCCAGGAGCAGTGCTGCGAGCACCTTCAGGGCCCCGGCCGTGATGCGTGCCTCCAGAAGATCGTCCGCGTCGGCGATCCGGAGGTCGCGAAGACCTCGGTCAACCAGGAGCAGTACGCGTGCATCGTGAACAACTTCGTCTGCGACCCGGCGCAGGGCCACGCGACGCAGGACAGCGCGCAGAAGCAGATGGACTGCCTGCAGGACCTCGAGCAGCAGTGATCACGGCGCGCACTGGTTCGTGTAGACGAGCCAGTGCGTGCGATCGATCGCGTCGTCGTTGCAGCGATCCGTGACGAGGAGGTCGGGCCGCCCGTCGGCGTTGGCGTCGAGCATCACGTGCTCGGGGATGTTGCGCCCATCGCACAGCGCGCCTTCCCACGCCGCGCCGAGGAAGCGATCGTAGCCGTCGGGGAGCGCGAACGTCGTCGGCGCCGCCGGAGCACGCGGCGAGCACCGCGAGAGCCAACGTTCGAGAGGTACGCATCGTCCGGATCGGACGGATCGCGGGGGGCCCCGTCGCGTGCGATCAGCGCGGCGCGCGCGCCCAGCTGGTCAGCGCGAGGCGGGTCGGCGTCGCGCGCGCCGTGACGTCGACGAAGCCCGCGCTACGCAGCCCGCGCGCGAGGGTGCCGCGCGAGAACCGCGTCGGGTGGATGTGCCGCCGCGAGAACCCGCTGCGCCGCGCGATCAGCTCGAGCACGGTCGACTCGATCGCGGGCAGCCACGGCTCGCCATAGTTCGGCGTCGACAGCCACAGCCGCCCGCCGGGCACGAGGGCGCGCCGCAGCCCGACGAGCCACGCCGGCCACGCCAGCACGTGCTCGACGACCTCCTTGGCGTAGATCGCCGCGAACCGGCGCCCCAGCTCGATCGGCGCCTCGGGCGCGACCACCGTCCCGCCGGTGATCCGCGGATCGCCCTTGGCGAGCACGGCCGCGACCGCGCGCTCGTCGATGTCGACGACGTGAAACGTCAGGCCAGGGGGCGCCGCATCGACTTCGTGCAACAGGCCGCAGCCGACGACGAGCACCTCGCCGCGCGGGAACTCGCCGGCGACCTCGCCCAGGAACCGCCCGAGGTCGCGCTCGAGCGGCTGGTGATACAGCGTCCACGGGAACTGCCGCGCGCGGACGTGGTTCGCGAAGTAGTCGCCCTGATCGTGCGTGGTCGTCATCGGGGCAGCTCGGTGGCCTCGGCGACGATCATGTACTCGTACGCCGTCGACGAATCGACCGCGACCAGCGGGTCCGAGACCGCCCACTTCACGAGCTTGGCGATCGGCGCGAGCGCGCGCTCGGGCAGAAACTTCGCGAGCCGCGATGGATAGTGGCCGGTCAGCTTCTTGATCACGAACTCGCCGAACGCCGGCGGCATGAACAGGCGGAACAAGAACTCGCTGCGCGCCGAGCCGAGCCCGTACGCCGCGCGCACCTTCCAACCGTGGGTCGCGAGCAGGCGCGACCACACCTTGGCGTCGTAGAGGTGCCAGTGCTGGAAGAAGCCGTTCATCGCACCGGCGATGCTCATCGCCAGGCGCGGGGCGTGCGCGAGCAGGAACGACTGCAGCCGTCCCTGATACGCCCACCGCGGGGTCGGCACGAACATCACGAGCCGCGCGCCCGGCGCCGCCGCCTTGCGCAGATTGAAGAGCGCCGCGTCGATGTCGGGCACGTGCTCGAGCGAGCAGTTGCCGATGATCTGGTCGAACTTCGTCTCGGCGAACGGCGCCTCGCGCGAGACGTCGGTGAGCGCCGCGTTGATCCGCCGCTTCGCTTGCGCGATCTCGCTCGCGGAGATGTCGATGCCGTAGATCTCGCGCTGATCGTGATCGCGCAGCGTCCACCAGAAGCCATCGCCGCACCCCACGTCGAGCACCGTGCCGCCGTGACCGGACACCGCCTCGATCGCGATCAGCCGGTTGATCTCGCGCAGCGTCAGCGACAGTGGCGCATGCGCGAGGTACGCCTTGATCCAGCGATCGATCTGCTCGTCCGACGGCGTGATGACATCGTCGGACGGCTCGGTCTGGGCATCCTCGAGGTCACGGACGATGTGCGGCACTCGGGTTACGTAGCACGGCTCACCTTCAGATCGTCGCGACCGGCAAAGCCACCTTCGCCGGCTCGAGGCTCTGCGCCGGCAAGATCAGGACGTAGCTGCCGGGCCCGCGCTGCCAGACCAACGTACGCCCCGGGGCAGATCGCCCCAGCAACGGGAACCATCTCTCCATGCGGATCATGGGCAGCGGTGCGACGACCTCGGGCACGATCAGATCGATCTCGACGACGCCGCCGCCGAGATCGCGCTGCAGCGGCGCGGCGTACGACAGCAGCTCGAGCGGCCAGTGCGGATACAGGTCGTTGTGCAGTGCGCCGCCGTAGACGATCACCGCGCGTTCGTTCGAGACCAGCGCCTTCGTCGTCGCGTGCAGCTTCTCGGTCACCAGCTCGAGCAGTCGGAGGAAGTCCACGCGCCCCATCGCGTCGAGCAGCGCGCCACGCTCGATGCACGTCATCTGCAGCCCGTGCGTCGCGAGCCGATTGCGCGCGCTCTTCATGATCAGCGCCTCGATCTCCTTCGCTTGCGCCGGCGGCCGCCCGATCGCGTGCGAGATCTGTTGCTGCGAGCGCTTCGCATCGCCATCGCACCCCGTGTCGGTCCACGCTTCGACGACGAGGTGCCGCGAGCGCGGCAGCATCTGCTCGAGGACCTGTGTCGTGAACCCCTTGAGCGGCGAAGGTGTGCCGCTCCGCGTCGGGTGGTACTCGCCGACCGCGTACACCTTCGCGGGCCCGGCGTCGTCGAGGATCGCGGTCACCGCCTGCGCGGTATCCGTGAACTGCGAGAACCTGATCTCGTCGACGGGGTCGTACTCGGCGATGCACGAGCAGAGCACGACCAGCGCGAGTCCGAGCCGCATGGCCCAGAGACACCGCGGTCGCGAGGCGGTTTCGTCCTTTTACTGACGGCGCAGGATCACGCCCGACATCGGGCGCGGGTAGTCGCGGAACGAGCCGCCGACCGTGTAGGTCGTCCCGGCGTTGTCGCCCCACACCGCGTGAAGGAGGGGCGCGGGCATCGCGAGCTCGGGCAGCGTCGCCGGCCGGACCGAACCCATCGCATCGAGCTCGAGCACCATCCCGTTCGCGCCGACCGCGTAGGTCATCCCGTCGTCCGACGTGAACACGCCGCTCAGCCCCTGCCCGCTCTCGATCTGCGCGACCTCGCGCCACCCGGTGCCGTCGAAGTGCAGGATCTCGCCGACCTGCTGGCCGCCGACGGCGTAGACATCATCCCCGCCCCGGCCCCACGTCGAGAACAGCGGTGCGGTGACCGGCACGGCGTCGCGCCGCCAGGCGAGACCGTCCCAGCGCAGCACGCCTTCGCTGCCGACCATGACCACGTCGTCGGTCGCGAACCCGTGCACCTTGAACACCGCACTCATGGCGAGCTCCGCGGGGAGCTCGACGGGATGGAACACGCCGTGCGAGCCGCGCAGGACGACCGCCGAGCCCGTCGCGCCGGCGCGGCCGCCGACGATCCACACGTCGTCGCCTGACATCCCCCACACGCCGTTGAGCGTGAGGTCGGTGCCCGCATCGATCTGCTGCCAGCTGATGCCGTCGAAGTGAAGGATGAGGCCCTGCTCGCCGACGGCATAGATGTCGTTCGCCGAGAACCCGTAGACGTTGTTCAGGAGCGACCTCGCGCCGACGTCGACCGCGCGCCAGCTGACGCCGTCGCCGTGCAACACCACCGCGCGATCGACCTGCCCTCCGACGACCCAAACGTCCTCGGGGCTGCTGCCCCACACGCCGAGCAGCACGCCGTCGTCGGTCGAGAGATCGAACGACCAGCTCGGTGCATCGTTGCCGACGGGGCCGCCGTCCTTGGACTCGACGGCGCACGCCGTGGTGAGCGCGGCGCCGAGCATCAACACGTGCAGCTTCATGGCGTGCGTCCTTTCCGTCCCTGCAACGTGATCCCGAGCCGCTGCATCTTGCTGCGCAACGTCGACGGCGGAACGCCGAGCGTGCGCGCCGCGCCGTTCGCGCCTTCGATGACGCCACGCCGCGCCTCGAGGACGTGCTCGATGTACGCGCGCTCGTGCTCGTCGAGCGTGAGCAGGCGCTCGCCGAGCGAGGGCGCAGGTGGCGCAGCGATCGCGGCGGGGAGCTTCCCCTCGGCCGCGAAGTCGGAGAGCTCGAGCTCGGTTCCTTCCTCGAGGATCACCGCGCGACGGAGCACGCTCTCGAGCTCGCGGATGTTGCCCGGCCAGCGGTAGCGCCGCAGCTTCTCCCACGCCGCGGCCGACAGCGACCGCCGCCGCGTCGGCCCCTGCACGCGCGCGAGGATCGACGTGACCAGCAGCTCGAGGTCATCTCCGCGATCGCGCAGCGGCGGCACGTGCAGCGGCACGACGCTGAGCCGGTAATACAGATCTTCGCGGAACTCGCCGCGCCGGGTCGCCTCGCGCAGATCGCGGCTCGTCGCGGCGATGATGCGCACGTCGGCGTCGATCGTCCGCACGCCGCCGACGCGCTCGAAGCAGCGGTCCTGGATGATGCGCAGCAGCTTGGTCTGGATCGCGAGCGGCGCCTCGCCGATCTCGTCGAGGAAGATCGTGCCGCCGCGCGCGCTCTCGAACCGGCCGATGCGCGCGGTCGACGCGCCGGTGAACGCGCCGCGCTCGTAGCCGAACAGCTCCGACTCGACGAGGGTCGGGCTCAGATCATTGAGGTGCACCGTCACGAACGGCGCCGACGCGCGCGTGCTCCACGCGTGCAGCGCCCGCGCGAGCGCGGTCTTGCCGACACCGGTCTCGCCGGTGATCAGCACATCGGCATCGCTGTGCGCCGTGCGCTGCGCCGCTGCGATCAGCGAGCGGAACTGCGCGCTCGCACCGATCAGCTCGGTCTGCCGCGCGCGCACCGGCGGGGCCACGAGCCCCTGCTCGACGGCGTAGAAGATCGGCCCGACGATCGCCGCGATCGCTTCGAGGCGCGCCAGCGCCTCCGCATCGCACACGCCCACCGTGCGCGAGCCGGCGTTCATCGCACCGACGACGCGTCCGTCGATCCGCAGCGGCACCGACACCGTCGAGCGAATGCCGTCGTGCGAGGCGTGACCGAACGTGATGTTGGGATCCGTGCGCACGTCGCCGACGATGCGCGCGATGCCCTCGCGCGCGACCTGCCCGACGGGCGTGCCCTCGACGCGCACGCGCGGCAACGCGCCGCTCGTCGCATCGACGACGGGGAGGATGCGATGCACGCGCAGCCACTCACCGTCGGGCTCGAGCAGTGCGATCGAGACGCGATCCTTGACGCGCATCAGCGACCCGAGCTCGTTCGCGAGCACCGCGCGCAGCTGCGAGAGGTCCGTGCATCGCGACAGCTCGCGCTGCAGCTCGAGCAGCCCGCTCCCTGCGTCGACCCCAGGTTGGTTCGCGAGCTCTGGTGCCGCCATCGACTCCATGATGCTCATGATGCGTGGAAGTCGTAAGCCGACACAAGTCGCGATCTTCGCTTCGCAAACACCCACGACATATCGCGGGTGCCCGTCGTGGCCACGCCCGGTCGTGGGGCAAGGCGGCCGCGTAACTAGGCGAGACGCTTGTCTCTGGCGCCGCCCGCAGCTGGCACATACTATGCCTCGGGCGTTTGCCCATGACGGTCGGGGGACCGTCCGGAGGTACCTGTGAAGCCCACGATCTGGATCACGACGCTCGCTCTGCTCGGATGCAGCGGCGAGGACAAAGAGCCGCCCTGCGAGTCCGGCATGGCGTGCCTGTGGGCCGGCACCGGGACGTCCGGCTACAACAACAACTCGCCGACGGCTCATCGGCTCGACAGCGAGCTCAACTTCCCGAACGATCTCGCGTTCGACGCCGACAATCGCGGCCACATCCTCGACTTCAACAACCACGCCGTCCGCCGCGCGGAGGCCGATGGATCGCTGATCGCGGTCGTCGGCTACATCCTCGCCAACGGCAGCATCAAGGAGGGCGATGGCCCGCCGCAGATGGAGGATCGGCTGCCGCAGTGCGCGCCCCCGGGTGCCCCCGCCGACACGGTCGCGCTCAACCACCCGTCGGACGCCGAGTTCGGTCCCGACGGCAAGCTCTATATCGCGGCCTGGCACAACAACAAGATCCGCATCTACGACCCCACGACGAACCTCGTGACCGCGCTCGGCGATGGATATGGCTACGCCGGTGAAGGGGCGGCGTCGTGCCTCGCCGTGTTCAACCAGCCCAAGGCCGTGACGCTCGCCCCCGACGGCACGATCTACACGATCGATCAGCGCAACGTCCGCATCCGCACGATCGCACCGGGTCCCGACGGCATCGTCACGACGATCGCCGGCCGCGGTGTTCCGGGCGACGCCGGCGACGGCGGCCAGGCGCTGCTCGCCGACTTCGGCTTCGAGACCGGCACCACGCCGCGCACGACGGGCGCGCTCGTCCTCGACGGGCGCACGCTCTACGTCGCCGACAGCGTGAACAACCGCATCCGCCGCATCGACCTCGACACCGGCATCATCGACACCTTCGCCGGCAAGAAGGAGGCGGGCTACTCGGGTGATGGGGGGCCCGCGATCGACGCGCAGTTCAACTTTCCGATCGACATCGAGAAGGGCCCCGACGGCCGCCTCTACGTCGCCGATCGCTACAATCACGTGGTCCGCGCGATCGATCTCACCACCGGCGTGATCGAGACCGTCGTCGGCTCCGGCGCGGTGTGCGATACGGCCCAGGAGGCGTGCGCCGAGCGCGCGCCCGCGCGCGAGATCGAGCTCAACCAGCCCTACGGGATCGAGTTCGATCGCAACGGCGTGCTCTACGTCGCCGACACGCACAACCACCGCATCCTGAAGGTCGCGCAATGAAGCTCCGCACGCACCTCCTCGCGCTCGCCCTCGCGCTCCCTGCGTGCGACGGCGGCACCGAGCCCTGCGATCCCGACACCCCGAACACGATCTGCACCGTCGCGGGCAGCGGCGAGCAGGGACGCAAGGGGGACGGCGACCTCGCCACCAACGCCGAGCTGTTCGTCCCGATGGACACCGCCATCGCGCCCAACGGCGAGCTGTGGATCCTCGACTTCAACAACTACCTCGTACGCGCCGTCGACGCCGACGGGATCATCCGCACCGTCCTCGGCAGCGGCGAGCTCGGCGACAGTCCGCCCGAGGGCGTGCCCTCGATGCCCGCGATCGAGGCGACGTTCAACCACACCACCAACCTCTTCTTCGCCGACGGGTACATGTACGTCGCCGCGTGGCACAACAGCCGCGTCAAGCGCATGAACCTCGAGACCGCGACGCTCGAGAACTACGCGGGCCGCGGCGTGCGTACGTTCTACGACGGCGATGGCGGCGACAAGATGGCGGCCGCGCTCGATCTCCCGTCGGGCATCGCGCTCTCACCCGACGGTGACATCACGATCATGGATCAGGCGAACATGACGATTCGCCGGATCAACCGCGCGGACAACACGATCGACACGATCGTCGGCACGTGCGTGGTCGAGCTCGACTTCCCGTGCGCCGCCGGCGAGGTCCCGCAGGCGTGCCCCGACTCGAACAAGCTCGCGTGCGGCGATCTCGCGACCGAGTGCAGCAAGCCGTGCACGCCGGGCTATGGCGGCGACGGTGGCCCGGCACGCGAGGCGCGCCTCGGCCAGCCGTTCGGCCAGTCCGCGGATCCCGCCGGCCGCATCACCTACGATCCGGCGGGCAATCTGATCTTCGCCGACACCGACAACCACCGCATCCGCAAGGTCGACGCCGCCGGCATCATCACGACGATCGCGGGCACCGGCGTAGGCGGCTACGACGGCGACGATCAGCCGGCGAGTCAGGCCAAGATCAATCGCCCCGTCGACGTCGCCGCGGCGGCCGACGGCACGATCTACTTCACGGACGTCTACAACCACTGCGTCCGCAAGATCGACCCCGACGGCACCATCCGCCGCGTCGCCGGCACCTGCCAAGCGACGATCAACGGCGGCTTCTCGGGCGACGGTGGCTCGCCGCTCGACGCCGAGCTGAACTGGCCGTACGGGGTCGAGCTCGCGGGCAGCAAGCTGTACGTGACGGACACGTACAACAACCGCATCCGCGTCGTGAACCTGCCGGAGTAGTCGTCCATGCGCTGTACCCTGCTTCTCCCCTTGCTCCTCGCGTGCGGCACCGACCCCCAGAAGGAGCAGCCGCTGTTCCCCGCGGACTACGCCGCGACCTATCAAGAGGTGCGCGACTGCCGCAACTCGATCGAGCACGACCTGATGCGCATCCGGGTGCTCGCGTCCCCCGAGGCCCTCGCGCCGTACACCGATCGCGCGGCGCCGTTCCCCGTCGGTGCGATCGTGCTCAAGGAGCAGTACGCGGGCGCCGACGTGAACTGCGAGGGCCCGATCGCCAAGTTCACGGTGATGCAGAAGCTCGCGGACGGCGAGGATCCGGACATGCTCGACTGGGCGTGGCAGAAGACCGACGCCGAGCGCGTCGTCGACGAGGGTCACAACCTCTCGAACTGCAGCTCGTGCCACGACCGCTGCGGCGTGCCGAGCGAAGGCGGCTACGCCGGCACCTGCGCCGTGCCCTGATCACATCTCCTGCTCGTCGGGCACGAACCCCGCCGGCACGTTGTGGTGCTCGACGACGGGCAGCGTCGTGTACGGCAGGCTGAACACCTCGAACGCGCCGTGCGTGACCTTGCGCCAGCCCTCGGCGCGGCCCGCGAGCAGCGCATCGAACAGGCCCTGCGCGTTGAACGACAGCCCGATGTACGCGCTCTGGTGCTTGGGATAGTCCTGGCGCATCGGGTCCTCGGGATCGATCACGTACGGTGGATCCGGCTTGTAGCCGCGCGACTCGAAGCCGAGCGAGACGTCGACGAAGCGAGACCAGCCGCCGTACTTCCACGTGCGCAGTCGATCGATCGATCCGAGGTGAAACGCGAGCAGGTACGTCTGCCCGGAGTAGTCCTCCGCGATATTGACGTCGCCACCGACGAACTTCTCCCGATAGCGCGCGCTCGGGAAGTACTGCACGCGGAAGTCGATCGCTTCGTCGAGGCGCGGCCACATCGACTGCGCGAAGCCGAGCGCGGCACCGAGCGTGTTGAACGCGAAGTCGCCGTACGAGAACGTGTAGAGGAAGCCGTCCTTGAGCTCGACGCCGAAGAACAGCAGCTCGGACATGCCGTTGCCGACGAGCGCCGACGTCAGCCGCCCGAACCCGCCCCACTGCGAGAGCAGCTCCGTGCCCGCGCGCCCGAGGGCATAGGTCGCCCATGCATGGCCCATCTTGTCCGCGCCTCCCGCGTAGCGCGTCGAACCGAACCAGCCGTCCTCGCTCCACAGCTTCCAGCTGCCGTCGCCGCCGGTCTGGAACGCGTGGCCTTCCTTCTTGTACCAGGCGAAGTATGCCCACGTGGTGAAGCCGGCGTAGATGCCCCCGAGCGTGAGCACGGCCGGGAGCCGACGATCGGGCGTGTCGTCGCTCGCCGTGACCGACAGGACCTTGGACGGCGCGCGGTCCAACCACGGATTGCTGGCATCGGGTCTGCCATTCCGATCATGGCCCGGACCCTCTTCCTCCCGTGGTCCGGCCACTGCAGCGCGTTGCAACACCGCGATCAAACAGACCGCTGCGGCGGATCGCTGCACGCTTCGCCTCATCTCACGCGCGCGCAGTGCAGACAAGGCGCCAAGCCTCAGCTTTCTGAGCCTTGGTGACGGCCGCACGACCGATGTGGCAACCTGCGTCAACCATCTTGAGTTGCTGAGCGAATCACTATAGTTTGGCCAGCATTGCTTAGCCCACGGGCCCTCGCATTTTGCCCGTGCCTTCATAGCCTGTGACTCCCCGCCGTTCGTCCCATTGCGCTCGTGCGCGCCTCGCCTGGAGGCTCGCGTGACGACTCACACGATCTGGGTCATCTGCTACTTCCTGGCGCTGATCGTGTTCGTGAACCGGTACATCGCCGGCATCGCGATGAGGTTCGTTCGGGGGAAGCAGGGCACGTGGGACGCGACGCGGGATGACTACGAGCCGACGGTCACGGCGATCATCCCGATGTTCAACGAGGGCGCCGCGATCAAGGAGACCCTGCAGAGCCTCCTCGACTCGAGCTATCCGCACGCCAAGCTCCACGTCATCTGCGTCGACGACTGCTCGACCGACGACAGCTACGAGCAGGCGCGCTCGGTCGCCAAGGCCTCGGGCGGCCGGCTCACGGTGATGCGCAACCGTCACAACATGGGCAAGCGGTGCTCGATCATCCGTGCGACGCGCGAGGCGACGTCGGAGATCATCGTCTCCGTCGACTCCGACGTCGTCGTCGATCGCGACGCGGTTCGTCAGCTCGTCCGCCGGTTCACCAGCGAGCGCATCGCCGCGGTGGGCGGCTGGGTCGACGTTCGCAACAAGCACGCGAACTGGCTCAGCCGGATGCAGGTGGTGAAGTACTGGTACGGCTACAACTTCTTGAAGAACCTCGAGTGGGGGTTCCAGCGCGTGATGTGCCTGTCGGGCTGCCTGACGGCGTACCGGCGCTCCGTGCTCATCGAGCTCGAGCCGGTGCTCGAGTCGCGGTCGATCCTCGGGGTGCCGATCAAGTACGGCGAGGATCGGTTCCTGACCCGCCAGATCGTCAAGGCCGGGTACCTGACGACGATGACGCTCGAGGCCCGCTGCCACACGTTCGTGCCCACGAACCTGTCGGCCTACTTCTCCCAGCAGCTCCGCTGGCGCCGCTCGAACATCGTCGACTATGCGGGCGCGGTCGGCCACGTGTGGAAGCTGAACCCGATCCTCGCCCTCCACTTCTTCTCGCAGTTCGCGCTGCTGATGGTCTATCCGGTGGCGCTCGTGCGCGCGGTCATGGCGTTCAAGTTCTTCCCGGCGCTGGTGCTGCACACGCAGGCCGTCGTCCTGCTCGGCCTGTACTACGCCTGGCGGACCCGCAAGCTGCCGAAGTCGGAGCGGGTCGGCCCGCTCGCGTTCGTGCCGATCACGCTGCTGATGCCGATCACCTACGCGCTGCTCACGCCGCTCGCGCTGTTCACGCTCGACACCGCGAACTGGGAGACCCGTAACCACGAGGAGCCGGCCGACGAGCCCACCGTGGCGACCGAGCCCCACGACCTGGTCACCGAGCCGATCCTCCTCGAGCCCGCCGCCGCGGCGGCGATCACGGGGACCGGCAAGATCGCGCGCGCGCAATCGCATGCACAGATGCCTGCCGCTTAGTGGTAAGGAACGCGCATGGAAGCCCCCGCCCGTCCCCGACCCAAGCTCTGGGTCGCGATCCAGCCGTCGATCGTCAAGGTCTACAAGGTCGCAGGGATGGTCGCGCTCACCGCGATCTTGATCGGGCTGATCGGCTTCCTCGTCACCAACATCTACTACTTCTTCGATCACACCTGGGTGCGCCCCGTCGTGCTGTCGCCGACGCACCAGAAGGTCGTCGAGGCGTCCACGCAGCTCGCCGACGCCAAGCTGCGTTCGAGCCAGCTCGAGACGGAGCGGGTCGAGATCGACGCGCAGCTCGCCGAGATCGAGCGCGCGGTCGCGTTCGACGAGAAGTTCCTCTCCGAGGTGACCACCACCGCCGACAAGCCGACCACGCCCGAGCAGTGGCTGCTCCGTCGCGAGGTCGATCGCGTGAAGCTCGAGAAGGAGAACGCGATCGGCCGGCGCACGCCGCTCAACCAGCGCCTGGATAGCTTGAAGCTGCGCCGCGCCGAGCAGGAAGCGGTCGTGAAGCGCCTCGAGGCCTCGCCGTACCTGCGCGCGATCAACAACAAGATCGTGCTCGCGTTCGTGCCGTATTCGAACCTCCGCAACGTGAAGATCGGGACCAAGCTCTACGGCTGCGCGTGGGGCCTCGTCGCGTGCAAGACCGTCGGCAAGGTGACCGCGGTGCTCGAGGGTGAGGTCACGGACATGCACCCGCACGACGAGAGCATCCAGCGCGGCATCATGGTCGAGATCGACGTCTCGTCGGCGGCCGCCGGTGACAGCGTCCTGTTCGCAGGTGGCAAGCCGCTCTGGCTGTTCTGATGCGCGCGTGGGCGGCGGTGGTGGTGCTCGCGGTGGCGAGCTGCGGTGGCGACGACGGGCCGAATCGGTTGACGCCGATCGATGCGTCGACCACGCCCGATGCGCCGGAGCTCTACCCGGTGGTGCTGGAGCTCGAGGCCTCCGTGAATCGCAGCCTCGACGTGTTGTTCGTCATCGACGACTCGGCGGGGATGACCGACAAACAGAACAACCTCGCCGCGAGCTTCCCGAGCTTCATCGAGGTGCTGAACAGCGGCCCCGGCGGCCTCCCGGATCTCCATCTCGGCGTCGCCACGACCGACATGGGGGTGAGAGCCAGCGATGGCACGTTCGGGTCAACGGTCGGTGCCTGCGACGGCAACGGCAAGGCGGGTAACCTCACGACCTCCGGTGCGTCGGTGACGGGCGCGTTTGTCTCCGACGTCGCCCAGACCGACGGCAGCCGTGCCCGAAACTACGCCGGCACGCTCGAAGCGGTGTTCTCGCAGATGGCGAAGGTCGGCGCGAGCGGCTGTGGCTTCGAGCAGCCCCTCGCGGCGATGAAGGCGGCGCTCGACAACCATCCGGCGAACGCCGGGTTCCTGCGTCCCGATGCGACGCTCGCGGTCGTGTTCGGTCGCCGACGAAGACGACTGCTCGGCGAGCGCCTCGACGTTGTTCA
>DATLHR010000073.1:0-7387 GCA_035539815.1 Kofleriaceae bacterium
CGGCCGCGGCGTCGTCGAGCAGGAGCGGGCGAAGGATCAACCGCTCCGTGCGCAGCGTCGGTGGCGGCGGGTTCACGTCGGCGGGCGCGTGCCGTTGAACTCCTGGAACGAGACGCAGCCTTCGATCGCGGCGCAATCGGGATTGTTGTTCGTCGCGCCGCGATAATCGATGCGGCCCGTCATCGTGTCGCCATCGATCTGGCCGAGCAGCACGGCGTTGTACGAGAACGAGCAATTGCCCTGCTGCTGCGCGCGGCCGTACAGCTCGAGCGTCAGCGCGTCGCCATCGACACCGCCGGTGAACACGTTCGAACCGAGCACCAGCGCGACGTAGCCACCGACCGCGCCGGTGATGGTGGCGTTGACGTCGCTGCCCTCCTGCACGATCTCCACCGGGATGTTGGCCGCCTGGTTGCCGACCTGCCAGTTCGTGAGGGCGCACCCGTTGTCGCGGTTGGTCACCGCGATGCTCCAGGTGCCTTCGACGTTGGCGTCGCCTCCGCCACAGCCTACTGCAACTAGCAGAAACCATGCGAGGTGCTTCATGCTGCGAGGATAACCGAACGGTGTCGGGATAAGCTCGCCGTTCGCCCCTCGACCAAAAGATGCCGTGTCGTAGTCGCCGTGCCTACAATCTCGCCGTGCTGGCGATCGCAGCCCTCGGGCTCGCGGTCCGTCCGGCACGCGCCGCCGTGCACGACGTCCACACGCATCGCTTCGACAACGGGCTCACGCTCCACATCGCACCGGGCCATCCGGCGCCGGTGGCGGCCGTGCAGGCGTGGGTCGGCGTGGGCTCCGCCGACGAGGCACCTCCGATCGCGGGCATGGCTCACGTCGTGGAGCACATGCTGTTCAAGGGCTCGAGCGGCTACGGGCTCGGCGAGCTGACCAAGGCGATCGAGCGCGGCGGCGGCGAGATCAACGCGTGGACCGCGTTCGATCACACCGTCTATCACGCCGTCCTCGGCCGCGATCACGTCGACGGCGCGCTCGACGCCCTCGGCGATGCGCTGATGTCACCGCGCGTGGATCCCGACGAGCTCGCACGCGAACGCGAGGTCATCCTCGAAGAGATCCGCCAGGGCTCGGACGATCCGGCCCGCGCGGTGGCGCAAAGCCTGTTCGCGACCGCGTTCGTCGCGCACCCGTATCGCCGCCCCGTGATCGGCACCGCCGACAGCGTGCGCCGCCTCGGCGAGCGCGAGCTCGTCGAGTACTTCCGCAGCTACTACGTCGCCGACAACCTGACGCTCGTGGTCGCCGGCGACGTCGATCCGGCCCACGTGCGGCGCAGCGTCGAGCGACGGTTCCGCGCGATGCCATCGGGCCGCCCGGCGCGCTGCCTCGCCACCGAGCCTGCTCAGACGGCCCCGCGCGCGAGCTGCATGCACCGGGACGTCAGCGAGGCCTACGTCTCCGTCGGATTCCACGTGCCCTCGGCGCGCCACCCGGACCTCGCGGCGCTCGACGTCGCGGCGATCCTCCTCGGACAGAGCGAGTCGGCGCGGCTGCCGCGCATGCTGCGCGATCGCGATCAACTGGCGACCAGCGCGTACGCGAACGTGCACGCGCTGCGCGATCCGGGCCTGCTCGTCCTGTCGGCGACCGCGCGCGCTCGCAACGCCACACGGACCGTCGGCGCGCTCGTCGATCAGAGCCTCGCGCTGATCGACGAGCTGTCGACCGACGAGCTCGACAAGGCGCGGATCGCGGCCGAGACCGCGTTCGTGCGCCAGCTCGAGACGGCGCAGGGCCGCGCGCGCTCGCTCGGCTGGTACGCCACGGTCGCGGGGGATCCGCAGTTCGGCCACGTCTACCTCGATCGGATCCGCGCGGTGCGCCGCCACGACGTCGCCGCCGCGCTCCACCGCTACCTGCGCGCGGACAACGCGAACGTCGCGGCGATCTTGCCTCCACCGCGTGGCAAGGCGCATCCGACGTTCTCGCGCGACGCCGAGAAGCGCGTGAAGAGCTCGCTCGCCACGGCGGCGACACCCACCGCTCCCGCGGAGAAGCGCGTGGTGCTGCCGAACGGCATGGTGCTGCTGGTGCGCCGCGATCCCTCGGTGCCCGTCGTCGCGATGCGCGCGGTCTGGCGCGGCGGCCAGCGCGTCGAGGACGCGACGCACGCGGGGGCCTCGACGCTGCTCGCGCGCATGCTCACGCGCGGCTGCGGCAAGCTCGATGCCGCGCAGGTCGCGAACACGATCGATCGCCTCGGCGGTGCGATGTCGGGTGTCACCGGGCGCAACAGCTTCGGCGTCGCGGCGGAGTGGCTCGCGCGCACCTGGAAGCCCGGGCTCGACCTCGTCGCCGACTGCATCCTCGCCCCGGCGCTCGACGAGGACGAGCTCGTGCGCGAGCGGCGCTTGCTGCTCGACGATCAAGCCGCGCAGGCGGACAGCCCCGCGCAGGTCGCGTTCCGCACGTTCAGCGAGGCGCTCTACGGCGATCACCCGTACGCGCGCGACGCGCTCGGCACGCCCGCGAGCATCGGCGAGCTGACCCGCAGCAGGCTGGCCGCGTTCTATCGCGCGCGCTATCCGGTCTCGGCGATGACGCTCGCCGTCGTCGGTGACGTCGAGCCGGACGAGGTGATCGCCGCGGTGCAGGCGCGGTTCGCCAAGGTCGCCAAGGCCTCGCCGTCGCCGCTGCCCGTGACGACGCTCGCCGCGCGCGGTGCGCACGAGGTCTATCGCTACCTCGATCGCGCGCAGGCCCACCTCGTCGTCGGCTTTCCGGGCGCGACCGTCGACGCCAAGGATCGCTTCGCGCTCGAGATGCTGGTCGCGATCCTCGGCGGGCAGAGCGGCCGGCTGTTCTCCGAGCTGCGCGAGAAGCAGGCGCTGGTCTATCGCGTGTCCGCGCACTCCGTCGAAGGCATCGACCCCGGCTTCGTCGCCGTGTACCTGTCGTGTGCGCCCGACAAGCTGTCCGCCGCGACCGCCGCCGTGCGCGCCGAGCTCGAGCGCATCCGCGCCCGCGGCGTCACCGCCGAAGAGGTCGAGCGCGCGCGCAGCTACCTGATCGGCAGCCACCAGATCTCGATGCAGCGCCGTGCTGCCGTCGCGAACGCGATGGCCTATCACGAAGCGTACGGGCTCGGCTGGCAGAGCTGGTCGGGCTACGACGACGCGATCCGTGCGGTGCGCCCGGCCGACGTGCTCGCGGCGGCGCAGTCGTATCTCGCACCCGAGCGCACGATCACCGCGACGGTGCGGCCGCCCGCCGCGACACCGGGCGCGCAGAGGCGTAGCGGCGTACGCATCCCGGCGACCAAGCCCGAGAAGAAGAAGCCGGCGCGCCGCACCTCGCGCCCGCGGCGCAACGTATGAGGCGGCGGGCCCCGTGAACCGCGTGCGCGCGAGCTCGACGGCCTCCGGCAGCGGCGACGTCGTCGCGAGCCTCGTCCTCATCTTCCCGCTGCTGCTCGCCTACGAGATCGGCGTGCTGTTCGCTGGCAGTGTCAACGGCGCCGACATCGTGACGCGCGCCCTGTACGGCGCGGCCGGCACGCGCGCCGCCTATCTGTTGATCCACGCGGTCTGCGCGCTCGCGTTCCTCGTGTGGATCCGGCGCGACCGGCGGTGGTCGACGCTCACGCTCGAGGTCGCCGCGCCGGTGATCCTCGAGGCCGCGATCTACGCGCTCACGCTGGGCGCGCTGGGGACGCTGATCGTCGAGCGCCTGCTCGGCCTCGGCCTGTCCGCGGGCTCCGTGGTGTCCGCGATCGGCGCCGGCGTGCACGAGGAGCTCGTGTTTCGCCTCGGGGCGCTGAGCCTGTTGATGGCGATGCTCTCGCGAACGCTGGATCGACGCCTCGCGTTCCTGTTCGCGCTCGCGATCTCGACCGTGCTGTTCGCAGCCGCGCACCACGTCGGCGCGTATGGCGAGCCGTTCACGGCTCACGCGTTCGCCTTCCGGTGCGTCGCGGGCGCCGCGTTCGCGCTCGTCTTCTGGTTCCGCTCGCTCGCCCACGCGGTCTACGCGCACGTGCTGTACGACGTGCTCGTCGCGGCGACGTAGCCGGGCTTCACTCGAAGCCGGTCGCGCCGCCGTCGAGCTCCATGCGCTCGACGAACAGCTCGAACTTCACGCGCTTGATCTGATCCGCGTTCGCCGTCGACGGCATGATCTGGAGATTCGGGATGCCGACGCCGAACAGGTTGATCCGGAAGTTGGTGGTCTTGCGATCGGGCGTGAGGAACTCGATCGACCCGCTCTTCTGCGCGTTCGGATCGGTGTTTCCGGTGCGCACGTACTTGTCGTGCCACGCGAGCAACCCCTCGGCGTAGTCGAGCGCCATCGTGCAGGACAGGTTCGGGAAGTCGATCTTCGTCGGCTCGATCTGCGGGAAGCGATCCTCGCCGGTGAAGAACTTCTTGATGCCCTGCTTGACCGTGAACGACTCGATCTTGTTCACGTACTGGAGCTCTTCGAGCCCGTCCAGCGTGAGCCGGAATGCGTTGGGCAGCCACATCTTCTGCTTCTGGCCCATGATCGGCACCAGGCGGTCGCTCATGACCTTGCGCGAGACCACGCGCTCGGGCAGCACCTTGACCTTGAGATACGCCGCGTCGCGCGACGAGCCATCGAGCGTCGGGAACGTGGTCTCCTGGATCAGCGCGTCGAAGAACTCGTGCTCGTAGGTGCCGTAGATGTCGAAGTTGGCGTGCGTGATCTGCCCGTTGCGCCGGCTGAACTCCTTCTTCCACGACGCCTGGATCCACGTGAGGATCTCCTTGGCGCCGGCGATGCCGCAGTCGATCGTGATGGGCTCGACCTCGACGAGCGACAGGTGCTTCATGCGGACGATGTCCGCACCATGGGGCTCGTCGATGACGCTGCCCTTGAGCATCCCGCCGTCGACGGACTTGAGATAAGCGGTCGTCTTGTGGCCGTCGATAGCGAGCTCGAAGTGGCCCGCTGCATAGGGACGCTTCATTGGGATCCTTAGCTTAACGCGAATCCTCATACGGCCGGTGGCGCCTGGATCCCCCCGGCGAGGCCAGACGGCCCCAGGCCGGTCGCGCCCACGCGGGGAACGATCTACGTGATTTCAGTTGATTGTGCTCGGCATGCGGCTTGTACAATCGACGCTGCATGAGGGTGCCGGCCACGTTTGTTCTCCTCGCCGCCCTGGTCGCCGCGCCGGGCCTCAGCCAGGCCGAGAAGGTCAAGACCAACGCCAAGGCCAAGGTCTACAACCGGCCGGGGGAGCAGGGGCAGGTGGTGGTCCGGGTCAAGGAAGGCCAGACGATGACCGTGCTGGCCAAGGAGGGCCGCTGGCTGAAGGTCCGCGTCTCCGGCCGCACGGGGTTCATCCCGCGCAGCAAGGTCGACATGCCGGAGGACGACGAAGACATCGTCCGCAACACCCGCCGCCGCCCGTTCGTCGACGGCCGCAGCACCAAGCGCGGCTTCGGCGGAGAGTCTCCCGAGGATCGCATCGGCGCCGACGCGATCGGCTCGACCGAGGAGCCCGACGAGGACGACGACGACAAGCCCGCGCGCACCTCGCGCAAGCCTGACGAGGGCGAGGACGACGAGCCGACGGACGACGACGACGAGCCCAGCGACGACGACGAGGAGATCAAAGACGATCGCCCGAAGGCGCGCGTCAGCGCGAAGGCGACGGTCTACGCCGAGCCCGACAAGGCGAGCGACAAGGCGTTCACGGCCAGCCCGAAGGACACGTTGTTCATCGAGTCGACCAAGGGCAAGTGGACCGAGGTCTCCGTCGAGGAGGGGGACATCGGTTGGATCCAGACCAGCAAGCTCGAGGTCGACGACAGCGGTGACCCCGACGGCCGCAAGCGCGTGATCGACGTGCGCGCTCGCATGGGCTTCACGCTCGTGAGCCAGAAGATGAGCTCGTCCGGCGGCGCGGGCGTGTGGCCGGACGAGTACACGGTCGGCAGCTCGTCCTTCACCATCGCGCTCGGTGGCAGCGTCGTCGTCCCGTACAAGAAGGACTTCTTCCTCGGCGGCGAGCTCACCTACGATCTCGCGATGGCGGTGCCGGGCATCACGTTCGATCCCGACGGTGGCGGCGCGAACGGCGGCCCGATGCCGTCGGCGACGACCGGCTTCAAGATCCACCAGGTGAATGTGCGCGGCCTCGCCGGCTATGACTTTCACAAGCCCAACGGCATGGCTCTGTTCGCGCGGCTCGGCTATCACCACGAGGCGTTCAAGGTCGACAATTACGCTGACCTGACGAAGAACACGGCGCGGCTGCCGCAGGAGATCATCAAGGGCCCGATGATCGGTGCGGCGCTCGCGATCCCGCGGCTCACCGACAAGATCGCGCTCAAGGTCAGCATCGACGCGATGCTGTTCGGCGCGACCGTCGAGCAGACCGAGTTCCTCGAGGATGGCGCCGACCCATCGGCGAAGCGGATCACCGCGGGCGCCGCGATCGTGTATCGCTGGAAGCCGTCGTTCGATCTCAACGTCGGCTACGACCTCAACTACGGCAGCCTGAAGTTCGGTGCGCCCGTGATGGAGTCGCAGCGCGGCCACACCGGCACGAGCGTCTCGCGCCGCGATCTCAACCACACGATCGCGGGCGGCATCATCAAGGCGTTCTGAGGCGCCCGCGCTACTGGCGCGGCGTCGGCAGCTTGTCGAGATCGATCTGCGAGAGCGCGAGGCGGATCAGCTGCGACTTGTTCGCCTTGGTCCAGCCCCGGCGCTTGAGCTCGGCGACCTTCGCGTCGAGCTCTTCGAGATCGCGCGTGTACATCGAGATGCAGATGACCTTGTAGTGGGTCGGGCGCTCCTTGCGCCGCGGCGATTCATGGTCGCTGGTGGCGCCGTAGTACTCCTTGCGCAGGATCTCGTCGGAGTCGCTCAGCGGATCGTGGCCCATCAACTTCTCTTCCTTCATACGGACCTTTCAGACCGCCGCCGTGGCGGGCTCGGAGTGATGCGTCGCCTCGGTGTGCGCGGTGGTCGTTAGCACCCAATCGACGACGCGGTTGTAGTCGGCCGCACCGTGCGAGACGGGCGCGTACTCGAAGATGGTCTTCTTGTGGCTCGGCGCCTCGGCGAGCCGCGTGTTGAGGCGGATCGGCTCGAGGCACTTGTGCTTGAAGTGGCCCTGCAGCGTCTCGAGCACCTCGCGAGCGAGGCGCGTGCGGCCGTCGTAGAACGTCGGCAGCACGGCGGAGATGCGCACGGCGTGACCGAGGTGGCGCTCGACGTCCTTGATCGTGCGCAGCACCTGCTTCACGCCGACCAGTGCGAGGTAGTCGCAGGTCACCGGGATGATGACCTCGTCGACGTACGACAGCGCGTTCTGGTTGAGGAGGTTCAGGGACGGGCCGCAGTCGATGATCACGTAGTCGTAGCGGCGCGAGACCGCGGTGAGGCCGAGCCG
>DATLHR010000074.1:0-15701 GCA_035539815.1 Kofleriaceae bacterium
AGCCCGCGCCCGGCTCGGTGAGCACCATCGTGGCGCCCCAGTGCCGATCGAGCATGTTCTTCACGTAGCGCTGCTTCTGCGCGTCGGTGCCGAACTCGTCGATGATCTTCGTCATCATGTTGCCGAGCATGTAGAAGGTCACGCTCGGGTTCGCGCCGGCCATCAGCTCGAACGCGGCCCACTGCACCGTGGGCGGCGCGCCGAACCCACCGAGCCGCTCGGGGAGCTCGAGGCCGTTCCAGCCGCCACCGTAGTACGCGTCGAACGCCTTCTGCGTCATCAGCATGCGACGGACGTCGGGGTGCTTGATGATGTCGACGCGCGGTGCCGTCTTGTCGGCCGCCTTCGCGAGGTCGGAGCCCTGCTTGCGCTCGCGCGTGTAGTCGAGCGCGTTGAGGTACGCCGTCGACAAGGTCGCCATCGACTTCGTTCCGACGCCCATGCGCGCGTACTCGATGACGTGGAACATCTGCGCGATGCCGTCGTGGACCTCGCCGAGCAACAGGCCGCGGCACGGCGCACCGTCGCCGAGGGTGAGCTCGCAGGTCGCCGAGCCCTTGATGCCCATCTTGTGCTCGACGTTGGTGACCACCGCGCCGTTGCGCGCGCCGAGCGAGCCATCGGCCTCGACCCAGAACTTGGGCACGATGAACAGCGACAGGCCCTTCGTGCCCGGACCCGCACCCTCGGGGCGCGCGAGCACCATGTGCACGATGTTTTCGGTGAGATCGAAGTCGCCGTTGGTGATGAAGCGCTTCACACCCTCGAGGTGATACTCGTCGCCGGCGATGTGCTTGGCCTTGGTGGTGCCGGCGCCGACGTCGGAGCCCGCGCCCGGCTCGGTGAGCACCATCGTGGCGCCCCAGTGCCGGTCGAGCATGTTCTTCACGTAGCGCTGCTTCTGCGACTCCGTGCCGAACTGATCGATGATCTTCGTCATCATGTTCCCGAGCATGTAGAAGCACACGCTCGGGTTCGCACCGGCCATCAGCTCGAACGCGGCCCACTGGACCGTCGGGGGCGCGCCGAACCCGCCGAGGCGCTCCGGCAGCTCGAGCCCGTGCCAGCCGCCCTGATGGTAGGCGTCGAACGCCTTCTTGAACCCGGGCGGCAGCGTGACGTTGCCCTTGCCGTCGAACGTCGCGCCGACGCGGTCACCCTCGACGAACGCGGGCGCCCACGCCGTCTGCATCACCTCGAGGAAGCCCTCGAGGGCAGCGCGTGCGGAGTCTTCGTCCATCGTCTCGAACGGCGCCTTGCCGAGGACGCGGTTCTGGATCTCGAGGACCTCGAACAGCTGGAAGAACGTATCGCGGAGGTTGGCTCGGTAATGATCGGCGGTCGTCACGCGCGCAGCATACGCCGTCAATTACAGCCCGTCATCGCCTCGACGAGGTTCAGGGTGCGGGTCAGCGTCGCACCGAGCGGCGGAATCGCGAACGAGTCGTCATTCGTCCAGCAGCTCGTGGTGGCGGTGTTGCCGCGGACGTGGATCTGATGGTTCCCCGACGGGACACCCGTGACGGTCAGCCGCTGGTCATCGTGCAGGCAGTCGATCGTGGCCGGCGTAGCACAGTCGACGACGTACGTCCCGGCGGTGCCCGACGCGCCGGCGGACACCGCGAACGTCACCGGCGTGCACGTGTCGACCGCGTCCTCGAGCGTGATCGTCATCGACGTGATGCCCGCGCCGCCGGACGCCGTGTCGGCGCAGTTGCCGCCCGTCGTGTTCGTGTCGAGCGCGAGGTCGAGTCCGCCGGTCGCATCCACCGTGAACGCGAGCGGCGCGAGCGCCGTCGTCTGCCCGCTCATGACCACGACGCCCTTCTGCTCGGCCGCCATCGCGAGGAGACCGCTCGGTGCGCGCAGCTCGAACTGGATGTCGTAGATGCCCGGCCCCAGGCTCGCCGAGCCCATGCCGCTGTTGCACGTGAACGCCTCCGGGAACGCGCCCGCGTGCGAACGCTCGTGCAGGATCGCCGTCACGCTCTGCGCACCGACGCGATCGCAGGAGATGACCTGTGCCCCGGTGTCCGCGATGGTCCACATCATCGAGAACGAGCCGTTCGCCGACGGGCTATCGATCCCCGGCGCATCGGGGAACCCGCCACCATCACCACACGCCGCGAGGGCGGCACCCAACAGGACCGTACGCACGGGCTTCATCCGGGCATCCTATACCGGCGGCTCAAGCCGCGCCCAGTGCAACGCTCACTCCGGCGGCCGGCGGCAGGTCCTTCGCGAAGTCCACGAAGTGACACGGCCGCTTCACCGGGCGGTGGTCGTACGGTGCGGTACCGACCTCGCGATAGCCCAGGCTCTTGTACCAGCGTGCGAGCTCCTCGCGCAGGTTCACGATCCGCAGCGTCATCGCCGCGGCGCCCATCGCCTCGCCGAGCGCCTCCGCGATCCTTACGAGGCGCGTGCCGAGCCCCATGCCCCGCAGCGCGGGGTGCACCGCGAGCATGCCGAAGTACGCCGCGTGGCCACGCCGCTCGACGTAGATCGACGCGGCGAGTCCGTCCCCGTGATCGAGCACCAGGAACATGCCGCGCTCCGTGAGCTCCGCGATCTCGTCGGTATTGGTGCGATCTCCATCGACGAAGCCGCGCTCGGCCTCGTACGCGCGGTTGACGAGCTCGGCGAGCGCCGGCGCATCGGAGGGAGTGGCACGACGAACGGAGATAGCGAGGGTACCCACGGCTGGAACGCGTAGCAGACCCCTCCGACACTCTGGAGGGGAGTGCCAGGCCTAGCAGGCGTGCCGGCGTTGGCCACCCGTTGCCCGGTCCGGCGAGCGCGATCGCGCGTTAGATCATCTCCATGCGCAGCTTTGTCGTCGGAGCGGCGGTGCTGATCCACGCGGCGTGCGGCGCACGCGCGCCGGGCCCGCCCCGGACGATCCCGGTGGCAGATCCCGGGGCAGCGCGCGATCCGATCAATCGCCTCCAGGTCGCGGGCCTGCGCGAGATCGCCACCCGCGTGCTGGACGAGCTGGTCGCCGCGCTGCCCGCGGAAGCTCGGACCAGGCTGCGCGGCGTGCCGCTGCTCGGCGACGACTCGCTCGGCGAGGTCAACGCGTACGCGAGCTGCGCGGACGACGGCACGCCGTTCGTCGCGGTCAGCGATGGCCTCCTCGCGATCGCCGCGCACCTGGCGATGAGCGCGGCCTCCGACGAGGTGTTCGAGACCGACAAGCGCGCCGACTATCTCGACTGGCTCGAGCACCACGGGCTCGAAGCGCCTCCGGTGGGCTTCTACTACTTCGCGCATCACACCGATCGCGCGAAGATCGCGCGCCAGCGCGAGCTGTTCGAAGAGGAGGTCGCGTACATCCTCGGGCACGAGCTCGCGCATCACTATCTCGGCCACCTCGCATGCACGAGCGGCGGAGGGGTCGTCGAGGACGTGGGGCAGCTCGCGGCCGATCGCATCCCGGTGTTCAGCCAGGCGGGCGAGCTCGCGGCCGACGTCGCGGCGACCAGGAATCTCCTCACCGCGGGCGCGCGGCGCGCGAGCTATGCGTGGAGCGAGGACGGCGCCCTGCTCGTGATCGCGGCGTTCAACCATCGCCGCCCGCTCACCGTGCGCGACGTCGTGCTCGGCTTCGAGCGCACGCACCCGATCCCGCACCTCCGCGCGCCGGCGATCACGACCACCGCCGAGATCTGGCGCGCGACGACCGGTGCCCTGTCGCCGTCGCCCTAGCCGCCGAACACGAGCGTCGCCGGCGCGCCGTTGGGGTCCGGCTGGTAGACGATCTCGAGGTCGTCGCCCTCGTAGCGCCCCGTGAACGGCGCGCCGAGGAAGAAGTCGTCGGGGACGAACCGGAACAGCGCGGCATCCGCGTCCCACTGCATCGCGCCCGCGCTCACGTGGCTGTGATGGCCGACCTCCTCTCCGTCCATGAACACGGGCCCGAACACGATCAGCTCGTAGCGGCCATCGAGCCCGCGCGTCGCGAGCACGCCGTCCTCTGCGCGCATCTCGAAGTCGCGCGCGACGCCGCCGAGGGTGGTGCCATACGCGTACAGCGTGGCGGGTGCCTGCGCGCCGTTCACGGTGCGCAGCGCGCGCTCGGTCCATCGCGCGACGAACACGACGACGGTCGCGCTCGCGGCACCACTCTTCGCGGTGATGATCGCGCCGCCCTCGGCGTGACCGACGACGAGGCCATTCGGCGAGACGCTCGCGTGCTCGGGGTGATCACTCGACCACGTCACCGGCCCCGTGATCGGCTGATCCGCCGCGTCGAGCAGCTGCGCCGCGAGCTGCAGCGGCTCGTCGACGTCGATCGTCGCCTCCTCGTACGTCAGCTGGATCCGCGCGACGGTCGGTGGGACGCGCACGACCAGCGTGTCGGTGACGCCCTCGCAATCGACCGTGATCGTCGTCGTGCCGGCGGCGTGTGCGACCAGCACCCCACCCGCCGCGACGGTCGCGACGGAGGCGTCACTGCTCGCCCACGTGATCACGCGGCCGTCGAGCGCTTGCTCGAGCGCGTCGTACGCGAACACCAGCAGCTGCGAGGTCGCGCCCGCCGCGAGCACGAGCTCGCCGTCCGGCGACAGCTCGACGCGCGCGACGGCGACGTACGGCTCCGCGACGGTGATGCGCAGCCACGCGGTGATCGATCCGCTGGTCGCGGTGATCACGGTGGCGCCGGCGGCGGAGGCCGTGACCTCGCCCGTCGCGGACACCGCGGCGACGTCCGGCACGCTCGACGTCCACGCGATCTCCGGCGTCGCCATCTGCGCGCCGTCCGTGTCGAACGCCGCGACCGTGACCTGCGTGGTGGCACCCGGCACCAGGATCGTCATCGCCGACAGCTCGAGCCGTGCGAGCACCTGCGGGCCGTCGACCGGGGCATCGGGCTCGATCGGGGCGTCCGGTTCGACAGGCGCGTCGGGCGTGGCCGGAGCGGTGGGGTCGCCGGCGCAGCCGAACGACACGAGGCCGAGCAGGAGGAACATCATGAAGAGCCATCTCGTCATGCCCCCACGCTAGGCAGCCGCGCTTGTCGTACCGGTTATTCGGAGCCCCCAGGTGCGCGAAATCTCCGCGTAAGCGGCGTGTAATCGCCGCGGCCTACCCTGCCGAGCATGTCGTCCTCTGCCGAGGCGGTCCTCCAGACCGGCGAGATCGAGACCCGCTACGTGCGCGCCGGGACCGGGGCGCCGATGCTGCTCTTGTTCCACACCGCGCTGACCGATCCGCTCGCCGCGGCGCTGTTCGCCCAGCTCGCGGCGCGGTACCGCGTGGTCGCGCCGCATGTCCCGGCGGGCGTCGGCAGCCCGGGCATGCCCCTGGCGACCTGGCTGCGCGCGCTCGTCGACGGTCTGGGGCTGGTCCGACCGACCGCGATCGCGGACGAGAGCCTCGCGGGTACGCTGCTCGGGTTCTCGCTCGTCGATCCGGGGCGCATCGCCGGCGTGGTGGCGGTGTGCCGTGACGACGCCGATCCGGCGACCAGCGTCGGCATGCTGCACGCGGCGCACGGGCTGCTGGTAGTCGCGGTCGATAGCGCCGAACAGCCTGCGAAGTCCGCCGAGCTCGCGATCGCCGAGATCGTGCGGTTCGTCGACGGCGGCAGCGCCTGACTGCTACGATGGTGGACCCGATGCGTCGCGCTGTTGCTGTCGAGACGCCGGTGGCGCTCGCGTCCTTCGTCGGACGAGAGCACGAGGTGGCCGAGGTGGGGCGCCTGCTCGCATCGACACGGCTCGTGACGCTGACCGGCGCGGGCGGCAGCGGTAAGACGCGGCTCGCCATCGCGGCGGTGCAGGCGCATGCGCCGGCGGCGCGCAGCTGGATCGAGCTCGCCGGGATCGCCGAGCCGGCGCTCGTTCCCCAGCACGTGGCGGAGCACCTCGGCCTCCGCGAGCTCCGTGGCGGCGCGGCGCTCGAGGCGTGCGTGGCGCGGCTCCGCGACGAGCCACACCTGCTCGTGCTCGACAACTGCGAGCACCTGATCGACGCCGCCGCCCGGCTGGTCGAGGCGCTGCTGGTCGCATGCCCGCACCTGCAGGTGCTGGCGACGAGTCGCGAGCCGCTGGCCGTCGCCGGCGAGCGTGCGTGGCTCGTGCCCGGTCTGTCGTTGCCGCCACGCGAGGCGCCCTCCGAGCCGTCGGCCTCCGATGCGCTCCGGCTGTTCGTCGAGCGCGCGCGGGACGTCCAGCCCGGCTTCACGCTCGACGCCAGCAACGCCGCGACGATCGCCGAGATCTGCCGTCGCGTCGACGGGCTCCCGCTCGCGATCGAGCTCGCGGCCGCGCGCGTCCGCGTGCTCGCACCGGAGCAGATCCTCGCGCGCCTGCACGACAGCTTCCGCCTGCTGACCAGCGGCAGCCGCAGCGCGATCCCGCGCCACCAGACGCTGCGCGCGACCATGGACTGGAGCTACGCGCTGCTCGCGCCCGAGGAGCAAGGGCTGCTCGATCGGCTCTCGGTGTTCAGCGGCGGGTTCACGCTCGACGCGGCGGAGGCCGCATGCACCGACGCGCAGCTCGGCGCCGAGGGCGTGCTCGACGTGCTCGCACGTCTCGTCGATCGCTCGCTCGTCACGATGCGGGAGGTCGACGGCTCGGCGCGCTATGCCCTGCTCGAGATCGTGCGCCAGTACGCGGCCGAGCGCCTGCGCGCCCGCGGCGACGAGTCCGAGCTACAGCGGCGTCACGCGGCGTACGTCACGACGCTGCTGGCGGACGCCGAGCCGCACTGGATCCGCGCGTCTCGCCCACCCTGGCTCGCGCGCGTGCACCGCGAGCTGGACAACATCCGCCTCGCGCTGGCGTGGACGCGCGACCACGCGCCCGCGCTGCACCTCGAGCTGACCGGACGGCTGTGCTGGTTCTGGTTCGCGAGCGGCGCGTGGGCGGAGGCGCGCGAATGGTCCGAGGGCGCGCTCGCGTTGCCGGTCGCCACCGCGCCGAGCCGTGCCCGCGCCGCGACGCTGTTCTCGGCCGCGGTGATCGCGTGCATGCAGGCCGACGCGGCGGTCGCCCGGCCGTGGCTCGAGGAGGTGATCGCGCTCGCTGGCGCGCACGGCGACGCTCAGCTCGTCGCGTACGCGCGCAACTACCTCGGCATGGCGCTCGTGCACCTCCAGGATCCCGCGAGCGAGGCCGAGATCGAAGCAGCGCTCACCTGGTTCCGCACCCACCAGGATCGCTACGGCGCGCGACTCTCGTTGCTGCTGCTCGGCAGCCTCGAGATCGTGCGTGGAAACGTCGCGCGCGCGGTGTCGCTGTTCGAGGAGGGCGTCGCGGTCGCGCGCGAGTTCGGCCTGCCGCGCGAGCTCGCCATCGCGCTCCAGATGCTCGCATCGGCGGCGCTCCAGCGCGACCAGCCGGCGGACGCGGACCGCGCGGCGGCGTGGCTGCACGACGCGCTCGTCGCGCTCACGCAGGATCCGCAGTACTACTTCCTCGCGCGCAGCCTCGACATGATCGGGGTGCTCGCCGCGCGGCGCGGAGACGCCGAAGACGCCGCCAGGCTGATGGGTGCGGCCGAGACGGCCCGCCGGCGGATCGGTGCGCGCGTGTTCCCGCTCGATCACCGGATCGTCGCGCCGTGGATCGCGCAGCTCCGCACCTCGCTCGGCGACGCCGGGTTCGACGCTGCGTTCGCCGCCGGCCGCGCACTCTCCCCGGGCGATGCCGTCGAGCACGCGCTCGCGCGCACGCGCCCCCGCGCCGCCGCGAGCCCACCAACTGCCGCGCCCGCATCATCATCGCCGCGCACGCGCGCGGAGCTGGTGGTGCGCGGCCTCGGGCCGCTCGAGGTCATCTGCGGCGAGCGCCGGCTGGACCGGGACGCGTGGAGCTCCGGGCGCGCCCGCGAGCTGCTGCTGTATCTGATGCTCGCTCCCGCGGGCCGCCGGCGCGAGGACATCGGACTCGCCTTCTGGCCGGACGCGACCGCGGCGCAGGTCAAGAACAGCTTCCACGTGCTGCTGCACCGGCTGCGCAAGACGCTCGGCCGCCCCGACCTCGTGATCGTCGAGGACGAGCGCTATCGCATCAACCCCGCCGTCGAGGTCTGGTTCGACGCGGCGGTGTTCGAACGCGAGGTCCGCGCCGCGCGCCGCGACGCGCCGCGTCTCAGTGCAGCGATCGAGCTGTATCGCGGCGCGCTGTTCGACGGCGAGGTCGCCGGGGACTGGCACTTCGCGCGCCAGGACCAGCTCCGGATGCAGTATCACGACGCGCTGTCGGCGCTCGCCGACCTCCTGCTCGAGACCGACCCGCAGGCCGCCACGCGCACGCTCGAGCACCTGATCGCCGAGGATCCGGTACGCGAGGACGCCCACCGCCGACTCCTGCTCTGGTATGCGCGCGCCGGCCAACGCGATCGCGCCCTCCAGCAGTTCGAGCGGTTGGCGGCCGCGCTGCGGACCGAGCTCGCGGCGGTCCCATCGCGCGCCACGGTCGAGCTCGTCGAGCGCATCCGGCGTGCCGAGACCGTGTGAGCGCTACGCTACGAGGGCAAGCGCTGCGGCACCGGCTGGCGCCGCGACTTGCGATCCGCGAGTGCGACGTGCACGAGCACGATCACGGTTCCGACCGTGACGTCCGACACTGCCTTCACGACTCGATCTGCAAAGCTCCACATGTCGTGGTCTCCCTGTGTTCCTACGCCCTTGTTTCACACCCGGCCCGCGGCGAACGGGCCCCGACGAGGTGACGACTCGGGCAACTTGCCATGACAACCGTCGACGGAACAACCGCATTTCAAGCTCCCGCAGCTCCTACGGTAAAAACCCGTTAGAACACGTAAGCGCGGTCATGCGTTGAATCCGAAATGAGGCCCTTGCTCCTCCTCGTGATGGCGTACTCGATTCCGGCTGCGGCGCAAGCGCCTGCGCTCATCGACCGCGCGTGGATCGCGGCCCGCGTCGGTGATGGCCCTGCGACGAATCGCCCCGCGTATGCGCGTAACGACGAGGCGGTGACCCTGTTCGCGGTCGTCGAGGCCGGCGGAGCCATCTACAGCGATGCGCCCACGCTCGTGGTCCGCGGCAAGCGCGTGACGCCGCGGCCGATCGCGAGCGCGCCGGCGTTGGCGATCGCGTGGGAGCGCGTCGAGCCGGCGAGCGCCAATTATTCGAACGGCGATGCGAGCACGTTCCACTACGAGCCCATCGAGTACCGAACCACCGCGATCGCGGACAGCGCGAATCGCGCGTCGTTGCGCGCCGACGTTCGCCCGACGCTGACGCCCGACTACGGCGACGGCGTCGGCACCATGCGCTATCGGCTCGTCGCGCGCCAGGGCGAACGCGTCGTCGCGAGCCCGGGGCCGGAAGCGCGCCGCGGTCGCGCCTCGGGGGGCCTCTCCGACGCCGTGATGCGCGTCTCGATCCGGCAGGACGACAGCTTCCTGGGCTACCTGACCGAGATGTTCGGGCAGCCGTACATCTGGGCGTCTGCGGGGACGGCGAACGCGACGCACCAGAGCGAGCGCCTGGAGGGCTCGGACTGCGCGGACTTCGTGGTCTACGGCGCGCGCCGGATGGGCGTCGACCTCAAGTACATGTGGACCGGCGAGCTACCGACGGTGACCAAGCGCCTCGGCGGCGGCACGCGGAGCGACGACGGCGTGTATCGCGATGCCAAGGGCAAGCCGGTCGCGTACACCACCGCGGGTGACCTCGTGCTGTTCCCGCGCCACGTCGGCGTGCTCGTCGAGGATCGCGGCGTGCCCGGCGTGCTCGACGATCAGGACGTGATGATGCACACCCTGTTCGATTCGCCGAAGCGTCAGGCGATCGCCGACTCGGGCTACGCGCACACGCCGGTCGAGGTGCGCCGCCTGAAGCTCCCGATCACGCGAGATCTTCGTCGGGGTCGATGACGAGGCTGACCAGGCCCGAGGGAATCGGCGGGTAGAACGCCGTCGACTGCGGCGGCAGCAGCTGGGCGAGCTCGTCGACGTGCGCGATCTGGTCGAGCGAGAGCGGCCGCACGAGCAGCGCGACGGACGCGCCGGAGGCCAGCGCGGCGAGCGCGCGCGCCGCGTCGGTCTCGGTCGTGACCTTCGCCCCGGGCAGCTGACGCTCGACGAACAGCTGCTGGACGACCACGGGGTCGTACTTCTGCAGCGCCCGGTGGACGGTGATGCCCTCGGCGATCGGGCTGACCTCGGGCGACAGCGTGAGCTTGTACGCGTCCGGATCTCCCGCGAACACCGCGACGAACGCGGGCTGATGCGCGACCGAGTCACCGAGCGCGGCGAGCAGCGCGCCGACGTCGCCCGCTGCACCGGCGAGCTTGTCGACGATGAAGTGCTTGCGCGCGGAGGCGAGCACGTCGTCGCGCTTCGCGGTAGTGCCCGCGACGACGCGGTGGCGCGAGGCCGTGACGATGCCGGCGTCCTCGAGCGGTACGATGATCCCGAGCGCGTAGTTCGCCGACGAGTACATGGCGAGCGGCGCCTTGGCCTCGAGCTCGTCGTGGTAGGCGAGCATCGCCTCGTAACGCGCGTGGCCCTCGAGGAGGTGGAGCTTGAGCGGCGTCAGGTACTGGCGCAGCTTGCCGATCACCTCCGCGTCTTGCACGCGCCACAGACGATGCTGCGTCCCGTCGGGCGTCGTGACCTCGAAGGTCGGGCGCTGCGCGTCGGCCTTGCGGAACAGGCGATCGACCTCTCCCGCCTTGTCGCGCACGCCGAACAGCACGGGCTCGGTGTGCGCGCCGTGGCTGCGAATGCGCGCGAGCGCGGCGTCGCGCTCGGCCTGTGTCGTCGCCTCGTGCGGACGGATCATCCCCTCGCTGTAGGGTGACAGCCGGACCGCGCCGACGAACGCCTTGCGGGTGAACGTGCGACCAGGGCCGGCGAACGTCTGCTGGTAGCGATACACGGCGCGGCCGGGGTCGCGCGCGAGGGAGCCGTCGGCGAGGCGCTTCGCGAGCTCGATCGGCGCCCCGATGACCTCGGCGACCTTCGTCGGATCGGGGACCACTCCACGGAGACCTGCGACGTGCGGCATGCGGGCGAACGTATCACCGGTCGTGATCTCGACAGGCGACGAGTGGCCGCTACCGGCCGCGGGTACCGATTACCTCAGGTCGCTCCGCTTCGCTGCGCGATGTCTCGCCGCACCTGCTTGCCCGCGAGCTCGATGCGATCGACGATCGCATACGCCTTCGCGCGCGCCTGGTCGACGCTGACGCCCAGCGCCGTCACGCCGAGCACGCGGCCACCGGCCGACACGATCGCGCCGTCCTTGCGGGCGGTCCCGGCGTGGAAGACGATCGTGTCATCGGCGGGCGCGGGCAGCCCGGCGATCGGATCGCCGGTACGCACCTCGCCGGGATAGCCGGCGGCGGCGACCACGACGCAGACCGCGACCCGCGCGTCCCACGCGAGCGCGCCCGTCGGCATCTCGCCGTTGGCAGCGCCGAGCAGCACCGCACCGAGGTCACCGCGCATGCGCGCCATGATCGGCTGCGTCTCCGGATCGCCGAACCGGCAGTTGTACTCGAGCAGCCACGGGGTCCCCGCGGCGTCGACCATCACCCCGGCATAGAGCACGCCGCGATAGTCGATGCGATCGGCGGCGAGCCCGCGCAGCGTCGGCTGGAGCACCTCGTGGACGATCCGCTGCGCGACGACGTCGCTGGTCCACGCGGGCGACACGGTGCCCATGCCGCCGGTGTTGGGGCCGCGATCCCCATCGAAGATCGTCTTGTGATCCTCGACGGGAGGCAGCACCTCGACGTGGCGGCCGTCGGTGAGCGCGAGCACGCTGACCTCGCGGCCGAGGATCCGCTTCTCGATCACGAGGCGGGCGCCGGCCCGGCCGAACCGGCCCTCCTCGAGCATCGCGCGGGCGGCGCTGCGCGCCTCGCCGGCATCCGCCGCGACGACGACGCCCTTCCCCGCCGCGAGCCCATCGGCCTTGACCACGACCTGACCACCGAGCCGCTCGATCGCGGCGTCGGCCTCGGCGACGGTCGCGACGACCTCGAACGGCGCGGTCGGGATCCCGTGGCGCGCGAAGAACTCCTTGCTGAACGCCTTGCTGCCCTCGAGCTGCGCGCCGGCGGTGCCGGGGCCGAACACGGGTACGCCGCGGGCACGCAGCTTGTCGGCGAGGCCGGCGACCAGCGGCGCCTCGGGGCCGACGACGACGAGCTCCACCTGTTCGGTGACCGCGAGCTCGACCAGGCGATCGAGCTCGTCGACCTTGATCGGGAAGCACGCGGCGTGCGCCTCGATCCCGGGATTGCCGGGCGCCGCGATCACGACGTGCCCGCTCTGCCCGAGCCGCCATACGAGTGCGTGCTCGCGCCCTCCGCTGCCGACGACCAGGATCTTCATGCGGGCAATCTAGCCGTGCGAGATGAGCCTTCCAAGCCATGACGCGTTAGTGTGTGGCGCCGATGCTCGGGGTGCGCCGACAGGTCGCTCTCGCGGGGTGGGAGGCGCCCACCGCCGTGCGCAGGCTGCGTGCGCGCAGTGCGATCTGGCTCGCCGTGTACCTCGCCGCCGCGGCCGCGCTGCTCGGGCTCGTCGCGTCGCTGGTGCTCGCCCACGCGGGCGATCTGCGCGGGCTGCTGCTCGATTATCTGGTGCCCGCGGACTGGCAGTTCGCCGCACGCCTCCTCGTCGATCGGCTCCTCGCACAGCAGGAGAAGCTCGTCATCATCAACGCGGCGCTGACCGCGAGCCTGCTGGCGGTGCAGCTCGCGCTGTTCCCGATCAAGGAGCAGGTCTCCGCCGCCCTCGAGCGCGACGCGGACCTGGTCACCGAGCCGATCGAGGAGCACCCGCTGTGGTTCCAGGCGTGGGAGGAGGTGAAGCTGTTCCTGTTCGTCGTCACGGCGCAGGGGACGATCTTCTGGATCGGCTACTCCGACTCGCCCGCGCGTCGCGCGCTGGCGACGGCGCTGTCGTTCCTCGTGCTGTTCGCATCGGTCGGCGTCGACTTCCTGTCGCCGGTGCTGCAGCGGCACAAGCTGCGCTACTCGGCGATGATCAAGACGTACCTCGCGCATCCCGTGCTGCTGCTCGGGTTCGGCGCGCTGTTCGCGGCGCCCTCGATCGTCGTCGCCAATCTCGCCGCGGAGCATCCGACCTGGAGCCTGAGCACGCAGCTCGGCGTCGCCTTCGGCACGCAGATCGTCGGCATCGCGCTGGCGGCGCTCGGCGGCACGGTCGCGGGCGCGGCGCTGCTCTCCGATGCGAAGCGCCGCACGCGCAGCTCGCTCCCCGTCCGCATCATCGCGTGGGTGCTGCTCGTGACGACGCTCGGTTGGAACGCGTACCGCTTCGGCGCGGTCGGCCGCTCGTTGCACCACAAGAGCCAGATCCTCAAGTGCAAGTACGACGTCGACTGGAACAGCCTGCGCGCCGACGTCCCGGACGCGCTGGACCTCATCACCGGCGTCCGCAGCGATCGGATCACCGTCGCTGTCGAGCTCGATGTCGCGATCACCAACCCCACCTCCATCGACCTCGAGATCGAGGACAACCACCTCGATGCCCGCCAGAACGATCAACTGATCGCGACGACCCAGCTTCCGCGCCTCAGCGTGCCGGCCGGCACCACGCGGAAGGTGACCATCTCCCTGCCCCTCACCATCGCGCCGTCGCAAGTGATGCGAGTGCGCGAGCTGCTCACCACCAAGGGCTGGTCACTCACCCTCTGGCTCGAGGTCGCCGACGGCTGGCAGTTCCCGATCTATCTGTTGACCGAGACCTGACAAGCGCGCCGGCGACCCGGCCGTCCCCTTCCCCCTCGCCCCGAATCGACTACCTAGCGCCCGAGCGCACGCGTCCGACGGGCCAGCGTCTCCGCCGAAGCCGCATAGCTGACGCCGGGGACCACGCCGAGCTGGTCGAAGCAGTTCTGCGCACGAAAGACCCACGCTTCGAACTCGTCCGTGCGCCGCCACTCGTCGAGTTTGGCGCGATCGCCGTACACCGTGAACGCCGCATTGAGGTCACCGCCGTGCGCGGTCAACCAGTAGCCGTCCCAGCGCGCGAACCAGCCGTTGCGCTGCGCAGTCTCGAGCCACGCGCCCGTCTCCTGCCACAAGCTCATCGCCTCCGTCTCCCGCCCCGTGATCGGCCGATTCGCACCGATGAACAGCACCGCCTTCTCGTTCGCCATCTCGCTCTCCTTCCTCACTCAACCCGTGTGACGTGTGGCGCCACCATCTGCTCGTCATGCATGCGAGTAAAGCTTCGCGATCGAAGACCCGTACTCCCGGTGCAAAGTTCTCGTCGACGCGGATTCGAACGTGCGCGAGCGCGACACTCGGAGGCCGGAGCGTTGGACGGACAACGTCGTTACAGCGCCTGATGGATCTGAATCAGATTACCGACGGTGTCGGAGAAGATCGCGATCTTCACCGTGCCCGCGGTGGTCGGCGCCTGGGTGAACGCCACGCCGCGCGCGACCAGCCGTGCATGATCCTCGTCGAGGTCCGTCGACTCGAACGATGCCACTGGAATCTTCTGCTCGAACATCGCCTGCTGGAACGCCTTGCCCGCCGGGTTGGCGTTGGGCTCGAGCGCGAGCTGCAGGTCATCGCGTCCGGGCGCCGCGACCGTGATCCAGCGGTAGTCGCCGACCGGGAAGTCCATCTGCGTGACGAAGCCGAGGACGTCCGTGTAGAACGCGAGGGCCTTGGCCTGGTCCTCGACCATGATGCTCGTGAGCTTGATGTGCAGCATGGGCGCAGCGTGCCACCGCCGGCGAACACGCGCTTATCGACAATTCCCCAGCGCTCCGAACGGCAGCTGCGCGAGCATGCCGAGGCAGCCCGGCACGAGGATCCGCAGGCCCGGCACCGCGAGCGAGGTGCGGTAGCGGGTCGGCGGCGCACCGACCCAGCGCGTGAACAGCCCCGAGAAGCTCGGCAGGCTGGAGAAGCCGAGCTCGAAGCACGTCTCCGTCACGGACCTTCCGCCCGCGAGCAGCGCCTTCGCGCGATCGACGCGCACGCGCGTGCGGAACTGGTGCGGCGTGTCGCCGAACAGCGCCGCGAACGCGCGGATGAAGTACGACGGCGACAGCACCACCTGCGCCGCGATCGCGCGCACGGGCAGCGCGGTGTCCGCGAGCAGCTCGCGTGCGCGGACCAGGCGGCGGAACGTCGCGCCGTCGATGAACATCAGTGGCGGAAGTGGCGCATGCCGGTGAACAGCATCGCCAGGCCGTGCTCGTTGGCCGCCCCGATCACCTCGTCATCGCGCACCGAGCCGCCGGGCTGGACGACCGCGACGGCGCCCGCCTCGGCGAGCACGTCGACGCCGTCCCGGAACGGGAAGAACGCGTCCGACGCGACCACCGCGCCTTTGAGCGCCGCGCCCGCCTTGCGCTCGCAGATCCGCACCGAGTCGACGCGGCTCATCTGACCGGCGCCGATCGCGACGGTGACGCCGTCCTTGGCGAACACGATCGCGTTCGACTTGACGTGCTTCGCGACCCGCCACGCGAACCCGAGGTCCGCGCGCTCGGCGTCGGTCGGCGGGCGCGTCGTCGCGACCTTGGCGTTGGCGAGCTCGACCATGCCGTTGTCGACGCTCTGCACGAGCGCGCCGCCCGCGATCGTGCGCACGCTCCACGCGAGCTCGCCGGTCGGCGCCTTCCAGTCGCCGGTGGCCGCGACCAGCCGGAGGTTCTTCTTGCTCGCGAGCAGATCGCGCGCGGCCGCCGAGTAGCCAGGAGCGACGACGCACTCGAGGAA
>DATLHR010000075.1:0-2121 GCA_035539815.1 Kofleriaceae bacterium
GATCAGGCGGAGCCGACACGATCGCTGCGTCCGATCGATCATGGCGAGGACGTACGGGAGGCCGACCTCGGCGAGCTCACCGCTGAACCGCGGCGCCGCCGCCTCGATCTTGCGGCACGACGGCAGCGGGCGATCGAAGCGGATCCCGATCCCGGGCGGAGTGCCGAGCCGCTCGGCCGAGCCGCGCTCGATCTGGTAGGCCACCTGCCCCGTCGCCAGCATGCGCGGCTCGTGCTCGGTCTCGAGGACGAGCCGTACGGCCGCCCCCGGAGGAGGCGGCGGATCGCAGCTGACGAAGGCACCGAAGCGCGAGACGGTGCGCAGCTGCGCCGCCCGCCGCTCTCGCCCGATCCACACCGCCACATTCGTTCCCACGTTGAGCCGCAGACTCTCCCGCATCACACTCTCCTCGGTGGTCGAGCGCGCTACGTGCAACCGAGGTGCCTCGCGAACCCGGCGACACAGCGTCGGCGGCGTGGTCACCCCCGCCACACCGCACGCTCGGGCCGCGCGGCGCGGGCTGCATATCCGACACCGTCGCTCAGCGCGCCAGCGCGTACGCGCGACCTCGCCAATCGACCCGCGGCCACGCCATGCTCGCGACGACGAACGGCGCGAGGAGGAACAGTGCGGCGCCGAACCATCGGCGGTGCCACGCGATGCGGCCGCCGCCGAACCGTGTGTGGAGACGCACGATGCTCTCGCCCTGGGCGACGACCACGCCCGCCGCGAGGAGCGCCGCTCCGCCGGCACCGAGGGCGAGCGCAGCGACGAGCAGCGCGATCGCGAGCCACGCGGCGATGCCGCGCAGCCACAGCGGCCACGTGCAGCGGATCGGAATCCCATCGCGCCCGAACAGCATCCAGCGCCGGTAGATCGCGAGGAATCTCCGCAATGACGTGCCGCGATTCGCCACCGCGAGCGGCGCGCGGATCATCACGTTCGCGAAGCCGGCGTTGTGCAAGCAGCGGCCGAGGTACATGTCGTCGACGAGCTGTCCGTCGGCGAACGCGAGTCCACCGGCGGCCGCGAGCGCTTCGCGGCGAAACACCATCAGCTGGCCCATGATGAACGGGAGCCTGCCCGATGCCCCCGCCGCCCGCGCGACGCCAGGGCCGTACAGCCCATCCATCATGAGCGCATAGCCGACGTCGCCGACCGTCTGCGGCGGATCGACGACCACGACCGGCGAGAACGTGCAGCCCACGTCGGGCGCGGCGAGCAGCGCATCGACGAGCGCGGTCAGCAGGTCGGGCGACGGACGCGTGTCCGAGTCACCGAACGCGACGAGCTCGCCCCGCGCGCGGCGCATGCCCGCGATCATCGCGTGCAGCTTGCCGGTGCGGCCGTCCGGTGGCTGCCCGGAGAACATGATCGCGGCGCCACCACCGTGCGCCGCGACGACCTCGCGCGCGACCGGGAGCCCAGGATCCGCCTCGTCGTCGAACACGAACAGCGTCTCGACCTCGCCGGGATAGTTGGTGACGAGCGCCGCGCGGAAGTTCTCCGCGGCGCCGACGTCGAGGCCGCGCACGGGACGCACGACGGTGATCGAGGGATACCGGGCCGGCGGCCGGCGCGGCGGCTCCGGACGCGCGATCGCTACCGCGAACACGCGATGCCACACGACGACGTCGGCGAGCAGGACGAGCCCGAGCACCGAGAGCACCGTCGCCATCAGGCCGTCCCTCCCCGGCGTCGCCACCGCGGCGCCCACCAGTTCCAGTCGCCGAGCAACGTCATCGCCGCCGGCACGAGCAACACGCGCACGAGCGTCGCATCGAGCGCGACCGCGAGCGCCATCCCGAAGCCGACCGAGCGGATCACGACGAACCGCGCGAGCGCGAACGCACCGAACACCGTCACCATGATCGCGGCCGCACTCGTGACCACGCCGGCGCTGCGCGCGAGCCCCGCCGCGACCGCATGCGCGTTATCGCCGTCCTTGAGGTAGGCCTCGCGGATCCGCGACAGCACGAGCACGTAGTAGTCCATCGACAGCCCGAACAGGATGCAGAACAGCAGGATCGGCACCGACGGATCGAGCGGGTGCGCACGGAACACCCACACCGTCGCGCCGAGCGCCGCGCCGATCGACAGCGTGTTCAACACCACGGCGCT
>DATLHR010000076.1:0-13904 GCA_035539815.1 Kofleriaceae bacterium
CTCGGACGCAGGGTCGGCTGCGGGCTCGGCCGCGGGCTCGGGTTCGGCCGCGGGCTCGGCAGCGGGTTCAGCAGCGGGTTCGGCCGCGGCACCAGCCTCCGGTTCCGCCGAGGCGCCGGCGTCCGGCTCCGGCTCCGCCCCGAAGTAGATCAGGCCGCGTCGAGCTCGACGATGAAGCGCGCGCCGGGCGACGCGTGCTCGACCCACACGCGCCCGCCCATCGCCTCGACCTGGCTCTTCACGATCGCCAGCCCGAGGCCGCTGCCGCCGGCGTCGCGGCTGCGGCCGGGGTCGATTCGATAGAAGCGCTCGAAGATGCGCTCCTCGGCGCCCTCGGGGATGCCGGGGCCGCGGTCGGTGATCGCGAGGCGCACGCGATCACCCTCGCGCGTCGCCCGCACGCTGATCGGCGTGCCGCCGCCGTACTTGACCGCGTTGTCGATCAGGTTCTGCACGACGTGATCGAGGCCTTCGCGTGTCACGAGCACGGCGACCTGCGGGTCCACTTCGACATCGATGTGCGCCGAGGGCGCGACGCCCTTCGTCGTGCGCGCCGCATCCCGCACGACCTGCGCGAGCTCGACGGGGGTGCGCTCGCCCACGAGCGCCGCGCGCCCCCCGAGCGTGTCGAGCACGAGCAGGTCCGACACCAGGGCCGCGATGCGGTTCGCGTTACGGTGGATCGTGGTCAGGAACTCCTTCGAGGTCTCGGCATCCACGCCCCCGCCGAGCAGCGTCTCGGTGTAGCCGGAGATCGACGTCAGCGGCGTGCGCAGCTCGTGCGCGGCGTTGGACAAGAAGTCGCGGCGCACCGCCTCGAGCGCGCGCATCCTCGTGACGTCGTAGAGCACCACGATCGCGCCGGGATCGCCGAGCGGGCGTGCGCTGGCGCGGACCTCGCGCCCGAACAGCGAGAGCTCGGCGTCGGCCAGCTCACCCGCGAGCGCGCGGTCGACGAGCGGCCGCAGCGGCGCCGGCAGCTCGCGCGGATCGGCCTGGGTCTCGCCGAGCAGCGGGCGCGCGGGATCGTTGACGAGCACGACCTCGCCGGCGCGATCGATGACGACGACGCCCTCGACGAGACCGGCGAACACGACGCGCAACAGGTCGCGCTGTTGCGTGAGCTCGCCGACCCGGGTCTTGACCTCCCCCGCCATGTGCAGCATCGCGCGCGCGAGCACGCCGAACTCGCCGCCGGCGTCGAGTGGAGCCGGCACGTCGTAGTCGCCCTTGGCGAGCCGCTCCGCGGTCTGCGTCATCGATTGTAGGGGCCGCGTGATCGCCCGGATGAAGATCCACGACAGCACGATGCAGCCGAGGAACCCGATGGCCGCGCCGGCGAGCAGGCGGTTGCGCATGCGTGCGCGCGTCTGCAGCACGTCACCGAGCGGCACCGCGAGCCGGACCACCCGACCGTTGTCGGCCGGCACCGCGACCAGGTACTGCGGCGGCTCGTCCGCGCGCAGCTCGCGGATCGTGCGCCCGATCTCGCCGCGCCGCGCCCGCGCGACCTCGGCGGCGTCGCCGATCGGTCGCCCGACGGTCGACGGCTCGAGCGAGTCGCCCAGCACCAGGCCATCCGCGCCGATGACGGTGATGCGCGTGCCGGTGACCGCCGCGAGGCGAGGCGAGAGCCGCTCGGGGTGCCCGGCGACATTCAGCCAGCCGGCGACGGCGGTGCCTTGCTTGGTCAACCGCGCGTCGAGCGAGGCGACGAGGTCGTCGGCGAGCGTGCGCTCGATCGCGAACAGCGTCCCTGCGCCGACGACGATCACGAGGATCAAGAACGTGACGAGCAGCCGGTTGCGGAGCGAGCTACGCATCGCGCTTCGCGCGATAGCCGAACCCGTGCACGGTCTCGATCACGTCGGCGGCCGGTCCGAGGCTGACGCGCAGCCGGCGCACGTGAACGTCGACGGTGCGCGTGTTGATGTCGCCGCGCGTCTCCCACACCTGCTCGAGCAGCTCCTCGCGCGTGAAGACGCGCCCGGGGTCGGAGACCAGCAGCTGCAGCAGCTTGTACTCGAGCGGGCGCAGCTGCGTCGGCAGGCCGCCGATCCGCAGGTCATGGGTCATGGGGTCCAGCTCGATCGGGCCGACCCGCAGCACGCCGCTCTTGTCGCTCGCGCTCGGTCGCGCGCGACGCTCGGCGATGCGGTTGGCGAGCGCGGTGACGCGCAGCACGACCTCGCGCACCACGAACGGCTTCACGACGTAATCGTCGGCCCCGACCTCGAGTCCGAGGATGCGATCCTCCGGCTCGCCCTTCGCGGTCAGCATCAACACCCCGACCTCGGCGATCTTGCTGTCGCCGCGGATCTGCTTACACACGTCGTAGCCCGACATATCGGGCAGCATCAGATCGAGCACGACGACATCGGGCTGGTGCTGCTGCACGAGCGAGAACCCCTCGCCTCCGCCCACCGCCGTGAACACCTCGAAGCTCGCGCTCCGCAGGTTGAACTCCAGGAGCCGCGCCACATCCCGCTCGTCTTCGATGATGACCACCCGGCGTTCCATCACCTCACTTATACGCGATACGCTGGCCGCCGTGCGCTGTCTCCCGCTCGCCGTCGTCCTCGCCGTGACCGTCGCCCTCGTCGGCACGAGTTGCTCGCGCAAGGCGGATGGCCGGCGGGTCCGCGTCGCCGCGGCGTCGGATCTCGCACGCGCATTCACCGAGCTCGGCGCCGAGTTCGAGCGCCGCACCGGCATCCACGCGGAGCTGCATTTCGGCTCGAGCGGTCAGCTCTCGAAGCAGATCGAGCAAGGTGCGCCGTTCCACCTGTTCGCGTCCGCGAACAAGGAGTTCGTCGACAACGTGATCGAGGCGGGCCGCTGCGCGCGCGCGTCGGCTCGGATGTATGCGCGGGGGCGCATCGTCGTGTGGACGGCGAACGGCAAGCCCGCACCGTCGAAGCTCGAGGATCTCGCGAAGCCCGAGTACAAGCGGATCGCGATCGCCAACCCCGAGCACGCGCCGTACGGCGTCGCTGCCCGACAAGCGCTCGAGAAGGCTGGCGTGTGGCCGCAGATCGCCGATCGCATCGTGCTCGCCGAGAACGTGCAGGCGACGATGCTGTACGCCAAGAACGGCGACGCGGATGCCGCGATCGTCGCGCTGTCGCTCGCCGTGGTGACCGATGGCGGCGCGTTCCTGCGCATCGATCCGGCGCTGCACGATGCGCTCGACCAGCAGCTCGTCGTGTGCGGAAGCGGCGCCGAGGCCGACGCGGCGCGCCAGCTCGCGACGTTCATCGACTCCCGCGAAGGACGGGAGGTGATGACGCGCTATGGCTTCATCTTGCCGACCCCATGACGCCGCTCCGCATCGCCACGTGCACCACGCTCCCCGAGCCCGACGCCGACGAGGCGCCGCTCGCCGAGGCGCTCGCGGCCGGCGGGTTCGCCGCGGCCCTGTACGCATGGGATGACCCGCGCGTCGACTGGGACGCGCCCGTCCCGACGATCCTGCGCTCGACGTGGAACTACGCGCTCGACGTCCCCGGGTTCCTCGCGTGGATCGATCGCGTCGCCGCGGCGGCGCCGCTGTGGAACCCGCGCGACATCGTGCGCGGCAACGTCCACAAGCGCTACCTGCGCGAGCTCGCCGCCCGTGGCGTGCCCGTGGTGCCGACGGTGATCGCCGAGGCGCCGCTCGAGCTCTCGGCCGTCGCGCGCGACCTGTCGGCGAGCCGCCTCGTGATCAAGCCGGAGGTCGGCGCCGGCTCGCTCGGCGCGCGCGTGTTCGACATCGCGAGCGAGCCCGCGGCCGTGGCCGCGGCCGCACACCTGACCGAGCTCACCGCGCGCGGGCTCGCGCTGGTGCAGCCGTACGTCGACAGCGTCGAGGGCTACGGCGAGCGCTCGCTGGTGTGGATCGACGGCGAGCTCTCGCATGCGATCCGCAAGACCGCACGCTTCGCGGGCGACGCCGAGCGCATCAATGGACCATTCGCGATCGCCGATGACGAGCGCGAGGTCGCCGACGCCGCTCTCGCGCCGTTCGTCGAGCGCATCCTCTATGCGCGCGTCGACCTCGCGCGCGACGCCGCCGGGCGGCCGATGATCATGGAGCTCGAGCTCGTCGAGCCGTCGCTGTTCTTCGCGCGCCGCCCCGGCGCCGCCGCCCGCTACGTCGCGGGCCTCCGCCGGCGCCTGGGCTAGCGCAGCTGCGCGGCGAGCCGCTCCAGCGCGTCGATCGTCCACGCACCGTACCAGAACAGATCCTTGCCGCTGACGCGGATCACCGTCGCCTCGGGGAGCGCCCCGCGGAGCACCGCCTCGTCATCGGCGCTGAACGCGTGGGGTTCGTCGGGCAGGATGAGCAGCTCGGCGCCGCGTGCTCGGACCTCGTCGAGGGTGACGCGTGGATAGCGCACGTCGCGTCCGCCGGCGTCCTGCGGCGCGGTCTTGCCGAGGTCCGCGGCGAGCGGATACAGCCGCAGCCGATCGCCGAACGCGTTCGTGATGCCGAGCCGCGCGAGCACGTCGGAGCCGAACGTGTCGGCGTTGAGCGTCATCAGGGGATCCATCCAGATCGGGATGAAGGCCTTGCGGGTCGCGGCGGGCGCCGGCGCCAGCTGATAGCCGCGGCGCACGAGCGCTCGCGCGGGATCCCGATCGGCGACGCCGAGGATGCGCGCGAGGCGCGCGAGGTGCGCGAGCCCCTGCTCCACCCGGCGCGGCAGGGACACGAGCACCGGGACGCGCGCCGCGAGCGCCTCGAGCGCCGGCCGCGTGTTCTCCTCCTGGTTCGCGATCACGAGGTGCGGCGCGAGCGCGAGCACCGCCTCGACGTCGACATCCTTGGTGCCGCCGACGGTGGGGACGTGCGCGGCCTCGCGGCTCTCGCAGTACGTCGTTCGCCCGACGAGCCGATCGACGGCGCCGAGCGCGATGACGCTGTGGGTGTCGCTGGGGACGAGCGAGACGATCCGCTGCGGCGGGTGGACGAACACCAGCGTGCGTCCGAGATCATCGTGGATCTTGAGGGCGGGCACGCCGGAGATATAGCGCATGCTAAGGTCGCGGCCGTGGGTAAGCCCGCCGAGGATCAGATGGTCGCGAAGGCGTTCGATTCCGACAAGCACGCGGAGCTCGCGCGCGCGATCGAGCAGCTGACGCCCGACGAGGCGGCCTACTTCCTGGCCAAGCTCGAGTCGGCGATCCGCAAGCGGAAGATCCAGCTGACCGGCTACCTCGTCTCGATGCTCGTGTGGCTCGTCGGGATGCTCGGTGCGCTCGCGTTCTATGCCACGTACGACGGGTTCACGGGCTGGATCTTCCTCGTGCCCTTCGCCCTGGTAGGCGGGACGCTGTTCGCATTTGGTGCCTGGGCCGAGAAGGTGGGCCGGGCGTATGATGGAGCCCATGATGGGGCGAACGCGCAACCTGGTGGCTCTGACGACGGTGCTGATCGCGGCGTGCGGGGAAAGCGGTAAGAACGACGACATCCCCACGCTGCCGCCGTGCACGACGCCGGTCGCCGGTGACACCGTGATGCTGCGGCAGATCGCGACCCTCAGCGATGCCGCGCTGCTGGTCACCGCCCCGGCCGGAGATCCACGCCTGTTCGTCGTCGAGCGCGCGGGCCGGATCCGCATCCTCGAGAACGGCGTCGTGCGCCCGATGCCGTTCCTCGACATCGAGGACGTCCTCGTCGCCGGCGGCGAGCAAGGCCTCCTCGGCCTCGCGTTCCACCCACGCTACGCGACCACCGGCCGCTTCTTCGTCTTCTACACGACCAACAACGCGAACGTCGTCGCACGCTGTCAGGTCAGCGCGACCGATCCCAACCTCGCCGAGCCGACGTGCACCCCGATCCTCTCGATCCCTGACTTCGCCGGCAACCACAACGGCGGCATGATCGAGTTCGGAAGTGATGGGTTCCTGTACATCGGTACGGGGGATGGCGGCGGCGGCGGCGATCCGCAGCGCACCGCGCAGGACCTCGACAACCTCCTCGGCAAGTTCCTGCGCATCGACGTCGATGGCACCACCGCCGGCAAGCTGTACGGGATCCCCGCCGACAATCCGTACGCGAGCGGCGGCGGCGCGCCCGAGGTGTTCATCCGCGGCCTGCGCAACCCGTGGCGATGGTCGTTCGATCGCATGACCCACGATCTCTGGATCGGCGACGTCGGTCAGGGCCGCATCGAGGAGCTCACGGTGCTGCGGCCTGCGCAGCAGAAGGGCGCGAACCTCGGCTGGAGCATCTACGAGGGCATGGGCTGCTGCGACACGCAGGACGACAACTGCACGCAGTCCGGCGCGCAGGCGGCGTGCGAACCGTCGGGGCTCGTGTTCCCGCAGGACAGCCGCACGCACGGCGACGGCTGGATCTCGATCATCGCGGGTCAGGTCTACCGCGGCACCTGCTACCCGGACCTCACCGGGTGGTTCTTCTACACCGACCATTCCTCCGAAGGCGCCGGCCTCGTGAAGGCGCGGCTGCGCAGCGACGACACGCTCGAGATCGTCGATCTCCCGATCTCCATGCCGGCCGGCGCGGCGAGCATCCACGCGGACGCGCGCGGCGAGCTGTACCTCACCACGATCGGCGGCGGCATCTACGAGATCGGGGTCTCGCCCTGAGGTCACTTCGTCTGTCGCTCGCGACGGGGCTCGACTATCACGTCGTCGAGTGGGGCGAGACCGCGAGCGAGCTCACGTTCGTGCTCGTGCACGGGTTCACCGACTTCGCGTATGGCTGGCGTGGCGTGGCCGAGCGCTTGGCGCCGCACGCGCGCGTGATCGCGCCCGATCTCCGCGGTCACGGCGACAGCGATCGGATCGGCGCCGGCGGCTACTACCACTTCTTCGACTACGTCGCGGACCTCGACGACGTGATCGCCCAGCTGGTCCCCGGGCGGTTCGTGCTCGCCGGCCACTCGATGGGCGGCACCGTCGCGACGTACTGGGCCGGTACGCGGCCCGAGCGCCCCGCCGCGCTCGCGCTGCTCGAGGGGCTCGGTCCGCCGGACCTGGCCGGTGGGGATGGACCGGCGCGCACCGCGCAGTGGATCGCGCAGTGGAGGACCACCGCGCACGCGCCCAAGGTCATGCCCACGGTCGACGTCGCGGCCGCGAGGCTGCGCGCGAAGGACCCGCTGCTCGACGAGGCGCTCGCGCGCGAGCTCGCCGAGCACGGCACGCGCCGCGTCGAGGGCGGCGTCGTGTGGAAGCACGATCCGCTGCACCTGACGATGGGTCCATATCCGTACCGGCTGGACACCGCGATCAAGTACTGGACGCGCATCACCTGCCCGGTGTTGATGGTCGACGGCGCCGACTCGCGGCTCAACCTGCCGATCGAGGAGCGCGCCGCACGCCGCGCTCACTTCGCCGATCACCGCCACGTCATCCTCGAGCGCTGCGGCCACGCGATCCCCCGGCACCAACCAGCCCGGCTCGCCGAGCTGCTGGGCGAGCTCGCTACGCAGGCGGTGCCGGGACGCTGATCCGCGTCGTGCTGCGCCCGCGCCACGCGAGCGGGACGATCACGCGGAACGTCGAGCCCGTCCCCACCGCTGACTCGAGCTCGACCTCGACGGCGAGCAGCGTCGCGAGCTGCTTGACCAGCGCGAGGCCGAGGCCGACGCCGCCGTAGCCCTTCTCGTCACCGCGCTCGAGCTGGCGGTAGGCGTCGAAGATCCGCTCGCGATCCTTCTCGGGGATCCCGATGCCGGTGTCCTGCACGCTCAGCGCGACCCCGCCTTCGCAGCGCATGGCGCGCACGACGACGTAGCCGCCTTCCGAGGTGAACTTGATCGCATTGGCGATCAGGTTCACCAGCACGTGCGCGAGCCATCGTTCGTCGGACTGCACGATGGGCAGGTCCGGCGCGACCTCGACCTCGAGGTTCAGCTTCTTCGTGCCGACCATCCACGACACCGACGAGGTCACACGCTCGACGAGCGCGGTGATGTCGACGGGGCCGCCGTGCGCATCGATCTTGCCGGCCTCGGCGCGGCTGAGCTGCAGGACGTCGTCGACCAGCTGGAGGAGGTTCTGCGCGCTGCGCTTGATCGCGCCGCACGCCTCCTTCTGCTTCTCGGTGACCGGGCCGTACACGCCCGCGGCGATCACGTCGGCGAGGCCCTGCACGCCGTGGATCGGCGTGCGCAGCTCGTGCGTCATCGATGCGACGAACTGACTGCGCTGCGCGGCGGTCTCGATCAGCTGCGCGGTGCGACGCTCGAGGTCGGCCTCCTTCGCTCGCAGCAGGCGCAGCGTCGCCGCGGAGAAAGCCGCGGGCACGCCGATGACGAGTGCGCAGTAGCCGATCGCGGTGATCGTGTACCCGATGGTCGGCGTCTCGCCCGGCGCCCCCGGGACCGGCGTCGGCGGCAGCGTGCCCGTCGCCATCAGGATCAGCATCGCCGCGAACGACGCCACCGTGAACAGCGCCATGATGATGGTGATGGTGAGGTTGGTCAGCAGCGACATCACCGCGATGACGATCACGTACGTCGGCAACAGGGGGCTGTAAGGACCGCCGGTGAAGTAGATCGCCGCGGTGAGCAGCACGACGTCCGCGCACGTGTTGATCCCCTGCGTCTCCATCACGTAGCGATCACGCGACAGCGCGAGCCACGCGACGGAGTTGGTCAGCAGCTTGACCGAGACCAGCGTGATGTACGCCCACTTCCACGGCGTCAGATGGAAGAACGCGGCGAGCAGCGCGAGCAGGCCGAACCCGATCGCGATCGCAAAGCCGCTCCAGATGCCGAACCACAGCTTCGGCCGATTGGCCGGCGTCGACATCTCGGCGATCGCGCGTGCGACCCGACTGGCTGGCATCTCAGCGCTCGCGCAACAGCTCGCGCACCGTGGTCAGCAGCTCGACGAGATCGAAGGGCTTGCTCAGGTAACCGTCGGCGAGCGTGCCGAGCTGGATCGTGCGGTTCGACTGATCCTCGTGGGTATAGACGGCGCTCATCAGCACGATCGGGATGGTCTTGCCCTCGGGCCGGCCCTTGATCTCGCGCACGAGCTCGAAGCCGTTCTTGCGCGGCAGCTGGACATCGACGAGTAGCAGGTCCGGGCGCTCGCGCTCGAACCGCTCGATGCCCTCGGGCCCCGACCCGGCCGCGATGGTCTGGTAGCCGTTGGCCGCGAGGAAATCGGAGAGGATCATCTGATTGACGGGGTCATCCTCGACGACCAGGATCTTCTTCGCCGTCACGCCACCAGCGTAGCACGCTCGGGACAGCCTTTAGACGCGCGCGAGCCGCAGCGACGCGTGCCACAGCGCCTCGCGCGCAGACGCATCGCGGGCGGCGGCCGCCGGCGGCGTGGGCGTGGCTTCCGAGAAGTACGTGCCCGATGGTTCGACGACCTCGCCGGTCGCGAGCCGCATGGTGTTGCGTGCCCCGGTCTCGACCGAGGCGGCCTGGATCGGTCCCCAGCCCTGGCGCAGCAGCTTGGTCGCGATCACGCCGGGGTGCAGGGCGTACGCGACGAGCTTCGCCGGATCCCGGCGCGCGGCGAGCTCGATCACGTGCATCACGCTGGCGAGCTTGGCCTGAGCGTAGGCCGCATAGCCCGACCACGCTCGGCCCAGGGTCAGATCGTCGAGCTGCAGGCGGCCGCGCGTGTGTGCGATCGAAGCCAGGTTGATCACGCGCGACGCCTGCTGCGTGGCGCTCGCCTCGAGCCGCGGCGCGAGCAGCTCGGTAAGCAAGAACGGCCCGACATGGTTGACCGCGAACGTGAGCTCGATGCCATCCTCGTTGACCACGCACTCGTCGGTGACGATGCCGGCATTGTTGATCAGCACGTGCAGCGCGGGCGCACGCGCGAGCACCTGCTCGGCGCCCTTGCGCACGGACGCCAGCGAGCCGAGGTCGAACGAGACACCCTCGAGCTCCGCGCCCGGCAGCTCGGCGCGCAGCTCGGCGAGCGTGGCCTCGACCTTGGGCTTGCTGCGCCCGTGGACGAGGACCTTCACGCCTGCGGCGGCGAGCGCACGCGCCGTCGCGCGGCCGATGCCGTCGGTGGAGCCGGTGACGAGGACGACGCGACGTTCGCTCATCGCACGATCCTCGCACGAGCCCGCAGCATGCGCTGCATCGCCGGCGGGACGCGCGGCTCGCGGAGCGCGGGCCTGGAGAGAAGATCGAGGTCGAGCTCCCGCGAGCGCGCGCGTGACGACGCCAGCGCGATGCCGGTCCATGCCGTGAGCTTCTCCATCGCGGCGTCCGCATCCGCGTCGGAGAGCCGCGTGATCCGCGCCCCGTGCGTTCCCTGGGGCTGCGTCAGCAGCAGCGAATCGGCCGCCTGCCCCAGCGAGAACTTGCCGCCCGTCCACGGGTCCCACTCGCCGTACACGAACAGCAGGCGACTCCCTTCCTGTTGCACCCAGTCGTCGATATCGCGCATCGCGGCGCCGTCGTCGTACGCAGGCACGGCCGTGGGCAGCCCGCCATCGTAGTCGGCATCCGTGTACACGAGATGAGCGTCGAGGTACGCGGCGCCGGCGTCCGGATATCCGAGCTGCGCGTATGCCTGGTAGTAGTAGGCCTCGAAGGCGGCGATCTGCTCGTCATCGCTATCGCTCGGCGGCGAGATCTCGTCGAGGAAGCTCCAGAGCGCGTCGTCGCTGGCGGCGACCACGGGGACACCGTCGCACGCGTCGACGCCGTGGTACTGCCAGAACGCCCACTCGAGGCTGACGATCGCGGACTCGACCGCGGGCCCGAGCGCGATGCGCGTGTACGCGTGCCCCTCGGACGCCGCTTGCGCCGTGGCCCTGGCGACCAGCGCGGCGCGGCGGTTCGCCAGCATCTCCGTCGCGACGTCGCGCACGGCCTGGCGGCACGCGGGCGGGCCGAGCGTGTCGACGAACGGCGCGTAGCGAGCATCGGGCGCGCCCAGCGAGAGCGGCGCGACGTACGGCACCGTCGCGTCGACATCGTCGGGATAGAACCGGCGGTGATAGACGGCGGTCATCCCGCCCTTGGAGCCGCCCGTCGTCACGAACGCACCCTCGTACACCGTGCGCAGCGCGCTGATGATGGCGTGCTCGTCGGCGGCCATCTGGGCGATCGTTAGCTTCGACCAGTCGGCGGGCTCCGGTCGCGAGTCTCCGAAGTAGCGGTGCTCGATCGAGATCTGGTTCGCGCCGAGCAGCCGCGCCAGCTCGGTCGGCGTATCGCGGTAGTAGTCCCAGTAGCCGGTCGTGAACACCACCAGCGGCTGGCTCGTCTCTCGGTGCAGCAGCGACACCGTCTGCTCGAACGTCGGCCCGCCGCCGGCGTCGTGGTCGACCGGCTGCGAGAACCGCAGCTCGAAGAACGAGTAGCCCTGGAGATCGGTCGACGCCTGGACGGCGGAGACGCCCGGCAGCGCGTTCAGGCGGTCCAAGATGTCCGCATCCGCCCCCGAAAGGTTGTCTCCGCAGGCCGCGGCGGCCACCACCGCGGCGGCAATGAGGGCGCGTGGCATGCCGCGAGCTTGCCATACCCTTGCCAGCCCGCGCGGGTGTGGGGTAGGCATGGCCCCTCATGGCACTCTCCGTCGGGATCGTAGGCCTCCCTAATGTGGGCAAGAGCACGGTGTTCAATGCGCTCACGGCGGGAAAGGCAGAGGCGGCGAACTACCCCTTCTGCACGATCGATCCCAACGTCGGCGTCGTCCCCGTCCCCGACGAGCGGCTGAAGCTCATCACCAAGTACATCCCGCCGCAGAAGGTCATCCCGGCGATCGTCGAGATCGTCGACATCGCCGGCCTGGTGAAGGGCGCGTCGCAGGGGGAAGGCCTCGGCAACAAGTTCCTCGCCAACATCCGCGAGACCCAGGCCATCCTGATGATGGTCCGCTGCTTCGACGATCCCAACGTCATCCACGTCGCGGGCTCCGTCGATCCCATGCGCGACATCGACGTGATCGAGCTCGAGCTCGCGCTCGCCGACGTCGAGACCGCGGAGAAGCGCGTGAAGAAGGCGTCGGGCACCGCGAAGACCGGCAGCAAGGAAGGCAAGGCCGAGCTCGCGCTCGCCGAGAAGGTGTTCAACCACCTGCAGGCCGGCAAGGCCGCGCGCACCCTCCAGCTCACCGACGACGAGCAGAAGCAGGTCGCGACGTTCGGCCTCCTCACCGCCAAGCCCGTCCTCTACTGCTGCAACGTCGGGGAAGGCGACCTCCCCAACGGCAACGCATGGAGCGACTCCGTCCGCGAGCGCGCGAAGCGCGAAGGCGCCGGCGTCGTCATCCTGTGCGGCAAGGTCGAGGCCGAGCTCGCCGAGCTCGCGGAAGGCGATCGCGCCGAGCTCCTCGCGTCTTACGGCCTGACCGAGCCCGCGCTCGCCACCCTCGCGCGCGAGTGCTACCGCCTCCTCGGCCTGCAGTCGTACTTCACGGCCGGCGAGAAGGAAGTGCGCGCCTGGACGGTCAAGCATGGCGCCACCGCCCCCGAGGCCGCGGGCGTGATCCACACCGACTTCGAGAAGGGCTTCATCCGCGCCCAGGTCTACTCGCTCGCGGACCTCGAGCAGCACCACAGCGAAGCCGCGATCAAGGCCGCCGGCAAGCTGCGCATGGAAGGCAAGGAGTACGTCGTCCAGGACGGCGACATCATGCACTTCCTGTTCAACGTCTGAGCTCGCCGCCTGGAGGTGCGAGCGCTGTATCTCGCCGAGTACGAGCGCGATGACAATCGCGACACCTGTGAGCCGCTGCTCGATCGTTACATGACGCTCGTGCGTCGATGCGACCGTGGTGCGTCGAGCGAGGCCTCGTGCGCGAGGCCGGCGCGACGTGCGCGCGTACCGCGACCACGCGCGACGCATTCCTCGCCTGCGGCAACGCCAACTAACCTGCGGTGAGCCGCGGACTCCGCCGCAGCACCTCGACCATCGCGTGCTCCCATGGGGCGCCCTCGTCCAGGATCTGAAGGAGAGCCCCCAAGCGCCGCACGGTTGCCCGCATCCCTGCGCCAGAAGCGCCCTGGAATCGGTCGTCGCCGCCATTTACGCGTGCGAAATACGCACCCAGACGCGGCTTCACGTCGGCGAGCCGAGCGAACGACTCCTCCCCCATCCCCCACTCGTTCGTCAGGCGCGCGATCACGGCCGGCGCCTCGCGCGCTTCGTCCAGCGTGAGCTGGTCATCGTCCACCACATTCACGGGACCGCTTGCCTGCTCACGTTGCACCGCTGCCGTTCGCCTGGGAGGCTTCGAGCGCGCGTCCACCGGCGTGACGATGAGACTTCGCCCGTCGAAGCTGAGGTCGACAAGTCGCTCCGGCCCGATGTGAAGCAGGTGCCGGAGCGGCTTGTCGATCACGAGTGCGAGGCTATTGCCGTTGCGCGTGAGTCGCTTTCGCATCGGCGACCAATAGCCGCTGGCTCTGACGGTTTCGCCGCTTCCCTTCCCCGCTTGTCCGGATGCCGGACACACCGAAGTCGCCCCATGCCCCGATACCAGCAACGGGCTTTCTCGATTCGAAACCGGAACGGACAATGTACTGACGATGGAATGACAACGTCGATACGAGGCAGCACCAGCGCCGACGTACCGCCGCCCGCTCGCTCGGGCAGCGCCTATGGACATCGTCGAGCTCGTACTGACAGCGCACTGACGGCGTGAAGACAATGTACGGACCCGATTCAGATCAGAGACGGCGTCTCGCGTAGGGGGCGAGTTCGCGTAGAGGGCGCGTGAGCCGCCTGCGCGAACCACGTCACGATCGTGCACGGGACGCGCGCGGCAGGTGCGTACTGCGCGGCGAGCGCGGCGCGGATCGCCGGGGCATGCGCGGCGGGTAGCTGGTAGCTCGCGCCGAGGAACGCCCAGACTTCGTCGAAGGTGCCGCTCGCGTCGACCTCCCAGCGCTCGAATGCGATCGGGCCCCAGCCGTTCTCCGCGGAGAACAGGTCGCGCCAGCCCGCCTCCGAGCG